>NZ_SMKT01000117.1 GCF_004348735.1 Actinomadura sp. KC06
GATTGGGCGCCACCGAGGGTGAGGGGGGCATCCCCCACTACGACCTTCCCATCGTGGACGCCCTGGCAGTGGACTGCCCCCGCTGCGACGCTGCGGCAGGTGAACCCTGCAAGTGGCCCGCCGGGGGGCGCAGCCGGCACCGACCTCGGCTCGCCGCTGCCACCGCCGCCGGGCATGTCCAGCAGACGGAGCTCGCGTCGTGGGTACCGATCATCGCTGGCTTGACACCGCACGGTTTTCGGCACTCCCAGAGGGTCTGGCTGGACGACATCGGCACCTCCAACGTCCTCGTTCATGACCGCCTCGGCCACTCGATGCCAGGCATCGGCGGAACCTACGCCCACGTCTCTCCGTTCATGCGTAGGCAGCTCCGTGGGCGGCTCCAGTCACTCTGGGAACAGACACTGGAGCAGCGGCGCGCGCTGTGGCCAACGTCACTGGTGCCGGTCTTGAACGATCTGCTGCTCGCCAGATGAACGGGACCCGTGATCGCCGTCTCCCGAACGTCTCCCAAACGGGGAGATCACAGCCGAGGTCCCTCCGTTGGCGGTCGACCATCAACCTGAGCCTGCCACCGGCGGATCGCTCATATGCGCAGGTCAACCATCAACTGACAGACGATCTGGTGACGGCGGGGTCCATAATGATCCTATCGGGACGCGAAGATCCTGGAGGTGGGCGAGGGGACGTCCGAGGTGCAGCGCATGCTGATCGCCCGCGCGCTCGGCCTTCCGCCGTCCTGACGGGAATTCGGCCCGCCAGTGGAGTTCCCTTTACTGCAATGTGCCGTCAACCCCCACAAAACGTGATCCAAAGGGTGACCGGCCTCATTAGTATGTGGGGCGTGCCACCGCACCGATCGATGGGGGCTTCCCGTGCCGGACACAGCGGACCGTGAACCGCGCTCGGCCGAGCTGCGGACCGACGTGGCCCACTCGGCCCGGGTCTACGACTACCTGCTGGGCGGCAAGGACAACTACGCCGCCGACCGGGAGGCCGCGGCGGAGATCGTCAAGATCGCGCCGTACATGCGCACGTCCATGCGGGCCAGCCGCAACTTCATGGTCCGGGTCGCGCGCCACCTGGCCGTCGACCACGGTGTCCGGCAGTACCTCGACATCGGGACCGGCCTGCCCACCTCGCCCAACCTGCACGAGGTCGTCCAGGACGTCGACCCGTCGGCCCGGATCGTCTACGTCGACAACGACCCGATCGTGCTCGTGCACGCCCGCGCCCTGCTCACCAGTACCCCCGAGGGACGCTCCCGCTACATCCAGGCCGATCTGAGCGAGCCGGACGCCATACTGACCGCGCGTGAGGTCCACGAGACGCTCGACCTGAACGAGCCCGTCGCGCTGTGCCTCCTCACCGTCATCCACTTCATCCACGACGACGACGACGCCCGGCGGATCGTCCGGCGGCTGCTGGAGCCGCTGCCGTCCGGCAGCTTCCTCGCCCTCTCCACGATCAACATCGAGAGCGCCGCCAAGCCGCTCAACGCCCTGAAGAAGAACAACGAGCTCGTGACCCGCACCAAGGGCCGCACCACGGCGCAGATCACGAGCTTCTTCGACGGCCTGGAACTGGTCGAGCCGGGCGTGACGGCCGTCCACCACTGGCGCCCGGACGAAGAGGCCCGCCAGATCGACGACTCGCAGGTCTCCGTCTACGGCGGCCTGGCCCGCAAGCCCTGACCCGCGCTTCGGCCGTCGTCCCGCTCGCCCGGGCGGTCGCGCCTGGCCGTGAACGCCGTCAGTTCGGACAGTTCGTGCCGATGGACGTTCGAGAAGCGGCGGCGCAGCGCGTCCTCGATGCGGTCGAGCTGGTCGTCCGGCAGCCTGAACCTCCGCGCGATCCTCGGCGGACGGCGGCCTCCATGCCAGGCGATCAGCACCCGGCCGCCGGGCCGCGTGACGCGGCGCAGCTCGTCCAGCCCGCGCTCCAGGCACGGCCAGAGCGCCACGCTGTTGACCGAGACGACGCAGTCGAACTCGGCGTCGCCGAACCCCGTGTCCTCGGCCGTCCCCACCCGGAGGTCCGCCCGCGCCGCGCGCCTGGCCGCCATGCCGCGCATCTCCGGCGACGGGTCGACGCCGCAGACGCGCCCGGCGGGCGTCCGGGCGAGGCGGCGGATCAGCCCGCCCGGCCCGTACCCGACCTCCAGCACCCGCTCCCCGGGCCGGACGGCGAGCAGGCGGGCGACCTCGTCCTGCTTGTTCATCCGCAGCATGAGGCGTCCGGCGAGCCGTCCTCGCAGCCCGCTCGGCAGGACGAACGGCGAGCGGGTGGCCCGGCCCGACGTCCACGGCCTGGTCTCCACCTGGCAGGACGTTCCCCGACACGGCGCCGGGAATCCGGCCGGGGCGGCGGACCGGCGCGGTAATGTCGGCGGATGCTGCTGCGCGCCTACGGGATCGCACGGTCCCTGGTCATGTACTACGGCGTCCCGGGCAAACACCGCCGCGCGACGCGCCTCTACGGCGAGTTCCTCGGGCCGGGTGATCTGGCCTTCGACATCGGCGCGCACGTGGGCGGGCGGGTGCGCGTCTGGCGGGGCCTCGGGACGCGGGTCGTCGCGGCCGAGCCGCAGCCCGACTGCCTGCGCGTCCTGCGCCTCTTCTACGGCCGCGACAACGACGTAACGATCGTGCCGGACGCCGTCGGCGCGCGGCCCGGCACGGCCGATCTGGCCCTCTCGACGGCGACGCCGACGGTGTCCTCGATGTCGCGCGGCTGGATCGAGTCGGTCGCGGCCGACAGCGGCTTCGCCCGCGTCCGCTGGGACCGGACCGTCGAGGTGGCCGTGACGACGCTGGACGACCTCATCGCGGCCCACGGCGTCCCGGCCTTCTGCAAGATCGACGTCGAGGGCTACGAGGCGGACGTCCTCGCGGGCCTCACCCGCGCCCTGCCCGCGCTCTCGTTCGAGTACATCCCGTCCGCCCACGAAGCGGGGCTGGAGTCGCTGCGCCTGGTGGAGCGGCTCGGCGCGGCGTCCGGCGGCTACGAGTACAACTACTCCCCCGTCGAGACGATGCGGTTCGCCGCCCCGCGCTGGCTGGACGCGGCCACCCTGGAACAGCGGCTCGAACGCATCCGCCCGCGCGGCAGGTCCGGCGACGTCTACGCACGACTCCGTCAAGCTTGACGGCTAATGCTCTTAGCTTTATGGTTATAGCTAAGAGCATTAGCCGCCGTGCAAAGGAGTCCAGGCCATGAGCACCATCACCGCCCCCGCCGCGACCGCCAAGGTTGACCGCGCCCGCACCGTCCGCCGCGTCGCGTGGCTGGCCAACGCCCTGTTCTGGACGGCCTTCGCCGTCCTCGAAGGCGTCAACCACGGCTGGCTCGCGGTCCTCCTCGCCGTCGTCTTCTTCATCGCCCCCGACCTGACCTTCCTGGCCGGAGCCCGGGACGCCCACAAGGTCGAGAAGGGCCAGCTCCCGCCGCGCGCCGTCCCGTACTACAACGCCGCGCACCGGGCGCTGGTCCCGGTCGCCCTGATCGCGATCTACACCGTCGTGCCCTTCACCTGGGCGCCGATCTTCGCCGGGATGTGCGGCTGGCTGGCCCACATCTCCTTCGACCGCGCGTTCGGCTACGGCCTGCGCACCAAGGACGGCTTCCAGCGCCGCTGACGCCTCACCCGCCTTCCTTGAGCAGGGCTTCGCGCACGGCCGGGACGATCTCCCTGGCCCAGCGCCCGAGGAACACGTCGTCCTGCGCCCCGTCGCCGGCCGGGAACAGCGTGAAGCCCGACGCGCCATGCTCCAGGACCGCCCCGGTCAGCTCCTCGACCCACTGGCCGACGGAACCGCCGATCCAGCGCCCGGACCGGTCGCGGGTCGCGGCCGGCGGACGGTCGGTGATGCGACCCGGAAGGTTGAAGACCGTGCGGATCTCCCCCGGATCGCGGCCCGCCGCGGCCGCCGCCTCATCGATGATCGGCCGCGACCTCCGGTACCGGTCGCTGAGCCAGTCGGCGGCGTGGCCGGGGATCCAGCCGTCCGCGACGCGTCCGGTTGCGGCCAGGGATTTCGGTCCGACCGATCCGGTCCACACAGGAGGCGCGGCCACGGGGGCGGGTTCGATCTCGTCCACCCGGTTGTGGCGCCCGTGGTGGGTGACCGGCGGGCCGCCGCCCGACAGTTTTCTCACCAAGATGATCGCCTCCTCGAAAGCCTCCACGGCATCGCCCGGCGAGAGCCGCGGGACGCCCATGTCGGAGATCCGGTCCCAGAGCCCGCCCGCGCCCATGCCGAGCACGACACGGCCGCCGGACAGCGCCGACAGCGACGTCACCGTCCGCGCCAGCATCGGGGCCGGACGGGTCGGCAGGTTGGTGACGTTCGCGAGGCCCGCGATGCGCTCCGTCCGCCCGAGGATGAACCCGATGGCGGCGTAGGCGTCCAGGCGCCCGCCGATGTAGGGATGATCCGACAGGGAGAAGATGTCGAGACCGTCCCGGTCGGCCTGCTGAGCCAGGCGAAGCAGTTCGGGCGCGTCCGCGACGCCGGTGTGGGCGCCGAAGCCGAAGACGACGTTCTTTACCGGCATCGTTCCGCCTCCCTTCTCAAGCGGTGGTGCCGAACAGTTCGGCGAACCGTCCGGTGAACAGGTCGGCGCCCTTGTACTCGGCGACCGCCGGGGCAGGGAGAACGGACGGCCCACCCTCCGCGGGCATCTGGCCGACACCGCCGCGAGGCCCGAGCGGGAGCAGGATCATGGGCTCCGGCGACGGCCGGTAGACCGCCGACGCTTGCTCCCCGCGCAGCTGGGCGAGGATGTTCTCCGCCTGGGCTCGACGAGGACACGTCGGCCTCGGCGTCCAATGCCTTGGCGACGGCCGCTCCGCCGTAGCCTCCGCCGATGACGGCGACGGTTCTGCTCATGATGACACACCCCGCACATAGGAGAAGAGTTCGTATCACGAACCATATTAGTTCGTACTACGAACTGCAACCCCCGGTCGCGGAGTCAGTGTTTGGAGAACGGCCCCTCGCCCGGTTCCATGAAGACCACCGGAACCTCGTTGTCCCGGACGACGCGGCCGAGCACGTCGGCGAGCGCGTCCCGGTCGGCGTCCGCGAGACCGTCGGCGAGCCTCTCGACCCTCCGGCACGTCTCGGGATAGAACTCATCGATGAGCTTGCGACCCTGCGGCGTCAGCGCGACCCGCACCGCGCGCAGGTCGTCCGGGTCGGGTTCCCGCCTGACCAGGCCGTTGCGCTCCGTCCGGTCCACCAGGCCGGTCAGGCTCGACTTGGCCAGCCCGAGCATCGCGCCCAGCTCGCCCATCCCGCGCGGCCGCGCCATCAGCACGCACAGCAGCACACCCTGCTGGGACGTGATGCCGTGCTCCCGCGCCGACTCGGCGTACACGGCGTTGACCAGGAACGCGCTCCGCACCAGCGCGCCCACGACCCCGATCCGCTCGTCATCCTGCTGCGTTCCCACCCGACCAGCCTACCCAAAGTTCGCACCACGAACTGATGCCTCGGTCCGCGACGGGGTTGTCGTAACGGGAGAATTCACGCATGATCGGCACCCCCGGCCGATCGACACCTAGAGGGGAGCCGCTCGTGCCCGCCAATATTCCATTCACCCGACGTGGCCTGCTCGGAAGCGCCGCAGCCGCGATGAGCGGCGTGCTGCTCGGCCCGCGGCCCACCGCGTCCGCCCTGGCCGCGCCCCGCCGGTACACCCGTGCCGAGTGGGCCGCGCGCCCGCCCACGAAGGCGGCGACCGTGCTGAACCGCGCTCCCGACCACATCGTCGTCCACCACACCGCCACCGCGAACGCCGCCGACCTGTCGCGGGAGCACGCCTTCACGCTGTCCCGCGCGATCCAGAGCTTCCACATGGAGGCCAACGGCTGGGAGGACACCGGCCAGCAGCTCACGATCAGCCGCGGCGGCCACCTCATGGAAGGACGCAACCGCAGCCTCGCCGCGATCAACGCCGGAGATCTCGTCGTCGGCGCGCAGACGCTCGGGCACAACGACCACACGATCGGCATCGAGAACGAGGGCACCTACATGACCGAGGAGCCCACCGAAGCGCTGTGGGACACCCTCGTCGCCACCTGCGCCTGGCTCTGCGACGTCCACGGACTCGACCCGCAGGAGGCCATCGTCGGCCACCGCGACTACAACACCACCGCCTGCCCCGGCGACGCGCTGTACGCGCAGCTCCCGCGCCTGCGCAACGAGGTCGCCGGAAACCTCGGGCTGCGGCGGCGCGTCCGCCAAGGCCCGCCGCCCGAGCCCAGCGGCCTGCCGGGCCCGCGCCACACCTTCGACCACGGACCGGCGGCATAACGGCGGCGGGGCCGCCCCCCGCGAAGGGAGGCGGCCCCGTGCCCGGCCGTCAGCGGTCGGCCGTCGGTGTCCGGCCGTCAGCGGCCGACGTAGTCGGCGAGGTGCTCGCCGGTGAGGGTGGAGCGGGCGGCCACCAGATCGGCGGGCGGGCCCTCGAAGACGACCTTGCCGCCGTCATGGCCGGCGCCCGGCCCGAGGTCGATGATCCAGTCGGCGTGCGCCATCACCGCCTGGTGGTGCTCGATGACGATGACCGACTTGCCCGAGTCGACGAGCCGGTCGAGCATCCCGAGCAGCTGCTCGACGTCGGCGAGGTGCAGGCCGGTGGTCGGCTCGTCCAGGATGTAGACGCCGCCCTTCTCGCCCATGTGCGTGGCCAGCTTGAGCCGCTGCCGCTCGCCGCCGGACAGGGTCGTCAGCGGCTGGCCGAGCTTGAGGTAGCCGAGCCCGACGTCGTCCATCTGGGCCAGGATCTTGTGGGCGGCGGGGGTGCGCGCGTCACCGGAGCCGAAGAACTCCTCGGCTTCCGCCACCGACATCGCGAGCACCTCGCTGATGTCGCGGCCGCCGAGGTGGTAGTCCAGCACGGACGCCTCGAACCGCTTGCCCTCGCAGTCCTCGCAGGTGGTGGTGACGCCGTCCATGAAGCCGAGCTCGGTGTAGATGACGCCCGCGCCGTTGCAGGCGGGGCAGGCGCCCTCGGAGTTGGCGCTGAACAGCGACGCCTGGACGCCGTTGGCCTTCGCGAACGCCTTGCGGATCGGGTCGAGCAGCCCCGTGTACGTCGCCGGGTTGCTGCGCCGCGACCCGCGGATCGGGGCCTGGTCGACCGTGACGACCCCGTCCCGCCCGGACACCGAGCCGTTGATCAGCGAGCTCTTGCCGGAGCCTGCCACGCCGGTGACCACGCAGAGCACGCCGAGCGGGATGTCGACGTCCACGTCCCGCAGGTTGTGGGCGTTCGCGCCGCGGACCTCCATCGTCCCTTCCGGCTTGCGCACCGAATCCTTCAGCACGGCGCGGTCGTCCAGGTGGCGGCCGGTGAGCGTGTCGCTCCCGCGCAGGTCGGCGACGGTCCCCTCGTAGCAGACCGTGCCGCCCGCCGTCCCCGCGCCGGGGCCGAGGTCCACGACGTGGTCGGCGATCTGGATCGTCTCCGGCTTGTGCTCCACGACGAGGACCGTGTTGCCCTTGTCCCGCAGGCGCTGCAGCAGCTCGTTCATCCGCTGGATGTCGTGGGGGTGCAGGCCGATGGTGGGTTCGTCGAACACGTACGTGACGTCCGTCAGCGCGGACCCGAGGTGCCGGATCAGCTTGGTGCGCTGCGCCTCACCGCCCGACAGCGTCCCGGACGGCCGGTCCAGCGACAAGTAGCCCAGCCCGATCTCCACGAACGAGTCGAGCGTGCTCTGCAGTGTCGTGAGCAGCGGCGCGACCGACGGCTCGTCCAGCCCGCGGATCCAGTCGGACAGGTCGCTGATCTGCATCGCGCACGCGTCCGCGATGTTGATCCCCTTGACCTTCGAGGACCGGGCCGCCTCGGCCAGCCGCGTCCCGCCGCAGTCCGGGCAGTCGGCGAAGGCCACCGCGCGCTCCACGAACGCCCGGATGTGCGGCTGCATCGCGTCCTTGTCCTTGGACAGGAAGGACTTCTTGACGCGCGGCACCAGCCCCTCGTAGGTCATGTTCGTGTTCTCGATCTTCACCTTGACCGCTTCGCGGAAGAAGAGGTCGTGGCGCTCCTGATCGGTGTAGTCGCGGATCGGCTTGTCCGGGTCGAAGAAGCCGGTGTGGACGATGAACCGCACCGACCAGCCGTCCGCCTTGTAGCCGGGGACGGTGATCGCCCCCTCGCTGAGCGACTTGGAGTCGTCGACGAGCTGCCGCACGTCGATGTCGGAGACCGCGCCCCGCCCCTCGCACCGCGGGCACATGCCGCCCGCGCGGGTGAAGGTCACCTTCTCGGCCTTGGCGCCGCCGCTGCGCTCGACGGTGATCGCCCCGGCCGCCTTCACCGACGGGACGTTGAAGGAGAACGCGTTCGGCGGCCCGATGTGCGGCTGCCCGAGCCGGCTGAACAGCAGGCGCAGCATCGCGTTGGCGTCGGTGACGGTGCCGACGGTGGAGCGGGGGTTGGCGCCCAGCCGCTCCTGGTCGACGATGATCGCCGTCGTCAGCCCCTCCAGCAGGTCCGCCTCGGGACGCGCCATCGTCGGCATGAACCCCTGCACGAACGCGCTGTACGTCTCGTTGATCATCCGCTGCGACTCGGCGGCGATCGTGTCGAACACCAGCGAGCTCTTGCCCGAGCCGGAGACGCCGGTGAACACGGTCAGCCGGCGCTTCGGGATCTCGACGCTGACGTCCTTGAGGTTGTTCACCCGCGCGCCGTGCACGCGGATCAGGTCGTGGCGGTCGGCGAGGTGCTCCGCAGGCGACTGCGCCTCCGTCCCCCTGGTCATGCTCATCGTGTCTCCATCTGTCAGGTGGAGCCGCCCTCCGCGGTCTCCGCCGGCGTCGCCTGTCGCGAGCCCGCCGACTCCGAAGGATACGTCCGGTTCGCCGGTTCGCGACCGGTGATCGCCGTTTCGTGCGGGAGGCCGCCTCCGGTACCGGGGGCGGCCTCGTGCAGGTCAGGCCACGCGGGCCGGACGGCGGCTCAGCGCTGCTCCTGGATGCGCAGCAGGTTGCCCGCCGGGTCGCGGAAGGCGCAGTCGCGGACGCCGTACGGCTGCTCCGTCGGCTCCTGGACGACCTCGGCCCCGCTCGCCTCCAGCTTGGCGAAGGTCCCGTCGAGGTCGGGCGTGGCGAGGTTGATGCCCGCGTAGGTGCCCTTGGCCATCATCTCGCTGATCATGCGGCTCTCGTCCTCGGTGATGCCGCAGCCGTCGACGACCGGCGGCTCCAGGACGATGGACGTGCCGGGCTGGCCGGCGGGGCCGACCGTGATCCAGCGCATCCCGGCGTACCCGACGTCGTTGCGGACCTCGAAGCCGAGAACGTCGCGGTAGAAGGTCAGTGACTTGTCCGGGTCGTCGTGCGGAAGGAAGGTCTGGTGAATGGTGATGTCCATGGCATTCACGCTAGCTGCGGCTCGGTGACCTGTGCTTCTCGATTCCTGATCGGTCGCGTGACCCGCTTGGCGACGCACGGCGCCATGCCCGCCGTCGCCTCCGCCTGCTCCCGCCGGTACACGCTGGGCGGGACGCCGACCAGCTCGGTGAAGCGGGTGCTGAACGTCCCCAGCGACGAGCATCCGACCTCGAAGCAGACCTCGGTGACGTTGAGGTCGCCCCGGCGGAGCAGGGCCATCGCGCGCTCGATGCGCCGTGTCATCAGGTAGCCGTACGGCGACTCGCCGTATGCCTGCTTGAACTGGCGGCTGAGGTGCCCGGCCGACATGTTCACGCCGCGGGCGAGCGCCTCGACGTCCAGCGGCTTCTGGTATTCGCGGTCGATCCGGTCGCGGACGCGGCGCAGCAAGGCGAGGTCGCTCAGCCGCTGCGCCTCCATCGATCTGCTGCTCACCTGCGAAATCGTCCCACGCCGCGCCCGATATGTCGAAGCGGCAGAGGTGCACGACCCGCCTTCAGCGGCGCGCCTCCGCGGCCGCGCGGCACGTTAGACGGACACGAATGGACGCAAGCTTCTCAGCCATGGCTGATCTCGCGGCACCCCGATTTCCTTGACTCATGACTACGACTCAAGCATCCAGAGGAATCCAGAGCAGAGGTGGCGTCATGAGGACCGCGAGCCTGGTCCTCGCCACCATCACGACCGGCCTGACGGCAGGCGTCTTCACCGACTGGTCGAACACGATCATGCCCGGCCTGAGCGACGTCGACGATCGCACTTTCGTCACGGCCTTCCGGGCGCTCAACGACGCGATCGAAAATCCGCTGTTCATCGGCGTGGAGTTCCTGGGAGCGCTGCTGTTCACCGGCCTGGCCGTCGTCCTGCACCTGCGCGCGGAACACCGGCGGGTGCTGATCTGGGCCGGGGCGGCGCTGGCGTTCTACCTGGTGACGCACGTCGTCACGTACGGCGTCCACCTCCCGCTGAACGAGAAGATCATGGACGCCGCGCCGCTCGACACCGACGCCGACTTCGCCGCCGCCCGCGCCCAGCTGGACGAGGCGAAGTGGACCGCCTGGAACACCGTCCGCGCCCTGACCACGACGATCGCCTTCGCCTGCCTCACCTGGGCCCTAGCCATCCACCGCCGATTCTCCCACCGCACAGAGCGCTGACCGGCGATCCGCCACCGGGTCACACCCCGGCGGCCTCGTGCGGGTCACGCTCAGTGCCGCCCCGCACCCGGTAGACGCCCGGCTTGATCTCCTCGGACCGTGCCGCGACCGACTCCCGCAGCCTCGGTGGCCACCGGGTGTCCTCGTCCCACACCACCCCGGCCAGCACCTCCGCCAGGCTCGACTCCGCCAGTTCCAGATCGGCCAGATCAGCCCCGGAGGCGTCGATCTCCACTCTCACCAAGAAGTCTTCCAGGAAACGGGCGCCGGAGAGGGCGGCGTCGAGGGCGAAGGCGAGGGCATGGACGCGAATGTGGACGCGGACGAAATCGCGGGCCTGGGCGGGACCGCGCGCAAGGCCGAGGTCGAGGCCGAGCGCACGGTCGAGGTCGTGGAAGTGGTCGCGGACGTGGTCGAGGTCGAGGTAAAGGGCAACGTCGCGGACGAGTGCATGGCCGAGAGTGCGACCGAGGTCGAGCGTGTGGCCGAAGGCGCGGACGCGAGCGTGGGCATGGGCGATGACGTCAACGTGAGCGGGGTCGAAGTCGCGGGCAAGGGCGAGGACGAGATCGTGGACAAGCTCGATGCCGCAGTCGAGGTCGTAGACAAGGCCGAAGATGAAGGTGCGAACCTGAATCTGCTGTGCTGGTCCCGCCAGCTTGAAGGTGGTTGTCAGGTCGGGCAGGTTCTCCCGAGGGAGTTCATCTAGGAGCACGGCCAGGACGCGGGTGGGGTCGGCGTGCAGGCGCACGTGGTTCAAAAGCTCGGCGTCGCCAGCGGCCAGGACGGCATCCAGCGCCTCGTCATCAGCGTACGGCTGGCTCCAGGGTGGCCATCTCACTGCTCGCTCCTCCCCTCACGGTACGCAGATGCGGGCAGGCTCTTCTTGAGCTGCTTGCGGGCCTTCTTGCGCAGGTCCCGGACCTTCTGTTCGGTGATGCCCAGCGTGGTGGCGATGGCGCCTGGGGGGATGCCGTCGAGGTCGAAGGCGATCACCGCGCGGCAGTCCGGGTCCAGCCGCTGCAAGAAGGCCACCACGTCGCGGGCCTCGCCGGTCAACTCGGCGTGGCCGGGGCCGGGCTCCGGGAAGTCGACGTCCGGACCAAGCGGTGTCTGAGACCTGGCGCGGCACTGGGCGCGGTGATGTCTGAAGGCCACTTCCCGGATCCAGGCCCGTGGGTGGACGATCTCGCCCCAGCGCCCGTCTTCGACCCTGCGCCAGCCCTGCAAGAACGCCTGCTGCGCAGCGTCCTGCGCATCGGCGAGGTCGGCGCCATCGCGCATCACTAACCGCACCACCAGGTGGTACTCGGCGTCGACGAAGTCCAGGAAGTCCTGCCGCATCGCCACCATCCTGGTCTCGGCCGGGTCGCCACCCCGGTTGACGGGGACAGGCCCCTGGTGTGACTTGGGCTCCTGGCGGCCATCGCTACTCATCGCCGGCGGTGGACCGATGGCCGTCGCGGGCCCGTAGCCGGGCATCGGCCACGGTGATCACAGCGGCCAGTACCGGGGCGACCGCCCCCAGTGCCGTCAGCAGGTCCATGCCGTGCAGTCCTCCCGTCCCGGCCCGCCCTCGCCACGGGAATGCTCCGGGTGGCGGGCCTTCCTCCGTAAGAGGGCCCCAACCAAGATCAACGGGAAACAGAAACCAAGATTTTTCTCCGTCCCTCAGGATCACCGCCCCCTGGACACCCTCGGATCCTCTGCCTCCAACGCGGTCAGACTCGAATTCTGGGTGCGGCGAGCTTGCGCTAGGAGGGTGCCGACGTGGTCCGCCGTCGGGGCCGGCTCGATATGAGACGTGAAGTCCACGAAGCCATGAGCTCGGAGGATGGTTGTCCAGGTGTCCGGCTCATAGGACCAGCGGTAGAGCCACACCTGTGGGCCGTTGAAGCCTGCGCCGTAAATGCCTTGGACGCCGTAGGAGCCGGGGACCGCGGGGGCGTGGGAGAAGACCAGCTTGCCGCCCGGGTTCAGGTGGTCGTAGATGAGGGGGAGCAAGTCGTCGGGGTCGGTGAACCAGACCGCACCCCAGATGGAGTAGATGGCGTCCCAGCGCCGGTCCGTTGCGGTGAGGTAGTCCATGACGTCGGCATGCTCGAAATGGGCTGAGGGCAGGTGCCCCCAACGGCTTCGGGAGTGCCGACACTGGGTTTCGGAGATGTCGATGCCGGTGGCCGTGATGCCCTTGGTCGCCAAGGCGGCTACGGCGTCGCCACGGCCTGAGCCGGGTTCTAGAGCCGTCAGCGCGTCCCCGAGCAGTTCCTCACCCGGGCCGTGGCGGGGGTACTGCGTCCAGCCGAAGGCGTTCTTGAGGGCCTCTCCCGGCGTTTCGTCTGTACCGCCCTCGGCGTAGTGATCCCAGTAGCTGACGCGGTCGTCGACGCTGGTCGGCATGGAGGCGGGCCCCTGGTGAGTGGGTGTCGGGGACCCGTGCCACGGTAGCCGTGGAGCTGGAAGCGCACTGCTGGTTCGCCTCGCAAGGACGCGAGGGGCAGGCGCCACAGCGGCGCCTGCCCCTCGCTGGGAGGTGGGTCAGTGACACTGCCCGGATAGCAGGGGGTGCACTTGGCGAAGTCGGCCTCCCACAGCGGCCAGTTCGATCGCGAACCCGTTGGCCGCGATGATCTGGGCGGTCCGCTCGACGGAGCCGTCGTGCTTGAATTCGACCGCTGGGATGTGCTCCAAGAAGCGGCCGAAATGCCGGTCGCAGAACTCGCGGTAGTTGCGGGTGTCGAGGATGAACCCGTGTACGGCGGTGTCGACCAGCGGCCCGCAGCCGATCTCCAGTTCCTCGCCCCACTTCTCCATCGCGGTGATGAGGTAGGCGACGGCCTGGCCGAGAAGCCGCTCGGCCATCACGGTGTCGAAGGGGTGGTCGCGGACGAGCAGAGCGACTTGCCGCTCCCACACCTGCGGGTCGACGAACGACCTGGGATCTCTGGGTTCGCTGCCCGTCCTGCCGACGTCCTGGACGGTTCCGGTGGTCATGGTGGGCCTCCTTGAGCCGGTGACCTGCCGCGAATCCGGCGGTCCTGGTCGCACTGTCGCCCGGTCGGGATGACGAGAGGAGGCCGGGGACCGAATCGTGGACGTCGCGTGCGTCTTCTGCACGCGCTCTGCGTCCGGGGCGTTTGTTCGGCTCGTGGTCGAGGGTCGAGGGGCGAGGTTCAAGGGATGCCGCAGCGGGCGGCCAATCCTCGCAACTCCGGGGACGTCCGGCCGGAGACCAGGAGGCTGGTCACCAAGTCGCGAACCGCAGGACGGGAGTGCGTTTCTTGAGGGGCCGCGCGTTCCGCGTGCAGGAGGGCCTGTAGACACTGGTCGCGGCGCCCCCACATCCCGTACGCGCGGGCGATGTCGGTGAAGTAGCGGGCTCGGCGTTCGAGCGTCGGCAGAGACCGAGGCGTGAGCTTTTGAGCGGCCGCGATCGCGGCGGCGGGGTCGCCTGCGGCGTACTCGGCGGAGATGAGGTGGAGCTGGACCGCGGTGGGGCTGAAGCCGCCGCCGTGGTCGCGTAGGAGCACACCGCCACGGTAGCGGCGACGCCCAGTGTGGTCGGAGTGATCTCTAGAACCTCGGCGAGGTGCCGGAGGGTGGCTACGTCGTCCAGAGCTTGGACGCCCGTCTCCAGGCGGGAGATGGTGGAACGGGAGCAGTGGAGGCGATCGGCCAGGTCGCGTTGCGTCCAGCCGTGGGCGACGCGGGCGGACCGTACGAGCATGCCGAGGCTCGGGCTCATGGCGGACCCCGTGATCAGAGGAACGGGCTCGGGAGAGTTATGCCCGTCTAGAGACCCGTCCGCAGCCAGGGTGAGATAGCCAGAAAGAAAGGGGACGGCCGAGACTCGGCCGTCCCTCGGGGCTTGCGGGTCAGGGGGTCAGGTCGAGCGAGCCGCCCTTGATGTCAGTGAGGAGGGACGTCCACGCGGATGGCGCGATGGAGAGCATCGGCCCGTCTGCGTTCTTGGAGTCGCGCAGCGCCACGCCTTGGCTCGTCAGAACCGCAACCTCCACGCACTCCGCACCGCCACTTCCACTGTGGCTGCTCTTGCGCCAGAGTGTGGCCACCTCAACGCACTCCTGCCCTTCACCTCCGCTGTGGCTGCTCTTACGCCATGGGGAGAAGACGAACTGCCGACTGGTCATGACTCCGACACTAGCTGTTCGATCATCGATCGGGAATCGGAAGGAGACAGCGCGACAGCTCTGAGATGGTCGAAGACCACATTGTGACGGCGGATGTCATCCGCCTGCTCCAGATACCAACCGCTGGTCAGATTCTCGACTAGAACCACGGAGAGTTCATTCGTCGTCAATGTGGTGAAGGAGCCGTTGTGCCCCGGATGGGCTCCGGCCGCGTAGGGAAGCACTTGTAAGGTCACATTCGGAAGAAGTGAGAGTTCGATCAAGCGGCTGAGCTGCGCCTTCATCACCCCGGATCCACCGAACTGCTGGCGGAGCGCAGCCTCGCTCACGATGGCCCAGAGGTGGGGTGGGTTCTCCCCGAAGAGGACCCGCTGGCGACGCATGCGGATTTCCGCCAGCCCGTCGACATCGGGCGTCTTGCCTTGAGAGACGCCGGACGCGATGACCGCACGGGCGTACTCGTCAACCTGCATGAGTCCAGGGATGAGATGGAGTTGGAAGCTCTTGATCGAGTTGGCGTCGGCTTCCAGGGAGATGTAGTCGAGCATCGAGGGTGAGAGCTTCCCTTCGTAGCGGTGCCACCAGCCCTTCTCGGCGGAGTGGCGGGCGAGTTCGTAGAGGGCTTGGCGCTGGTCGGGGTCGGTGAGTTCGTAGCGGTCGAGCATGTGTTCCAGGGCGGGTTGGCGGATGCCGCGTTTGCCCGTTTCTAGCTTGCTGAGGGAGGACGGGGTGCGGCTCAGCAGGCGGGCGGCCTTCTGGAGGGTGAGGTCGCGGCTCTCCCGCAGCTCGCGCAGCATCGTGCCGAGCTTGCGGCTTCGCATGGTCGGGCGCTGCGGGTCGCTCATGGCGTAATCATTACCTGACGATGAGTAACCGGTGAAGGATATTTGCCAGGTTGGCCAAAGTGACTAAGTCAAAAGTGCCTCGGGCACATGTGCCTGGGGACCTCGGGACGAGGCGGGCGAACGCATCGCTTGGGCTGACGCGTCCAGCACATTCTTTTCGGACACAACGATCCGTGAGGAGTGGAGTAGTGACGGTGCCGACCCTGAAGTTCGACACGCTTCTGCTGCCGGGGATGGACCGGGTGTCCGGGCACGCGCGGCGCTGGCTGCACGACGTGCTGGGCGAGCACCCGGCGCTGCGCGACGCCTCGCTCTGCATGAGCGAGCTCATCACGAACGCGCTGCGGTACACCGAGTCCGGTCAGGACGGGCAGGTCCGGGTGGAGGTGGGTCACTCGGAGAAGGTCGTCCGCGTCACGGTGATCGACGACGGGGGCGCCGAGACCGCCCCGCACCTGGCGTCGGTGGACGAGATGGCGGAGGGCGGCCGGGGCCTCCTCGTCGTCGCGTTCCTGGCCACGTCCTGGGGCGTCGACCGGCGCGGCGCGGGGCACGCCGTGTGGTTCGAGCTGGGTCACGGCTGACGGCGGACGTCCCGCGCCTACGCTGGCGGAAACACCGGAGCGATGGCGGGAGCCGACGATGACCGACCCCGGCGGAAGCGGAGCCCTCGTCCTCGATCGGGATCAGACCGGGGCGGCGTTGCCGCCGGACGCGGTGCTGGCGGCGGTGCGGACCGCGCTCGTGGCGATCAGCCGCGGCGACGTCTCCGCCCCGCCGCGCGTCGCGGCTCGTTCGGGGCACGGACTGCTGGGCGCGATGCCCGGCTTTGTCCCGGAGCTGGGGTTGTCGGCCAAGCTCGTGTCGGTCTTCGGCGGTGCCGGAGAGGGCGGTCATGGCGCGCATCGCGGGATCGTCGCGCATTTCGACGCGGAGTCGGGCCGGTTGCTGGCGGTGATGGACGCGGAGGCGATCACCGCGGTGCGGACGGCGGCCACGGCGACCGCCGCCATGCTGGCATTGGCCCGGCCGGACGCCACCCGGTTCGCCGTGATCGGCACTGGGACGCAGGCTCGGGCCCAGATCGCTTTCCTCGCGTCACTGGAATCGGTGGAACTGGTGGTCGGCGCACGTGATCTGGTGAAAGCGGAACGGCTCGTCGCGGAGTTCGATTTCGGGTCTGCCAGCAGCATCGAGGCGGCGGTCAGGACGGCCGATGTCGTTTTCTGCTGCACGTCCAGCCGTCAGCCCGTCGTCCGGCGAGAGTGGCTCACCGGCGGAGCGCATTTGAGTTCGGTCGGCGGTTCGGACGGCCCGGAGTTCGACGCCGCGACTCTGCTGTCGTCGTCGCTGTTCGTGGAATGGCCGGGTGCCGTGACCGAACCGCCGCCGGCCGGTGCGTGGGAGCTGCAGGACGCCGATCTGGGAAAGGCTGATCTGATCGGCGCCGTCCTGGACGGGCGGCACCCGGGGCGGCGTTCGGCCACCGAATTGACGGTTTTCAAGTCGACCGGTCACGCGGCGCTGGATGTCGCGGCGGCGTCAGTGGTCTATGAGGAGGCTCGCCGTCGCGGCCTGGGAATCACGGTGAATCTGTGAGGTCGAGGCCGGGGTAGCGGAGCGCGACACCGGCGAGGGTGTCGTCCGTCCAATACGGATGGCCGGGCGGCGGGAATCCGAAGAGTTCGAGCTGGCGGGGGCTGGCGTTGGCGACGAATCGGTACCACGCCGGCTCGTGGCTGCGGTCGGCCCACGCCTGGCGCTGCCCCCATTCCGCTGCGGCGCGCCGGTAGTTGACGTGCATCGAATACCGCGCGCCGCCCTTACGGGTCAGGCCCGTGCCGCGATGGAAAGTGCCCTGTTCAAAGGCCACGACGGTGCCAGCGGGACCGGCGGCCGACACTTCCAGCTCATAGAGATGAGGGCTGCCTTCGCCACCAAACCCGGATTCGTCGGCGTGGTCTGTGACTTGGCGGGGGAACCAGTTCGGTTTGGCGGCCAGATCGGCGGTGTGGGACTTCGGGACGAGATGCGGCGGTCCCAGATCCTCGGGGACGTCGACCAGGAAGATGAACATCTCCAGCTGCCGGTACTCGTCCGCTGTACTGGGCACGAGCACGGTGTGGTTGAGGTAGTCGCGGTGGAGGGCCTGGTCGTAGTCGGCCGCCCCGGTGTATTTCGCCCATGCTTCGGCGGAGTAAAGGCGCAGGTCGTTTCCGCCTAGCAGCGTCCCGGCCAATCGGATCAGGTCGTCGTGCACCGCGAGCAGGCTGATCTGCGTCGAGGCGAACGGGAAACCGTCGATTCCGGCGAACTCGTCACCGAGAAACCGGTCTCGGCGGGAATCGGTTCCGTCGTGGAAGCCTTGGGCGGACGGAAACAGCAGGTCCAGCTCGGCGAGCGCCGGGCGCAGGGTCTCCTCGGAGAGGTAGCCGGGCAGGATGACGAATCCGTCCTGCCGCCATTGCCAGACGGCTTCGTCGAGGTTCATGGCCGCAGTATCACCATGCGTCGACCGGCGGCCCAACCGACTTTCTCGTCCGCGGGAGCGGTTAAGGCTTCCGCGCCACCGCGCCGTAGCCATCCACGTGGACGGGTTCCCCCTCGGCTGGATCTGGACGCCACTGCGAGATGGAGACCATCCCAGGGTCGATTTTCTCCAGGCCGTCGAATAGTGCGTCCAGTTGCTCCACACTCCGCAGGATGTAGGGCAGAGTCCCGGATTCGGCGTACTTCTCAGTGCCGCGCCTGGCGGCCTCGGACGTGTCAGTGCAATCCCAAAGGACCAGGTAACTGCCCGATGGCACGCCCGCCATCGTCTCGTCCACGATCCGCTTGACCGTCTCGTACTCCTGGCAGAACCCCATCACGCCCATGAACATCACCGCGATCGGCTGGCTGAAGTTCAGGACGTTGGCGGCCTCCGCGAGTATCTGCTGGGGACGGTGATAATCAGCGTCGATGTACTCGGTGACGCCCTCGGGAGTGGTGCCGCGCATCAACGCGCGGGCGTGCGCGAGGACCATGGGGTCGTTGTCCACATAAACGATGCGGGCTTCGGGAGCGGCCCGCTGCGCGATCTCATGGGTGTTGGACTCGGTGGGCAGCCCGGCGCCGATGTCCAGGAAATTGCGGACCTTCGCCTCGGTCGCCAGATGGTTCACGACGCGGATCAGGAACCGTCGGGACTGCCGGGCCAGCGGGACGAGGTCGGGGTTCAGCGCGGCGGTGGCGTCGCCGACCTCCCGGTCGATCTCGTAGTTGTCCTTGCCGCCGAGCCAGTAGTTCCACGTCCGGGCCGGTGAGGGGATGTCGGTCCGCAGCCGTGCCAGCACGTCCTCTGGCAGGTCGGAAGGCTGGTTCGCGGCCGGGCCGCCGGGAGCGCCGCCAGATGAGGGCATCGTCGACTCCTCGAAATGTCCGATTGAGGCAGGATCCTACGCTTTTACCACCGAACGTGTCAGGAACCCACAAAGCCCGCTGCCGCCCGGGAACCGAGGGCGGAGCCGTCCGATGGAGGGGGCGGCGAGCCGATCCGGCGCCGCGCGGCGCGTGAGCCGATGTGGCGCGACGGCCCCGTGTCGGCGTCGGCGCCATTCCTCCGGCGGCCGAATGAGATTCTCTTCGAGTGGAGCAAACGGCGAGCAGAGTCGGATATCGGGTGCGAATAGCCGGACACCAAAGTCGCCGGCCACACCAATCGATGCAATTCCTTACGCTGGCCCATAGAAATTCCGATGCCCACAATCGCGTGGCTGCCATGCGGCCGGGACTCGATGATCGAGATGCTTATGCGCGTCGACCGACGGGGGCTTCCGATCAACCGAGGGAGTTTTGCATGTCCATGGGGCCGCGCTGGCAGAAGAGCTCTTACTGCATGAATGCATCCGATTGCGTAGAGTTGGCGCGGCTTCGTCCGGACACCATCGGGATCCGCGACAGCAAGCAGGCAGCGGACGATGGTCCCATCCTGGCCTTCTCGGCTCCTGTTCTGGAGTCGCTGATCACGCGGATCAAGCGCGGGGCCCTCGATAACGGCTGACCGCGCCCCGGCTCGGCCGGCCGGGTGCGGCCCGGTGCGGCCCGGTGCCGCACCCGAGCCATCCGCCGAGGTGACGGCGCGGTTCGTCACCTCGGCGCGGCGAGCGCGGAGATGCGGCGGATCGACTCGCCGGACGGCAGCGCGGCCTGTCTCAACGCCTCCCACGATCTGCGGTACATGTGCGTGATGCCGTCGTCCTGCACTTCCACGGAAACCGACAGGTTCTCTATGTGTGCGATGTCCGGAAAGCTCACATCGTAGGACGGAGCGAATTCCAGAAGTGTGAAGCTCTCCGAGACGATGGGCTCTCTGTGCACGTCCAGCGGCAGCACGAAAATCTCCACATTCGGGAGTGCTGACAGTTCGACAAGGGTTCTCAACTGCTTTTGCATGATGTCTTTGTCGCCCACTACGCGAAGCAGAGCGGACTCGTCCACGATGGCCGATAGCGCGAGCGGGTTCTCCTTCGTGAGCAATTCCTGGCGCCGCCTCCGCACCTCCACCCGGCGCGCTATGTCGCGTGGTGAAAAGGCGGCGATTGCTCTGGAGGTCTCCAGGGTCCGGCGGGCGTAATCCTCGCTCTGCAAAAGCCCCGGAATGACGTAGGTGTCATACGTCAAGGCGGCGTTGGCCTCGTCCTCCAGGGCCACATAGGCGGCGAATTTCTCCGTCAGCGCGTCGCGGTACCGGGTCCACCAGCCGGACTCGGTCGCCGACTGCGCGAGGGCGAGGATCTCTCCCATGTGCACCTCGTCCACCTGGTACAACTCCAGCAGCAGGCGCACGTCCGACACCCGGACCCCGATCTTCGCCGTTTCGATCCGGGAGAGTTTCGACGGCGACCATTCCAGGCGCGAGGCGACCTCCTCCGCGGTGGGCCCGAACACTTCCCTGAGCCGCCGCAGTTCGGCGCCGAGCCGGAGCCGCCGCACCGTGGGGGTTGCAGCCACGACGCCCTCCAAGGTCAGTGATCCTCGCCCGCGAGGCATCACGAGTTTTTTGCTCTGCAAGTTGCACGACCAGCCTACGATATCGCCGCCCATCGAACCAGATACATGTTCAAACCCCTGCACGCTGGCAATATGGCTCGATATGCAGGCGAACCGGAATGATTCTCCGCATCCTGGCTTGCGGGTGACAAAGTCATTCCTTTGGAACGTGCATTTGGCCGTGCATCTTGCAAGATCGTTAATAGGTGAGCAAACTGGGTCATACCACCCCCGCAGTGGTCGATCACCGCACACCTTCGACGCGGTTCGGAGACCCCGCATCCGGATCGGGCGTACGTCAGCGTGGCCCGCGAGGCAATGACGGTTCGCCGGGCCAACTTCCGAGGTCACGAGACCATGCCCGCCCTAGGGCATTCCGGCGGAAAGGCCAGATTGGGGGTCGCTCCGGTGAGTAGCAGCCAGCCCGTGCACAGGAGCATCCTTGCCATCGACATCGAGGGATCGACGGCGGCCGTGCGGACGAACCCGATCAGGCGGGAGCTGCGGTCGCAGATCTACCGCATGCTCGCCCTGGCAATGGACCACACGGGGATAGACGGCCACTGGTGCGACCCGTTCGAGGACCGCGGCGACGGCGTTCTCGTCCTGATGCGCCCGGTAGACGAACTCCCCAAGACGCTGCTGCTCTCAAGACTCGTGCCCGAACTCGCGTTACAGCTTCTGGAGTACAACACGGCACTTCCGGCGGGCGAACGTCCTCGGCTCGGTCTTCGCCTGCGGACGGTCGTTCATGCAGGCGAAGTCCACCGGGACGAGAACGGGTACTTCGGAGAAGCGGTCGATCACGCATGCAGGCTGCTGGACTCGCCGAAACTGAAGCAGTGCCTGCGAGCCAGCCCCACGCCGCTCATTCTCGTCGTGTCAGAGGACATCTACTGGGGAATCGTGCGGCACGGCTACGACGGCATCTGCCCCACCACCTACAACCCGGACTTGCGCGTCTCAGTGGGCGGACGGCGCCGCACCGGTTACGTCCACGTGCCATCGGCAATTCCGGGCATCCCGGAAAACCGCTCAATGGCCGTTGCGTGAACATGCAGCCCATGGCTCGCGATAATGCTCCCTGGATGAATTGGGGGTGGCGTGTCCATCGAGGTCGCAGCGCTGCGGGTGGGCGGTTCGGTCGCGCAGCTGGCCGTCGGACGGTGGCTCGCCGGTCACACCGCCAGGGACGCGGCCGGCAAGGATCTGGTCGAACTGATCAAGACCGGCTTCCCGGACGAGATCAAGCGCCGCCGCGTCCAGCGCCAGTTCGAGGGCATCGCCGATTCGGTCGCCGAACGGATCCTCACCTTCGCCGGCCACGAATTCGGCGGACTCACGGACGGTGACCGGCAGGCCGCCCTCCACGAGGTCGTCCGGACACTGGAAAGCGCCGATCTCTCAGACGACGCGCTTTTCGCCGCCGACGCCGACCCCGTGAAGCTGGCGCGTGGACTCAGGTCACGCTTGTCGGTCCGCAGGGCCGAATTCGAGCTGGGCGAGGCAGGAGCCCGCCTGTATGAGGTCACCCTGGACGAGTGCTGCGACTGCCTGGCCCGCATCATCGTTCATCTCCCGCAGTTCGGTCCCCGCGCGTCGGTCGAGATGCTGGGACGGCTAAGCGGAATGTCCGACCAGGTAGGCGCCGTTCTCGCGCGGCTTCCTGTACGGACGCTCGACGCCCCGGAAGGCGAGTCGGAGGACGGCGAATTCACCCGCCGTTATCTGGCCTCGATCAGCGAGTCTCTCGACACACTCGAACTGTTCGGCGTGCGGTTCGAGCGGTTCACCCGTCCGCAGACGACCCTGAGCGTCGCCTACATCAGCCTGAACGTCTCCGACGAGGTCAAACGCGCCCGCCGGGCCGCAGCGACACAGGCCGTCCCGGTCAGCGGATGGCGGGACGAGGTCACGCCGGGTGCCGTGCGGGTGGAGAGCGCGCTCCGCAGCAAACGTCTGATGCTGCTGCGCGGCGAGGCGGGCGGCGGCAAGAGCACGCTTCTGCGCTGGCTCGCGATCACGGCCGCGCGGGGTTCGTTCAGCGGCCCATTGAGCGATTGGAACGGGTGTGTTCCCTTCCTCATCAAGCTGCGCAGCCACGCGGGCGGTTCATTGCCTCGTCCCGAAGAATTCATCGACGACATCGCCGGAAATCTCGCCGGAATCATGCCGCGCGGTTGGGCGCACCGCCGCCTGGCATCAGGACGGGCGCTGCTGCTCGTGGACGGCGTGGACGAGGTCACGAGCCCCCAACGGCAGGCTGTCAGGACGTGGCTGAAGGACATCGTCGCCCAATTCCGCGACGTCCGGGTCGTCGTGACGTCCCGTCCGGCAGCCGCGGGTTCCGACTGGCTGCGCGCCGAAGGTTTCGGGACGGCCTTCCTGGAACAACTCGGCCCGGCGGACGTGCGGACGCTCGTCCAGCATTGGCACAACGCCGTCCGTGAGTGCCCGGACCTGCCGTGCGCCCCGGAACGCCTGCCCTCGTACGAAGCGCGCCTACTCGCACGACTGGAAGCGGCTCCCCATCTGCGGACGCTCGCGTCCAGCCCGCTGCTCGCCGCGATGCTCTGCGCCCTCAACCTCGATCGGGAGGCGCTCCCCCGCAACCGCATGGGCCTCTACGCCGCCGCGCTCGACATGCTCCTGGAGACGCGCGACACCAAGCGCGGCATTTCGAGCAGCCTCGAACGCGATCAGAAGATCCGCATACTTCAGGACATCGCCTGGCATCTCTCGACCAGCGCCCGCGTCGAGCTGCCCAAGGCGATGGTGGAACGGCTGGTCGCCGACCGGTTGAGCGCGATGCCGCAGGTCCGCGTCCCGCCGGGCACGGTGTTGGACGAGCTGCTCCAGCGCAGCGGCGTCCTCCGCGAGCCGGTACCGGGACGGATCGACTTCGTGCACCGGACCGTCCAGGAGTACCTCACCGCCAAGCAGGCCGCCGACCTCGGCGACATGGACCTGCTCATCCGAAGCGCGCATCGCGACACCTGGCGGGAGACGGTCATCATGGCCGCCGGACACGCCAACGAACCGTTGAGGCGCGAACTCCTCACCGGCCTTCTGAGCCGCGCCCGCGCCGAGAAACGGCATGCCCGCGTCCTGAAACTGCTGGCCGTCGCATGCCTGGAGACGCTCCCCTCAGTGCCGGACGACCTCGCCAAGGATCTCGACCGTTGCCTGGACGACCTCATCCCGCCGCGCGACGATGCATCGGCCCGTTCTCTCGCCACCGCGGGCGAGCCCGTCCTCACCCGCCTGCCCGAGAATCTGGACGGCCTCGGCTGGCCCGCGGCCTCGGCGACGATCCAGACGGCCTGGCTGGTCAACGGGCCGGGCGCCCTGGACGTCCTGGCACGCTATGCCTCCGACGCGCGTCCGCGAGTGCGGCGTCACCTGGCCAAGGCGTGGAGCTATTTCGACGCCGACGAGTTCGCCGAGCGCGTCCTCGCGCGCTATCCCCCAGGCGCCGGGCTCAAGCTGGAGTACGCGCCGCGCCATGTGAGCGCGCTCGACAAGGTCCCGCCGCTCGCAGAGCTCGAAGTCAGCATGGGCTCCATTAAAGACTTCGGGTTCCTCACCCCCCACGCAGAGACTCTGGAACATCTCGGTCTCCACTCCCTGGTGTCGATGGCCGATCCGGCGCTCCTGCCGCCTCTCCCCGCACTGCGAAGCCTCTCGATCGGGTTCCCGGGCCTGAGCGACCTCGGCTTCCTCGACGAGTTGCCACGGCTGAAGCGGGTCATGCTCGCCGATTGCCACAGCGTCTCCGATTACGCGCCCTTGCGGCGGCATGGCGGGTTGACCACCCTGTGGCTGATCAGCCCGAGTCACCTGACCGGCCTGTCCGAGCTTCCTCCCCTCGGTGCGCTGCTGACGCTCGGCCTCGAGGACTCGATGATCGCCGAGGGCCTGGAGGAGATCCGCGAGGCGGCCCCCGGCATCCGGCAGCTCTATCTGAGCCGCTGCAGATGGCTGCGGAGCATCCGTCCGCTCGTCCACCTTCCGTTGTTCGAGCTCTATCTCACCCATTGCAGGAACGTCACCGACTTCGATCCGCTGGGCTCGCTGAGAGCCCTGGACACTCTGAGCCTCGCGGGGACGCGCGTTCAGGAGCTCACGCCGCTCCGCCCCCTTGCCCGGCTGAGGAGACTGTTCCTCAACGACTGCCCTGACCTCACGGATCTCCGGCCGCTCGCGTTCCTGCCGAGCCTGCGGATGCTCGACCTCAGGCGCGCCACGCCCGGACTCGACCTGTCGCCGCTGGCCGCCAACCGCAAGCTGGACGTCTACATCAACTCTGGCCAGGACGTGCGCGGAGCCGAGGGGCTGGGGCGGCGGCTGAAGGTTTCCTAGCCGGGCGGTGAATTTCGGGTGGACCGGTGGTCTGCCTGGGATGAAGCGAGGGGAGGAACCGGATGTCGCGTCTGTCACACTTCGTTGACCTCAAGCGGAGTCGAGGTCGCACGCTGAAGGTCGTGGAGCAGGGCGGTTCTGTCAGACCCCCTTGGAATACTCCCGGAACCTGCGGAGTTTAACGGTTCGCGAAAGTGTCAGTCGCTGCAGTATTTTGCGGCAGTACCCCCTGAACCTGCCCCACGGTCCCTGCGTGCCCGCATGCGCGGGCCCCGACGATTGGATGAGAGTTGACCGCTCCCGCGTCTCCAACGACAGCGGACGGCCCGTTGAAGGAGCCCGCAGCCGACGGCGGGCTTGACCGTGGCGTGCTCGCCGTGGCCGGGGTCGTCATCGTCGGCGCCATCATGGCGATCCTCGACGTCACCGTCGTCAACGTCGCCATCAACGACCTGGCCAAGGAGTTCAACACCTCGCTGGCGACGATCCAGTGGGTCGCGACGGGCTACACGCTGGCGCTCGCGACCGTGATCCCGCTCACGGGCTGGGCCTCGGCGAGATTCGGCACCAAGCGCCTCTACATGATCTCGATCGGGCTGTTCGTGATCGGCTCGACGCTCGCCGGCGTCGCGTGGTCGGCGGAGTCCCTGATCATCTTCCGCGTCCTGCAGGGCCTGGGCGGCGGCATGATCATGCCGGCGGCCATGACGATCATGACCCAGGCGGCCGGGCCGCAGCGGGTCGGCCAGGTGATGAGCATCGTCGGCGTGCCGATGCTGCTCGGCCCGATCCTCGGCCCGATCATCGGCGGCTACCTCGTCGACGACGTGTCGTGGCGCTGGATCTTCTTCATCAACCTGCCGATCGGCGTCGTCGCGCTGGTGCTGGCGGCCAAGGTCCTCAAGCGGGACGAGCCGAAGCCTGCCGAGCGGCTCGACTTCCTCGGGCTGATCCTGCTGTCGCCCGGCCTGGCGTCGCTGATCTACGGCGTGGCCAAGGGCGCCGAGTCGAGGGACTTCCTGAAGACGGAGCCGCTGATCTTCACCGTCGCCGGCGCGGTGCTGGTGCTCGGGTTCGTGATCCGGGCCCTGAACGCCAAGAACCCGCTGATCGACCTGCGGCTGCTGAGGCGCCGGTCGGTGGCGGCGGCGTCCGGCACGATGGTGCTGTTCATGGTCGCGTTCATGGGCGCGATGCTGCTGCTGCCGCTGTACTTCCAGACGGTGCGCGGCGAGGGCGCGATGAACGCCGGCCTGCTGCTGGCCCCGCAGGGGCTCGGCGCGATGGTCACGATGCCGATCGGCGGCAAGCTCACCGACCGGATCGGTCCCGGGCGGGTCGTGCTGTTCGGCCTCGTCGTGGTGGTGGCGTCCGTCGCGGGCTTCGCCGGGATCCTGGAGGCGGACACGTCCTACTGGGCGCTGGGCGGGGCGCTGTTCGTGATGGGCCTCGGCATGGGCCTGACGATGATGCCGACGATGGCCGCGGCCATCCAGACGCTCGTGCACGACGAGGTCCCGCGGGCCAGCACGATGCTGAACATCATCCAGCAGGTGTCCGCGTCCATCGGCACCGCGATGATCTCGGTGCTGCTCGCCAACCAGCTCACGTCCAAGCTCGACTCCGCCGGCTTCGGCGGCGCGGGCGGCGGCGAGATCGGCAGCAGCGAGAAGGTGCCGCCGGCGGTCATGGAGAAGATCGCGCCTCCGATGGCGGACGCGTTCCAGCACACGTACTGGTACGCGGCCGGGCTGCTCCTGCTGGCGTTCCTGCCGGCGCTGCTTCTGCCGCGCAGGAAGCCAAAGACCCCCACGGCCGACGCGCCGATGCCGATGCACTGAGCCGTGTCGTCGCGGAGCACGGCGTGCTCCGCGACGACGGCAAAGCTCACGAGAACGCGCCTGGCGCGTTCCAGGCCCCGGCCGGGACATCGCACTCCCGGCCGGGGCCTCCGGCTGTCCACGCCCGTCTCAGACGCGCACGGAATGCTTCCAGTCTCAAGCGTCGCCAGGCCGCTTCAACACCCAGTCGGTCGCCGCACGCCCCTCGCCACAGGCGTTGGCGGCACACTTCACCGACCCACACGGCCGCGGAACCCTTCCCAACCCAAGCAACCGCAGAACGCTCCCCGTCGCTCACGGAACGCCACCCAGCGCAGGTTGCCGCGGGACGCTACCCGGCCCAAGCGCTCACGGACCCACGCCGGCCCAGCGTTCACGTAACGCGTCCCAGCCCAAGCACCCGCAGGACCCTCCCCGTCACAACGTTCGCGGAACGCCTCCCGGCACCCGTTGTCGCGGGACGCTCCCCCGGCCCAGGCGCTCACGGACCCGCCCCGTCTCCAGCGTTCACGGACGCTCGCGCCCAAGCAATCGCGGAGCGTTTCCCAGGCCCGGGGTTGCAGAACGCTGCCCGTCCCAAAGGTTCGCGGACTCCCCGTCACAGACGTTCGCGGAACGCATCCGGTGCAGGTTGTCGCGGAACGCTTCCCGGTCCAGGCGCTCACGGACCCGCCGCGTCCCCAGCGTTCGCGGAACATATTCCAGGCCACAGCACTCGCGGAGCACTCTCGGTGGCGACACTCACGGGCCTGCCCCATCTCCAGCGTTCGCGGACGCTTCCGTCCAGGCAATCTCGGGGTGTTTCCTGGGCCAGGGGTTGCAGAACGCTGCCCGTCCCAAGGGTCGCGGAACGTATCTCGGCGCAGGTTGTTGCGGGACGCTTTTCGGCCCTGGGCGGTGGCGGGGTCAGGTGGT
>NZ_SMKT01000118.1 GCF_004348735.1 Actinomadura sp. KC06
GCGCCGTTGTCCCCTGTGCCGGTCTCCCCCGCGCCGGTCTCCCCTGTGCCGGCCGCGACCGATTCGGACCGGATCAAAGCGCCTCCCGCCTCGTCCGTCACTCCGCCCACTACCGATCATCTTCCCCGCGATCCATAGCAACGACCAGAACTTGTTTATTGCGTTGCCATGGACGCCGATCGGCAGGCGCGCGAGAGCCGCGAAAGAACTGCGAAGGAGTGAGGAAAGGGGGGCGGCCGGCGGTCTGATGCCGCCCATGCCCGCATGCCCCCGGCCGGCGGGCGAGACGGTCCCGCGGCGTCCGCCCCGGCACCGCGGGACCGTCCAGCCCGCCGGCTGTGGCCGGTGCCCCGACCCGCCGAGCGGGCCCCCCTCCTGCACGGCCCGCCGGCGCGTCGCTCTCCGGCTCCCAACTCCTACAGCGCCCGCCCGCCGTGAAATGTCACACGACCGGCCGTAATAGTGGTCTACCTGGGAGGACGTCCCGGCTCGCCTTCGCGGGACCAGTGCGCGGCACGCTCCGCGCGCAGGCCCGGCGTCAGGTGGTGAGGCTCCGCGGGCGCAGGTCGGTCCAGTTGGCGGTGATGTGGCCGAGGCAGTCGGGCCGGGACGCGGGCCCGAAGACGGGCGTCCAGCCGGCGGGCACGTCGGCGAACTCGGGCCACAGAGAGTGCTGGCCCTCGTCGTTGACGAGGACGAGGAACGTGCCGTCGGGGTCGTCGAACGGGTTGGTCATCTCAGGCCTCCTGGGCGACGGGGACGGAGCGGCGGGCGATGGAGCGGACGATCTCCCCGGTGCGCACGGCCGTCATGGACAGCAGCGACGACGCGATGCCGTGGCTGTGCTCGGTGGCTCCCTGCAGGTAGACGCCCCAGCGCGGGCCGGGGTGGGTGGCGACGCGGTAGTCGCGTTCCATGACGGGACGTCCGTCCGGCCCGGTCTGGCAGTGCGGCGCGGCCTCGCCGAGCAGGTCGAACGGGTCGCGCTCGCGGTAGCCGGTGGCGAAGACGACCGCGTCGGCGTCCAGGTCGCGCACGTCGCCGGTCGGCATGAACCGGATCCGCGCCCGCACTCCCCCGGGCTCCTCCCGGACGTCCATGACGCGCGACACGTTGAGGATCCGGAGCCGTTCGGCGCCCGCGACCTTCTCGGCGTAGGAGCGCCGGTACAGCTCGTCGATGAGGTCGAGGTCGACCACCGAGTAGTTGGTGTTGCGCGAGTAGTCGAACAGCATCCGCTTCACGTCGTCGGGCGCCGCGTAGTAGTGGTCGACGGCCTCCGGGTCGAAGATGCGGTTGGCGAACGAGCTGTCGTCGGCGGGCGAGTACCCGTACCGGGCGAAGACGGCGCACACCTCGGCGTCGGCGAAGGTGCGGTGCAGGTACTCGACGGCCTCGGCGGCGCTCTGCCCCGCGCCGACGACGACGAGCCGCTTCGGGGTCCAGCCGGGCCGCTCGGCGAGGCGGGTGAGCAGGTCCTCGGTGTGCCAGATCCGCTCGCCGGCCTGGACGCCCTCCGGCAGGACGGGCTCCAGCCCGGCGCCGATGACGGCGTTGCGGGTCAGGTGCGTCTCCAGCTCGTCGTCGCGCCGCACGACGACTTCGAGCGTGTCGTCGTCGTGCGGGCGCATGGCGACCACTTCGGAGCGGTAGCGGACCCGGTCGGCGAACGCGGCGGCCGTCCATTCGAGGTAGTCGTGGAACTCCACCCGCGTCGGGAACATCGTCTTGTGGTTGACGAAGTCGACGAGGCGGCCCCTGGCGTGCAGGTAGGCCAGGAACGAGTACGGGCTGGCGGGGTTCCGCAGCGTCACCAGGTCCTTGAGGAAGTGGACCTGCATGGTGGCGCCGTCGATGAGCATGCCCCGGTGCCAGCCGAACTCCGGCTGCTTCTCGAAGAACACGGCGTCGGCGGCCGCGCCGACCCCGCCGCCCGAACTGTCCGCGCGATCCGCGTGGCCGGCGCGGGCCGCCTCGTCCAGCGCGACGGCGAGCGCCAGGTTGGACGGGCCGAACCCGATGCCCACCACGTCATGGACGGGGGTCTGCATGCGCTCCTCCGGCATCAGGCGGGCCTAGGCGGGCTTGGCCGCGGCGGCCTTGGCGATCTTCGGGACGATCTGCTCGATGACGTACGGGACGGACAGCGGGGTCGGGGTGCGCAGCGGCCAGAACGACTTCAGGTCGAGCGCCACGTACGAGCCGCGCTTGACGACGGCGAGGTCGGCGAACAGCTTGTTGCCCTCGACCTTCTTCTGCGTGGCCGGGTCGTCGTTGTAGTGGCTGAGCAGGACGTCCACGTCCAGGACGGAGATCTTCTCCATGCTCAGCTCGGCGGCGAAGCCCTCCCCGGGCAGCTTCTTCACGGGCTCGGGCAGCACCATGCCGAACTGCTTGAGCATCTTGACGCTGGTGTCGGTGTCGGCCTTCATCACACCGATGTTCCCGTTCGGGAACATGCTGGTGAACGCGAACTCCTTGCCGTTCAGCTCGGGGTGCCGGGTCTTCACGGCGGCGAGGCTGGTGTCGAGCTTGCCGATCAGGGCGCGGCCCTCGTCGTCCTTCCCGACGGCCTTGGCGACCTGCATGGTGATCTGCTGCCAGGCGTCCTCGGCGGGTCCGGTCTGGTACGCGACGGTCGGGGCCAGCTTGGAGAGCTTGTCGTACTCCTTGTCGATGTAGAAGTCGCCGGCGGCGAGGATGAGGTCGGGGCGCAGCGCCGCGATCTCCTCCAGGTTGAACCCGGCCTCCCCGGCCTTGAGCAGCTTGGGCTTGGCGCCGGTGAGCTTGGGCGCGCTCCAGGGGGCGAGGCCGTCGGGCTGGACGCCGGTCAGCTCGGCCATGCCGACGGGCGTGACGCCGAGCGCGAGCAGCGCGTCCTGGTCGACCTCGCCGAGCGCGACGATGCGCTTCGGCGCGGACTCGATCTTCGCGGTGCCGAGCTTGTGGGTGATCGTGACCGGGTAGGCGCCGGTCCCCGCCTTGCCGCCCGAGGCGTTCTCCGCGGGATCGTCGTCGCCGCAGGCGGCGGCCGTGCCGAGGCTCAGGACGAGCGCGACGGTGACCGCCATTCGCCGCATAATGGTGCGCATAGAGGACCGGTGTCCTTCCGAAATTCCGGGGGTTATCGACCGAGATCTTAGGTTAGGCTCACCTAACTGTGCAATGGGTGTGCGCATATGTGCCTTACCTCATCTTGGTGAGCAGGCCCGCCACCGTCGGCGACGCCATCAGGGCGGCGATCTTCAAGGACTCGCATCCTGGCTCCTTCCTGATCCGCCGGACGAGCTTCATGGCGAGCAGCGAATGCCCGCCGAGATCGAAGAAGTCGTCGTCCGGGCCGACCTCGGCGACGCCGAGCTCCTCGGCGAAGATGCGGCACAGGACCGCTTCCCGGTCGTCGTCTCCGGTCCGCGCCGCGGGCGCCGCCGTCTCGGCGGTCGCCGCGCGGGCGGCGGGCACGGCGGGCGTCAGCGGGGCGGGCAGGGCGCTCACCTTCACGGCGGGGTCGGCGGCGGCGGCGTCCAGCAGCGCGATGAGCCCGTCGGCCAGGGCGGCGACCGTGTCCCGGTCGAACATGTCGGCCGAGTAGTCGACGATCAGCCGGAGGCCGTCCTGGCCGGTCGCCTCGCGGAAGATGAAGTCGATGTCGAACTTCGCCGCGCCGGGGCCGAACAGCGCCTCCTTCTGCTCCAGCCCCGGGAACCGCACGTCCCCGGCGCCCTGGTTCTCGTAGCCGACCATCACCTGGAACAGCGGGTTGCGGCCGGGCACGCGGCGCGGGCGCAGCGCCTCGACGACCGCCTCGAACGGCAGGTCCTGGTTGGCGAGCCCGGCGAGGTCGGCCTCTCTGACGCGGCCGAGCAGCTCGGCGAACGCGGGGTCGCCGGACACGTCGGCGCGCAGCACGAGCGTGTTGACGAAGAAGCCGACGAGGTCCCGCGCGGCCTCCTCGGTGCGTCCGGCGACAGGGCTGCCGAGCGGGACGTCGTCGCCCGCGCCCGTGCGGTGCAGCAGTGCGGCGACGGCGGCCTGGCAGACCATGAACATGCTGGCGTTCGCGTCGCGGGCGACCTGGCGCAGCCGCCGCGTCAGGCCGGGCGGGAAGTCAGCGGTCAGCGTTCCGCCGCGCTGCCCGACGGTGCCGGGACGCGGCCTGTCCGTGGGCAGCGGGATCTCCTCGGGCAGGCCGGCGAGGGCCCGCGCCCAGTGGTCGAGCTGCCGGGCGTGGACGCTGCCGGGGTCGAGCGGGTCGCCGAGCAGCTCGCGCTGCCACAGCGCGTGGTCGGCGTACTGGACGGGCGGCGGCTCCCAGCCCGGGGCCGCTCCGTCCAGCCGCGCCGTGTACGCCTCGGCGACGTCCCGCGCGAACGGGCCGAACGACCATTCGTCGAACGCGATGTGGTGGAAGACGGCGAGCAGCAGATGCTCGCGCTCCCCTTCGGGGAACACCGCGACCCGCAGCGGAATGTCCTTGGCGAGGTCGAACGGGCGGGCGATGACGTCCTCCGGCGCGCACGTCGCCACCTCCAGGACGGGACGCGCCTCCTCCGGAGGAAGAATCCGCTGGTACGGAACGCCGTCGTGCTCGGGGAACACGGTGCGCAGGCTCTCGTGCCGGACGGTGACGTCGGCGATCGCGGCTTCGAGCGCCGCGAGGTCGAGGTCGCCGCGCAGCCGGACGGCGAGCGGCAGATGGTACGCGCCGCGCGGGCCACCGTCCTCCAGCCCCCGCCCGCCACCAGTCAAACGACGAGCTCCGCTCGGCCAGTCCTCCTCGCGGAGGAGCTGGTCGAGCATCCACAGGCGGCGCTGCGCGGACGACAGCGGAACGCGCTCCGGCCGCGCCTTCGGCTCCAGGACGGGCCGGGCCCCGGCGGTGGCGTTGCGGTGCACGCGTTCGGCCAGCTCTGCGACGGTCGGCGCCTCGAACAGGTCGCGGATCGCCAGCTCGGCGCCGAGCACCGCGCGGGCGCGCCCGACGAGCCGGGTCGCCAGGAGGGAGTGGCCGCCGAGGTCGAAGAAGTCGTCGTCGATGCCCGCGCCGGGCGCGTCCAGGATCTCGGCGAAGAGGGTGCACAGGAGCCGCTCGACGGGGGTGCGGGGCGCCCGCCCGGCGCGGCGCGGCCCGTCCTGGCCGGGGTCGGGGAGGGCGCGGCGGTCGAGCTTGCCGTTCACGGTCAGCGGCAGCGCGTCCAGCGTCATGATCGCGCTCGGCACCATGTAGCCGGGCAGGCGTCCCTTCAACGCCTCCCGGACCCGCGCGGCCAGCACGCCGTGGTCGCGGGCGGCGACCGGGTCGTTCGCGTAGGACGCGGGCGCGCGTCCGGGCTCGGCCGGAAGGCAGGCCGCTCCCCCGCCGAACACCGCGTCGTAGCACCCGGCCGTTTCGGACGGGGTGAGGACCACGTCCGGGAAGCGTGCGTGCAGCGTCTCAGGCTCGATGCCCTCGGGCGCGTCCGGTGGCGTCCCGTTCTGGAGGGCGTGCAGGGCGGCCATCTCGCTGGTCAGGCGCGCGTCGGGGATGCCCTTGACGCGCAGCGGGCCGGGCGGCCTGCCGTTGAGGTCGTCCAGGGCGCTCCAGTCGATGACCGGTGTGTCGGGGGCGGGGGCCGCGTCCTTGTGGAGGACGACGTCGTACCGGTGGCGGGTCAGCTCGTTGTGGTGCGTGCCGCGCTTGGTCAGGACGTCCACGCGTGCGGGGCCGTCCAGGGCGGTGAAGAAGGCGGGGTCGAGGAGCAGTTCCTTCTCCATGCGGACGGCGCGCTCGACGGACTCCAGGTCGCCGCCGCCGCGTCCGAGCTGGATCGCCGCGTGCAGGGAGCGGACCGTCCGCAGGTCGCGGACGTCGCCGATGAACAACACCCCGCCGGGCGCGAGGAGCCGCATCGCCTTGGCGATGACGTCCTGGAGGTAGGCGGCGCCGGGGAAGTACTGCACCACCGAGTTGATCACGATGGTGTCGAAATGCGCCTCGGGCAGGCCCCCGGTGTCGTGCGCAGGCTGGCAGCTCAGCCGGACGCGCGAGTCCGGGCCGAGGTCCTGCTTGAGTTTGGCGATGACGGGCTCGGAGAAGTCCGTGCCCCAGTACTCGACTGTCTCGGGAGCGAGGCGCGTCAGGATGAGCCCGGCCCCCACCCCGATTTCGAGGACGCGGCGGGGCCGGAGCCCCCGGACGCGGTCGACGGTGGTCTCGCGCCATTCGCGCATGTGGTCCAGGGGGATGGGCTCGCCGTCGTAGCTGCTGTTCCAGCCGGCGAACTCCTCCTGGTGAACGACGGTCCCGACCTCGGTGTACTCGGCGTCGTAGATCTGCCGCCATTCGGCGAGCTGCTCGTCGGCGGCGCCTTCGCGCGTCCCGTCCGGGACGACGTAGCCGATGAGGCGCTTCACGCCGGGCACGCCGGTGTCGGCGGCGACGACCGCGGCCTGCCCGACGCCCGGCTCGGCGGCGAGCGCCGTCTCGATCTCCTCCAGCTCGACCCGGTACCCGCGGATCTTGACCTGGTCGTCGGTGCGGCCGAGGAAGTCGATGTTCCCGTCCGGGCGGACGCGGACGAGGTCCCCCGTCCGGTACATGCGACCACCGGTGAAAGGGTCGGCGACGAAGCGTTCGGCGGTCAGGTCGGCGCGGCCGAGGTAGCCGCGGGCCAGGCCCGCGCCCGCGATGTACAGCTCTCCGGGCGCGCCGGGCGGGACGGGACGCAGCCATCCGTCCAGGACGTAGCCGCGGGTGTTCCAGATCGGCTTGCCGACGGTCGGCGTGGCGCTGTCCTCGGTGCCGCCGCCGAGCGTGTTGATCGTGTACTCGGTCGGCCCGTAGAGGTTGTAGCCGAGGACGCCGTCGGCCTGCGCGAGCCGCTCCCACACGGACGTCGGGACGGCCTCGCCGCCGAGCAGGACGAGCGGCGGCCGGTGCTCACCGTCGAGAAGGCCCTCGTCCAGGAGCTGCTGCGCGTAGGTGGGGGTCACGTTGATGACGTCGATGCGGTGCTGCCGCAGGTAGGCGGTGAGCGCTTCGGCGTCGCGGCGCAGGTCCTCGTCGCAGACGTGCACCTCGTGGCCCTCGATGAGCCAGAGCAGCTCCTCCCACGACATGTCGAAGGAGAACGAGACGGTGTGCGCGATGCGGAGGCGGCGGCCCGCGGACTCCACGACAGGGTCGAAGATGTTGGCGCGGTGGTTGAACTGCATGTTGGTCAGGCCGCGATACGGGGTGACCACGCCCTTGGGACGTCCGGTGGAGCCCGACGTGTAGATGACGTAGGCGGGGTGGTCGAGGCGGCCGGGGGTGCCGGGGGCGAAGCCGGGCAGCTCGTCCGGGGCCGGGTCGGTGCCGGGCAGGGCGGCGAGCGTGCGCGCCACTTCGGGGTCGTCCAGCGCGAGGGTGACGCCGGAATGGGTCAGACCTGCGGCGATGCCGGTGTGCGAGAGCAGGCAGGCGGGGGCGGCGTCCTGGAGCATGTAGTCGAGGCGCTCCGCCGGATAGTCGAGTTCGAGCGGCAGGTAGGCCGCGCCCGTCCGCAGGACGGCGAACAGCGCGACGACCATCTGCGCGGACCGGGGCAGCGCGAGCGCGACGACCCGCTCCGGGCCCGCGCCGTTCGCGATGAGCAGGCGGGCGAGCCGGTTGACCTCGGCGTTCAGCTCCCCGTAGGTGAGGCGGACGTCGGGGAGCGAGACGAGCGCCAGGTCGCCGGGCTGCTCCGCGGCGCGTTCGGCGAGCAGCTCCGCGACGGTCAGTTCCGGGACGGGGCGGCGCGCCTCGTCCCAGTCGCGGCGCAGCCGGTCGTGCTCCTCCGGGACGAGCAGGTCGAGGCGGTGGCACGGCGTCGCGGGCGACTCCGCGAGCGTCCGCAGGACCCGCACGTACCGGTCGGTGATCCGCTCGGCCTCGGCCCCGGTGAACGCGTCGCCCCGGTACATGACGCGCAGCCCGGCGCCCGGCTCGACGACCATCGTGATCGGGTAGTGGGTGGCGTCGCGGACCTCCCGGCCGCGGACGCGGAGCGCGCCGTCCGGGCCGAAGCCGCGGCCGGTCGGCATGCCCGGGAAGTTCTGGAAGACGAACAGCGTGTCGAAGAGCGTCCCGAGCCCGGTGGCGCGCTGGACGTCCGCGAGCGCCACGAACGAGTGGTCGAACAGCTCCGACTGGGCGGTCTGGACGCGGTCGAGCACGGCGGTGAGCGGGTCCGCCGGTCCGGCCTGCACGCGGACGGGGATGGTGTTGAACAGCAGCCCGACCATGGCGTCGACGCCGTCGACGTCGGGGTGGCGGCCGGACACGGAGGCGCCGAAGACGACGTCGTCGCGTCCGGTCAGGCCCATCAGGACGAGGCCCCACGCCGTCTCGAACAGCGTGCCGGGCGTGACGCCGTGGTCGCGGGCGACGGCGTCCAGGCGGTCGGCCAGGCCGGGCGGCAGCGCGCGGTGCACCTCCCCCGCCGTCGCCAGGTCGGCGGGCCGGTCGACCAGGCCGGGCCGGACGAGCGCCGGTTCGTCGAACCCGCCGAGCGCGCGGCGCCACGCGTCCACGGCGGCGGCCTTGTCGCGGCCGTTCACCCAGTCCAGGAACGCGCGGAACGGCGGGACGGGACGGGCCGCCTCGGCCTCGGCGTCGGTGTAGGAGTCGAGCAGCGAGGTGACCAACAGGCCGCCCGACCAGCCGTCCAGCAGGATCAGCTCGGAGGTGAGGATCAGGCGGTGGTCGTCGTCGGCGAGGGTGGCGAGCGCGAACCGGATCAGCGGCGGCTCGCCCGGGTCGAACGGCTCGGCGCGCTGCGCGTCGACGAACGCGTCGAGGGCGTCCGGGGTCACGCGGGCGTGCGTCCAGGGAGTCTCGAAGTGCTCCGGGACGAACTGGACGGCGCGGTCGCCGTCCGTCCGGAACCCGGCCCGGAGGTTGGGGTACTTCTCCAGGACGGCGCGCGCCGCGTCCGCCATCCGCGCCGGGTCGACCGGCCCGGACAGCGTCACCACGGCCTGCTGCACGTAGATGTCGCGGCCTTCCCCGGCCAGCATCAGGTGGAACAGCAGCCCTTCCTGGAGCGGCGAGAGCGGCAGCTCCCCGGCCTGCTCCGCCACCGGGACGGGAGCGGCGACGGCGGGCGCGGCCGTCGCCGCGATGGCCTCGACCGTACGCAGTTTGAACACGTCGCGGACGGTGAACGACAGCCCGGCGCGGCGGGCGCGGGCGACGAGGAGCGCCGCGCTGATGCTGTCGCCGCCGGTGCGGAAGAAGTCGTCGTCGGCGCCGACGGCGTCGCGTCCGAGGACGGTCGCGGCGAGGCGGGCGAGGACGCGTTCCGGCTCCGTGGCGGGCGCCCGCCCGGCGGCGGGACGTCCCGGCTCGGGGAGCGCGCGGCGGTCGACCTTGCCGTTCGGGTTGAGGGGCAGCTCGTCCAGCACGACCACCTCGGCCGGGACGAGATAGTCGGGCAGCAGCGCCCCGAGCCGCTCTCGGAGGTCCTCGGCGCCGACGTCGCCGGTGACGTAGCCGACGAGCCGCGACCCGTGCGCGGCGACGGCGGCGCGCCGGACGCCGGGCTGCGCGGCGAGCGCGGCCTCGACCTCGCCCGGTTCGATCCGGAAGCCGCGGATCTTGATCTGCTCGTCGGCGCGGCCGAGGAATTCGAGCCCGCCGTCCGGACGGCGCCGCACGCGGTCGCCGGTGCGGTAGAGGCGGGAGCCGGGCGGGCCGAACGGGTCCGCGACGAACCGCTCGGCGGTGCGGGCCGGGTCGCCGAGGTAGCCGCGGGCGAGCCCGTCGCCCGCGAGGTACAGCTCCCCGTCGGGGACCTCGCGGAGCGCGGAGTCCAGGACGTGCGCGCGGGTGTTGGCGATGGGGAACAGCCCGCCGCCCTCTTCGATGAGACTGTCGCCCGCCGCCTCGGAGCATCCGTAGAGGTTCACGAGCCGGGCCGGGACGCGTTCGGCGAGCGCCGGGGGCAGGGCCTCGCCGCTGCTGATCCAGGTGGTGACCGAGGACGGCAGCCCGTTCTCCACCAGCGCGGCGAGCAGGCTCGGAACGAGCGTGACGAGCCGCGCGTCATGCCGTTCGATGAACTCGGCGAGCGCGACGGCGTCGGTGGCGGTCGCGTCGTCGGCGATGACGACGGTGTCCCCGGCGGCGAGGCCGCCGAGCAGCTCGGTCGTGCCGTCGATGAACGCGGGCGAGCTCTTCGCGACGCGGACGCCGCCGGTCGGCGCGAGGTCGACGCCCCAGGCGAGCCGGTTAGCGAGGGCGCGCTGCGTTCCGGCGACGGCCTTCGGCGTGCCGGTCGAGCCGGACGTGAAGATGACGTACGACGGATGATCGGGGTGGAGCTCGGGCCGTGCACGGGGCGGCGCGTCCGGCGGCGGCTCGTCGCGGCCGAGGACGAGGAGCGGGCGGACGGCGTCCAGCATCGCCTCCACGCGCGCGGGCGGGTACGACAGGTCGATCGGCAGGTACGCGGCGCCCGTCTTGAGGACGGCGAGCAGCGCGACCGCGAACTCGTCCGAGCGCGGCAGCGCGAGCGCGACGACCTGCTCGGGCCCGGCTCCGGCGGCGGCCAGCCGGTCGGCGAGCGCCTCGGCGCGGCGGTCGAGCTCGGCGTAGGTCAGGACGGTGTCGCCGAAGACCACGGCGGGTGCGTCTGGCGTCCGCGCGACCTGCTCTTCGATGAGCGCGGCGACCGTCCGGACGGGGTATTCGCGCGCGGTGTCGGGGTGTTCGACAGGGGCGCCGAGCGACGACAACTTCCGGTGCGGATCGGCCGTGACCTGGGTGAGGAGGTCGTTGAGGCCGTCCAGAAGCCGCTCGACGGTGGCGGCGTCGAAGAGGTCGGCCGCATACGCCGCGAACCCCTCGATCTCTTCGTCGCCCTCGGCGAAGTACACGTCGAGGTCGAACTTGACGCCGCCGGTCTCCGGCAGGAACGGCTCCGCGCGCACGCCCGGCAGCGCGAGGCGCACGTCGTCCAGCCGCTGGTGGACGATCATCACCTGGAACAGCGGGCTGCGGGCCAGGGACCGCTCGGGGGCGAGCCGGTCCACGACCCGCTCGAACGGAACGTCGGCGTGCGAGAACGCGGCGAGGTCGGCCGCGCGGACCCGGTCGAGCAGCTCGGCGAACGACGGGTCGCCGGACAGGTCGGTGCGCAGGACGAGCGGGTTGACGAACACGCCCACGAGGTCGGCGAGGTCCTCGTCGGCGCGTCCCGCGATGGGCGACCCGACCGCCACGTCGTCGCCCGCGCCCGACCGCTGGAGCAGCGCGGCGACGGCGGCGTGCAGCACCATGAACACGCTGGTGCCGGTGTCGCGTGCGAGCCGTCGCGCCCCGGCGGCGGGGAGCCGGAACGGCACGAGCCCGCCGCGGTGGCTCGCCTCCGCCGGGCGCGGCCGGTCCAACGGCAGGACGGTCTCCTCCGGCAGCCCGGCCAGGGCCTCTTCCCAGTAGTCGAGCTGCGCGGACGCGTCGGGCGCGCCGTCCCGCTGCCAGGCCGCGTAGTCGGCGTACTGGACGGGCAGCGGCTCCCAGTCGGGTGCGCGTCCGTCCCGCCGGGCCTCGTAGGCGCGGGCCAGGTCGGCGAGCAGCGGCGTGAACGACCACTCGTCCGCGGCGGCGTGGTGCAGAAGAAGGATCAGTGACCAGTCCTCGTCGCCGTTCCGGATGAGGCTGCCCCGGATCGGGAGGTCGCGGCCGATGTCGAAGACGTGCCCCGTCGCTTCCCTTTCGGTGCCCGCGACGGTGAGGTGCACCGGGACGTCCGGCTCCAGGACGTGCTGGACGGGCAGCCCGTCCGGCCCCTCGACGAGCAGCGTGCGCAACGCCTCGTGGCGGACGACGACGTCGGCGAACGCGGCGTCCAGCGCGGCCTCGTCCAGCGGGCCGCGGAGCCGGAGGCCGAGCGGCAGCGCGTACGAGGCGGACGGTCCGCGCAGCCGCTCCTCCAGCCACAGCCCCCGCTGCGCCGCCGATGCCGGGACGGTCTCCGGCCGCTCGACGTCGCGGACGCGCACCGTCTCCGCCATGACCAGCCTGGGCGCGAGCGCGGCCACGGTCGGCGCCTCGAACACGTCCGCGATGGACAACGACCCGCCGAGGACGGCTCGGGCCTTCGCCGCCACCCGCGTGGCCAGCAGCGAATGCCCGCCGAGCGCGAAGAAGTCGTCGTCGACGCCGATCCCGTCGACGCCGAGCAGCTCGGAGAAGATCGCGCAGAGCGCTGCTTCGCGGGCGTCGCGCGGGGACCGTCCGGACACCTCGGCCTCAGGGGCGGGGAGCGCGGCGCGGTCGAGCTTGCCGTTGACCGTCCGGGGCAGCGCGTCCAGAGCGACGAGCGCGGACGGCACCATGTACTCGGGCAACGCCCTGGCGAGCGCGTCGCGCAGTGCGGCTTCGTCCACGCCTTCGCCGTCGGGCACGTAGTAGCCGATGAGCCGGTCGTCGCGGACCACGACCGCCGCCTGCGCGACGCCGGGCCGCGCCGCGAGCACCGCCTGCGCCTCCGCGGGCTCGATCCGGAACCCGCGGATCTTCACCTGGTCGTCGGTGCGGCCCAGGTACTCGATGGACCCGTCGCGGGCGCGCCGCGCGAGGTCGCCCGTCCGGTACATGCGGGATCCGGGCGGGCCGAACGGATCGGCGACGAACCGCTCCGCCGTCAGGTCGGGACGGCCGACGTAGCCGCGGGCGAGCTGGACGCCCGCGAGGTACAGCTCGCCGGGAACGCCCGGCGGGACGGGACGCAGCGCCGCGTCCAGGACGTGCGCCCGCGTGTTCCAGAACGGCCCGCCGATGCCGGACCCGGGCAGGTCCGCGGACGTCGCCCAGATCGTCGCCTCCGTCGGCCCGTACATGTTCGTCGCGAGCGACGCGGACGCCTCCAGCGATTCCGCGAGCGCGGCGGGCAGCGCCTCCCCGCCGACGAGGACCCGCAGCCCCTTCAGCGCGGACGGGTCGAGCGTGCCGAGCAGCGACGGCGTACCTTGCACGACGGTCGCGTCCTCCAGCAGCGCGGCGAGCGCGGCCGGGTCGCGGACGGTCCGCCTCCCCGCGAGCACGACGGTCGCGCCGCTGATCAGCGGCGCGAACAGCTCCAGCGCCGCGATGTCGAACGCGATCGTCGTCACCGCGACGAGCCGGTCCGCCGCGCCGAGGTCGAGCTGCGAGCGCGTCGCGAGGAGGAAGTTCGTGAGCGCGCCGTGGGGGACGGCCACGCCCTTGGGACGTCCGGTCGAGCCCGAGGTGTAGATGACGTAGGCGAGGTCGTCGCGTCGCGGCACGTAGGACGGCTCCGCCGGGACGTCCTCCAGCGGGCCGTCCAGGACGAGGACGCTCGCGGTGTCGGGGAGCAGGTGCGCGGTCTCGTCCGTGACGATCGCGCAGAGGGGCCCGGCGTCGTCCAGCATGTAAGCGAGCCGGTCGGCGGGATGGTCCAGATCGAGCGGCAGATACGCGGCCCCCGACTTCAGGACGCCGAGCAGCGCGACGACCAGATCGGGCGTGCGCGGCAGCGCCAGCGCGACGACGGCCTCCGGCCCGGCGCCCCGGGCGCGCAGCCGCGCGGCGAGCGCAGCCGAGCGTTCGTCCAGCTCGGCATACGTCAGGCGCTGGTCTCCCGCCTCGACGGCCGTTGCGCCCGGTGTCCGTGCCGCCTGCTCCTCGAACAGCGCGACGACATTCGTCTCCGGCAGGTCGCGGCCGGTGGAGTTCGCGCGTTCGATCAGCGCGCGCTCGCCGGCGTCCATGAGTTCGAGCGCGCCGATCGGACGGTCGGGATCCGCGAGCGCGTCCCCGAGGAGCGTCTCCAGGTGGCCGAGCAGCGCGTCGATGCGCTCGTCGTCGAACAGCTCGCGGCGGAACGTCGCCTCGACCGTCATGCCCTGCGGCCGGACGAACGCCTCCAGCGACAGGTCGAAGTGCGTGGTGCCGTTGTGGACGTGCGTCCAGCTCGACGTGACGCCGGGCAGGTCCAGCTCGCCGATCTCCTGGGCGAGGAACAGCAGCATGGTGTCGAAGAACGCCGACCGCCCCCGTCCCCGCGACGGGCGGAGCTCCTGCACGATGCGGTCGTACGGGAGGGCCTGATGCGCGAAGCCGCCGGTGACCGTCCGGCCGACGCGGTGCAGCGCCTCCCGGAACGTCGGCGCGCCGGACAGGTCGGTCCGCATCACCAGCGTGTTGCCGAAGTTGCCGACGAGCCGCTCGATCCCGGCGTGCTCTCGGTTCATCACCGCCGACCCGATCGCCACGTCGGCGGCGCCGGTGTAGCGGTGCAGCAGGACGGCGTAGCCCGCCATCATCACCATGTACGGGGTGAGGTTCTCCTCGGCGGCGAGCTTGCGCATCCCGTCCGTCACGGCGTCGTCGAAGCGCCGCGCCCGCCGACCGCCGCGCTCGGACACGGCGGCGCCCCGCGCGTGGTCGGCGGGCAGGTCGAGCGGCGCGGGCGGCGGGTCGAGCCGCTCGCGCCAGTAGGCGAGGTCTTCCTCGTCGAGGGGACGCCGCTGCTCCCATTCGGCGTAGTCGGCGTACTGGACGTCCAGCGAAGGCAGCCCGTCCGGCTCGCCCGTCACGGCCGCGCGGTAGAGGGCCGACAGGTCGCGCGACAGCGAGCCCCAGGTCATGCCGTCCCATGCGATGTGGTGCACGACGAGGACCAGCGCGTGCTCGTCCTCACCGTCCAGCCTGAGCAGTTCGAGCCGGATGGGCCGCTCGCGGCGCAAGTCGAACGGCACGGCCGCCAGCTCCTCCGCCCGCGCACCGGGATCGGCGCAGGCGACCGGCGCCAGCTCCAGCGCGTCGTCGTCCGTGACGACCTGCACGGGACCGCTGTCGGCGTCCGCGTAGACGGTGCGCAGGACCGAGTGCCGCCGGATCAGCCCGCGCAGGGCCGCGCGCAAGGCGCCGGCGTCGAGAGGCCCCGACATGCGGATCAGGAGGCAGACGTTGTAGGCGGGACTGTCCGGGAACGTCCGATGGTGCAGCCACATGCTCTGCTGCGCGTAGGAGAGGGGCGCCGGCCCGTCCGATTCTCGGGGGGCGAGTCCGGCGGTGTCCGGGCCCAGCCCGGCCTCCGCCATCATCCGCCGCATCAGTTCGCGTCGTCGTGCCGTCGTCGTCTGCTCGTGCACGCTCAACTCTCCGTTGTCGGCTTCACCCGGCGTCGGTTAGGTTAGCCTTGCCTAGGAATTTCCTACAAGGTTAGCCTTACCTAAGTTCGGGACCGTTCCGGCCCGCGAAAGGGAGTTGGCTGCCTTGTCCTTCGCTCTGCGCACTGACGCGAACCCCGCCGAGCTGGTCGTCGAGTACACCGCGGACCCGCTCGCGCTGATGGCCCGGCTGTCCGGATCGGGGCTGTTCGACGACTACGTCGTCTACGAGAGACCCGGCGCGTGGACGTTCGCGGGCGGCCTGCTCGGCGAGGTCGTCCTCGACGCCGACCGGGTGCGCGTCCACTGGCCCGACCGTCCCCCGGTCACCAGGACCTGGACGGAAGGACGTCCGGCCGACGCGCTGCGCGAGACGTTCGCCGACGTCCCGCTCCCGGTCTGGAACGCCTACGGCTGGATCGCGTTCGAGTTCGCCGCGTCCCCTCCCCGGGGACGGCTCGCGCACCTGATCGTGCCCCGCGTCGAGGTCCGCGCCGAGGACGGCCGCGCCCGCATCACCGGCGTCGACGCGCACGAGGCCGAACAGGTCGCCAAGCTCCTGCTGGCCGAGGCCGACGCCCCCGCCGCGGGCACACCCGCACCGGTCGACGTCCGCGTCGGCGGCGGGCCCTACCGCGCGCAGGTCGCCGACGCCGTCGCGGAGATCAAGGCCGGCCGCTACCAGAAGGTGATCGTGTCGCGGCGGCTGGACATCGCTTACCCCGTCGATATGGTCTCGACGTTCGTCCAGGGCCGCCGCGCGAACACCCCGGCGCGCTCGTTCCTCCTCGACATGGGCGGCTTCCAGGCCACCGGCTTCAGCCCCGAGGTCCTCGTGAGCGTGGACGCCGCCGGACACGTCATGACCCAGCCCCTCGCCGGCACCCGCGCGTTCGGCCTGGGCGGCGACGCCGACGCCCGCGGCCGCCACGACCTGGAGACCGACCCCAAGGAGATCTACGAGCACGCCGTGTCCGTCCGCACCTCCCAGGACGAGCTGTACCGCGTCTGCGACCCCGCGTCCGTCCAGGTCACCGGGTTCATGACCGTCAAGGAGCGCGGCAGCGTCCAGCATCTCGGCTCCACCGTCAGCGGCGTCCTCGCCCCCGGCCGCACCTCATGGGACGCCCTCGAGGCCCTGTTCCCCGGCGTCACCGCGTCCGGCATCCCGAAGCCCGAGGCGATCGACGCGATCACCCGCCTGGACGAGCACCGCGGCCTGTACTCCGGCGCCGTCCTCACCGTCTCCCACGACGGCGCCCTCGACGCGGCCCTCGTCCTCCGCGCCCTCTACAACCGCGACGGCCACGCCTGGCTCCGCGCCGGCGCCGGCATAGTCGACGCCTCCACCCCGGACCGCGAGTACGAGGAAACCTGCGAAAAACTAACCAGCATCGCCCCCCACGTCGTCCCCCTCCCCTAGCCCTAGAACGCGGGCAGCTCAGCGGCGAGCTGTTCCGCCGCGTGGCGGAGGTGGTGTTCGGGGTGGTTCATCGCTTCGTGTTGTGAGCCGGCGAGGTCGGTGAGGCTGAGCATCGTCACGCCGGGGCGGTCGGTTGTCACGGTTCCGGCGATCACGGCTGCTGGGACGCCGTGTTGTTGTGCGAGTTGGACGACGTGGCCCGTGACCTTGCCGGTGTAGGACTGCTCGTCGTGGCGGCCCTCCCCCGTGACGACTAGCGCGGCGCCGGGGACGCGGTCGGGCAGGCCGCTCAGCTCGGTCAGGTAGCGGGCACCGGACGTCATGGTCGCTCCCCAGTAGGACGACAGGCCGTAACCGATGCCGCCTGCGGCGCCTGCGCCGGGAACGTCGGGGGCGGCGCCTACGACGTCCGCCCACCGGCGGAGGGCGCCGTCGAGGATCCGCACAAGCGCGGGATCGGCGCCCTTCTGCGGGGCGAAGACGGTGGCGGCACCGCGCGGGCCGAACAGGGGTGCGTCGACGTCGCAGAGGAGGAGGACGCCGTCCGGTGGAGGGGGCGACAGGTTGGCGGCGTCGGCGCCGGTCACCGCCAGGAGCCCCGCTCCCCCGGGCGGGACGTCGTCGCCGTGCGGGTCGGTCGTCCGGAGGCCGAGTTCGCGCAGGCAGCCCGCACCACCGTCGGTGGACGCCGACCCGCCGAGGCCGACGACGATCCTGCGGGCGTCTGCGCGGAGGGCCTCGCGGAGGACGGTGCCGAGTGGGGCGCTGTCGGCGCCTGCGGGGTCGGCGGTGCCGAGCAGGGGCAGGCCGCAGCATTCGGCCAGTTCCACTACCGCCGTGTCGTCGGCGAGCATGAGCCACCGTGCTGTGTGCGGGCCGTCCGGCAGGGGCACCGTCGTGGTTCGGACGGTCGCGTCCGGGCGTGCGGCCAGCACTGTGTCGAGCGTGCCTTCGCCGCCGTCGGCCTGGGGCAGGAGTTCGGTCACGACGTCGGGGCGCACGCGCCGGAAGCCTTCGGCCATCGCGGCGGCGGCCCGGGCCGCCGTGAGGGACGACTTGAACGAGTCGGATGCCAGCACCACCCGGAGCGTCACGGGCGCGGGTCTCCCTCCGCGAGCAGCGGGGCCACGGCGCGCCGCATGGTCTCGCTCGGGTCGGGCAGGCCCGTCCACCGGCACCACGCGGCGGCGGCCTGCGCGACCAGCATCCCGTCGCCGTTGGACGCCCTCATCCCGCGGGCGCGGGCCCGGCGCACCAATTCTGTCTCGGACGGGATGTACACGACGTCGAACACCGCGGCGGACGGACGGATGAGGTCGACGTCGACCACCGGTCCCGGCGACAGCATGCCTACGGAGGTCGCGTTGACGAAGAGGTCGGTGTCCGCGAGGCGGTCTCGGGCGCGCGGGTCGTCGAAGGCAAGGGGCTCGATCGACGCGGCGTCGCCAAGGTCGTTCGCGAGGCGGCGCGGCATGTCGGCGTCGAGGTCCAGGACGGTGAGGCGGCCCGCGCCCGCGGTGGCCAGGCCGTAGACGGCCGCGTGGCCGACTCCGCCTGATCCCGCGACGACCACGGATCGTCCTTTCACGTCGTCGCCCAGGCAATCCTGGACGCCTGCCATGAAGCCCACGACGTCGGTGTTGAAGCCGACCAGGCGGCCGTCCGGGGCGGTGGCGACGCTGTTGACCGCGCCGATCGCGCGGGCGCCGGGCTCGATCTCGTCAAGGAGGTCCATCACCAGTAGTTTGTACGGCGCGGTGATCTGGAAACCCATCCAGGCGTCGCGGCGTGCCTCCGCGACCTGGTCGGCGAGGGCGTTCTCGTCCACCTCGCGGAGCTCGTAGCGGGCGTCGACGCCCGCCGCCTCGAACGCCGCGTTGTGCATGACCGCCGAATGCCGCCGCTGCAGGGGACGGCCGAAGAGGGCGACTGTGCGCATGGTCTGCTCCTGTCGTGTCGTCATCGGCCGGTGAAACGGGCCGGGCGTTTGGCGAGGAAGGCCGCCGCGCCTTCCAGGGCGTCGTCGGTCGCGAACACGGTCTCCGAGCCGTCGAGTTCGTGGGCTAGGCCGTCCTCCAGAGGGGTCTCCGCCGACAGGTCGAGCAGCTTCTTCGCGACCCGCATCGCGACGGGGCCGCGCGAGGCGAGGGTCTCGGCCATGCCGCGTGCGGCGTCCACCGCCTGGCCGTCGTCCACTACGCGGGTGACCAGGCCGATCGCGAGCGCCTCAGCGGCGTCGATCGGCTCGCCTAGCAGGATCATCTCCTTGGCGCGCGCGAGGCCGATCACCCGCGGGAGGCGCTGCGTGCCGCCGCTGCCCGGGGTCACGCCGAGCTTCAGCTCGGGCATGCCGAGCTTGGAGCGGCGGGTCGCGATCCGGAAGTCGCAGCACAGCGCCAGTTCTAGGCCGCCGCCGAGGGCGTGGCCCTCGATCGCGGCGACGGTCGGGACCGGGAGCCGCGCGAGCTGACGGTAGACGAGCCGCTCCAGGAGCAGCTTGTCCTCGGCGACCCGGCCGTGCAGGTCGCGGAACTCAGCGATGTCGGAGCCGGCGCAGAAGGCCCTGCCTCCGGCGCCGTGCACGATGACCGCCCTGACCTGCGGGTCGCGTGCGACCGCATGGAGCGCAGCGCGCAGCTGGCGTGTCAGCTCGCGCGACACGACGTTCATCGGCGGGTTGTCCAGGACGATCTCCGTGCACGCCCCCGAGATCAGGTGTACGAGTTCGGTCATCTCGCAGCCCCTTGCGTGGTGAGGTCGGCCGCCAGGCCCATCGGGGCGGCGGCGAAGAGGCGCGGGTCCATGAGGGCGGGGGCGGCGGGGACGGCGGGCTCGATGTCCATGTGGGCCAGGACGTCCTTCTCCACGTCGATGCCGGGGGCGACCTCGATCAGCGCGAGCCCGCCGGGGGTCAGCTCGAAGACGGCGCGTTCGGTTATGTATCTGACTTCCTGGCCCTTTTCTGCTGCCAGGCGTCCGTTGAAGCTGATCTCGGTGACCGCGTCCACGAACTTGCGGTGGCGGCCCTCGCTCAGGATCGTGAGCGTCCCGTCCTCGACGGTGACGCGGAGGCCTCCGGCTGTGAACGTGCCGACGAAGCAGAGGCGCCTCGTCCGGGTGCTGATGTTGATGAAACCGCCGGGCCCGCGCGGACGGTCGTCGAACGCGTGGACGTTCACGTTTCCGGCGCGGTCTACCTGCGCGAACGACAGGCTGGCGATGTCGAGCCCGCCACCGTCGTAGAAGTCGAACATCGAGGGCTGCTCAAGGCGCGCCTGGTAGCCGTGGCCCGCGCCGCCGTCGCCGCCGAAGGCCGGGACCCCGCCGAAGATGCCCTGCTCGACTGTGAGGGTCAGCGCGTCCGCGATGCCCTCCTCGGCGGCGACGGAGCCGATCTGCTGCGAGATGCCGAAGCCGAGGTTGCAGATGTCGCCGCGGCGGAACTCCATGAGCGACCGCCGCGCGATCACCTTCCGGACGTCCAGCGGCGAGGCCGCGACTCCGGCGGACGGGGCTCGCAGCTCGCCGGAGTAGTACGGGGAGTACGCGGTCGCGTAGGTCTGGCGCTGCGCGGCGTCCACGTAGACGAAATCGACCAGGGCGCCGGGGACGCGGACGTCCGCCGGGCGCAGCGAGCCCCGCGCCGCCAGCCGTTCGACCTGGACGACGACCCTGCCGCCGTTGTTGTGCGCGGCCATCGCCAGCGCGAGCGAGTCGCCGAGGATCGGCTCGTGCTCGAACGTGAGGTTGCCGTCCTCGTCCGCGGTGGTGGCCCGCAGGACGGCGACGTCGATGGGCAGCGCGCGGTAGAGCAGCCATTCGCGTCCGGCCAGCTCGACCACTTCGACCAGGTCTTCGGTGGTGCGCGCGTTCTGCTTGCCTCCCGTCTGCCGCGGGTCGGCGTAGGTGCCGAGGCCGACGTGCGTGATGTGGCCGGGACGACCGGCGGCCATGTCGCGGCACAAAGCCGACAGCACGCCCTGCGGCAGTGAGTACGCCTCCAGCGCGCCGTCCGCCACCAGTGCGCCGAGCCTCGGCTCGTTGCCGATGTTGCTGCCGATCGTCCGGCGTGCGAGGCCGGGCAGTCCCAGCTGCGAGAAACCTGTGTCGGCGAAGTCGCCGATGCCGACGACGCGGACGGTGGTCAGGTCGCGCGGGTGGCCGGTGTCGCGGAACCGCGCCGCCAGCGCGTCGATGAACGCCTGCGGCACGCCGTGCCCGGCGCCCGAGCCGCCGACCCAGACGGCGTCGCCGTCGCGGACGAGCGCGAGCGCGCCGTCGACGGTCCCGATGGCCGGGGTCATGGCATCAGCCCCCCGCTGTTCGGGTTGAGGGTCTGGCCGATGAGCAGCGCGGACGCGTCCGACAGCAGGAAGATCACGCAGTCGGCGACCTCGCCTGGCTCGCCGAACCGGCCCAGCGGCAGCTCGGCCATGCGCTTGCGGCCGACCTCGCCCGCCATGACGGTCCGGCCCATGTCGGTGTTGGTGACGCCGGGCGCCACGCTGTTCGCGCGCACGCCGCGCTGCCCGAACTCGCGGGAGATCGACTTGGCGAGCGCGATCAGCCCGGCCTTGGCGCTGGCGTAGTGCGCGACGCCCGGCCAGCCGACCTGGCCCAGGCGGGACGCGACGTTCACGATGCTGCCCGACCCGCGCTCCAGCATCCCCGGCAGCACCGCCTGGCTGGCGTGGAACGCGGCGGTCAGGTCGGTGGCGATGACGCGGTCCCACTCCCGCGGGGTCGTCTCCAGGAACGGCGTCTCGGGCATGATGCCCGCGTTGTTGACCAGGCCGTCGATCCGGCCGAACCGCCGCTCGGCGGCCGCGACGAACCCGAACACCTGGTCGCGGTCGGTGACGTCGCAGCGGTGGACGTCCGCCTCGGCGCCGAGGGAACGGGCCTCGTCGGCGACGGCCTTCGCGCCTGCCTCGCTCTCCCGGTAGGCGATCGCGACGTCGGCGCCGGCGGCCGCGGCGGCGAGCGCGATCGACCGTCCAAGGCCCCGGCCGCCGCCGGTGACCGCCACCACCCGGCCGTGCAGCGGGCCCGACTCGTTCCGATCCGGCATGCTCATCGTCTCCTGTAAGCGCTTTCAATTTTTCGTTACCATCTCACAGCGTGATGACCACTTCAAGCCCTCACCCGGCGCCGGCCGGCGGACGCGTCGTGGACGTCCACGCGCATGCCGTGCCGGCCGCGTTGCTCGCTGACCTGGAGCGGGGCGGCGGCGCCCCGGGCTCGCCCGTCCTGACCGGTGAACGGCGCATCCGGTTCGGTGCGCGGGTCACCGCCCCCATCGCCGATGGCCTCACTGACGTGCGGTCACGGATCGCGGAGATGGACCGGACGGGCGTGGACGTCCAGGTCGTCTCGCCGTGGCTGGAGCTGAGCCCGGACGAGCTCGACCCCGGCACCGCGACCGGCTTCCTGCACGCCCTGGACGACGCCATGGCGGCGGTCGTGGCGCTGCGGCCCGACCGGCTGATCGCGCTGTCCCTGCTCGACCGGCACGACCCCGTTTCGGCGGCGGACCGGCTGAGGCGCGCGGCGGCCCGGCCCGGGTTCGCGGGCGGCGAGCTCGCGGCGGGCGGGCCGGGCCCCCATCTGGACGACGAGCGCTGGGATCCGCTCTGGAAGGCCGCATCCGACACGGGCGCGCTGGTTTTGCTCCATCCCTGGCGGGCGACGTCCCCGGCGGGGCTGCACGGCGTCGATCGGCTTGGGGACATCGTGGACAACCCGGCGCAGTCGACAGCGGCCGTCGCGGCGATGATCCTCGCGGGGGTCTTCGATCGGTTCCCCGGCCTGCGGCTGTGCGTCGTCCACGGCGGCGGGTTCCTCCCCTACCAGGCCGGGAGGCTCGACGCGATCGCCCGGCTCCGGGCCGACTGGTCCGATGACCGCGTCCCGCCGAGCACGGCCCTGCGGCGGCTCTACTACGACTCGCTCACCCATTCGGCGACGTCGCTGTCCTGGCTCGTCGGCTTCGCCGGGAGCGACCACGTGCTGCTCGGCAGCGACTACCCCTTCCCCACCGGCGATCCCGAGGCCGTCGCGGGGGCGGCGGCGGCACCCGGCCTGACCAGGGTGGAGCGCGCCGACGTGCTCGGCCGGACCGCCGCCGGCCTCCTCGGCCTCTGAGCCGGACCGGCCTTGACAGTGCCGAATCGCATGAAATAGAAAGCGCTTACAGCAATCAGGGAGGTTCACATGGATCAGGTGCGGATCGGCATCATCATGAACGGCGTCACGGGCCGAATGGGGACGCGCCAGCACCTCGACCGGTCGATCGTGGCGATCCGGGACCAGGGCGGGCTCGTCCTCAAGGACGGCCGCCGGCTGGTCGTCGACCCGATCCTCGTCGGGCGCAACCCCGCCAAGCTGGAGGACCTCGCCCGCCGCTACGGCGTCGAGCGCTGGACGACCAGCCTCGACGAGGCCCTCGCCAACGACGACGACGCGATCTACTTCGACGCGCAGACGACGAACCTGCGGGCGGAGGCGGTCCGCAAGGCCATCGCGGCGGGCAAGCACATCTTCTGCGAGAAGCCCACGGCCGTCTCGCTCGACGAGGCCCTCGACCTCGCCCGGCTCGCCGACGCGGCCGGGGTGAAGCACGGCGTCGTCCAGGACAAGCTGTTCCTGCCCGGCATCCGCAAGCTGAAGAGGCTCGTGGACGGCGGCTTCTTCGGCACGATGCTGAGCTTCCGGTTGAACTTCGGCTACTGGGTGTTCGAGGGCGACTGGCAGCACCTCAACCGTCCGTCCTGGAACTACCGCAGCGAGGACGGCGGCGGCCTCGTCCTCGACATGTACCCGCACTGGCGCTACCTGATCGACAACGTCGTCTCGCCGATCAGGTCGGTGCTGTGCCACAGCGCGATCCACATCCCGAAGCGCTGGGACGAGGGCGGCAGGCCCTACGACTCCACGGCCGAGGACGCCGCCTACGGCCTGTTCGAGCTGGAGAACGGCGTCACCGCGCAGTTCACCACGTCCTGGGCCACCCGCCCCTACCGCGACGAGATCGGCGAATGGCAGCTCGACGGCACGCACGGCAGCGCGATCGCCGGGCTCCGCGAGTGCCGGACGCAGTCGCGCGCGAACACGCCGATGCCGGTGTGGAACCCCGACGTCCCGAACCCGATCGACTTCCGCGCGGGCTGGCAGGAGGTGCCCGACAACGAGGAGTTCGAGAACGCGTTCCGCGTCCAGTGGGAGATGTTCCTGCGGCACGTGGTCGAGGACGCGCCGTTCGGCTGGGACCTCCTCGAAGGAGCCAAGGGCGTCCAGCTCGCCGAGCTGGCGCTGCGGTCGTCGCGCGAGCGGCGCTGGGTCGACGTGCCCGGGCTGGCGGTCGAGCCGGCGTGACCTCGCTCCTGCTGCCCTCCGGCACCCGGCTGGAGAAGTACACGCTGCGCGGCGCGCCGCGTCCGCTCCCGGCCCGCCGGGGCGCGCCGCGGACCCGCCGCGCGTACGCGGCCGCGCACGTCGTGGCCGACCCGCTGGCCACCGTCGACCCGGTGCTCGACCCGGCCGTCGACTGGGACGCGACGCTGAGCTTCCGGCACCACCTGTGGGACCTCGGACTCGGCGTCGCCGAGGCCATGGACACCGCGCAGCGCGGGATGGGGCTGCCGCACGGGCTCGTCCGGGAGCTGATCGAGCGCTCGTGCCGGGAGGCGGCGGGACGCGGCGCGGCCATCGCGTGCGGCGCCGGCACCGACGACCTCCCCGACGACCGGCCCGTCGCCCTTGAGGAGATCGAGCGCTCCTACCTGCGCCAGTGCCGGTGGATCGAGGACGCGGGCGGCCGGGTCGTGCTGATGGCCAGCCGGGCGCTGTGCCGGACGGCGCGCTCGGCCGACGACTACCTGTCCGTCTACGGGAAGGTGCTCGGCTCGCTGTCGCGACCGGCGATCCTGCACTGGCTCGGCGACATGTTCGACCCGCGGCTCGCGGGCTACTGGGGCGCCCACGATCTCGATGCCGCCGCGGACACCGTCGTCCGGCTGATGTCGGAGAACGCGGGTTCGGTCGACGGCGTCAAGATCTCGCTGCTGGACGCCGAACGCGAGGTCGCGCTGCGCCGCCGCCTCCCCGCCGGGACGGCGATGTTCACCGGGGACGACTTCAACTACCCCGAGCTCATCAGGGGCGACGACCAGGGCCACAGCGACGCGCTGCTCGGGATCTTCGACGCGATCGCGCCGCTGGCCGCCGAGGCCCTCGCCCTCCTGGACGAGGGCGACGCGGACGGCTTCGACCGCGTCCTGGCCCCGACCGTGCCGCTGTCGAGGGCGATCTTCGAGGCGCCGACGTACCACTACAAGACCGGCGTCGTGTTCCTCGCCTACCTGCGCGGTCTCCAGCCGCACTTCGTCATGCTCGGCGGGCACCAGGGCGCCCGGTCGCCGAACCATCTCGCCCGGCTGTTCCGGCTCGCCGACCAGGCGGGCCTCATCGAGGACGCCGAACTCGCGGCCGGCCGCATGCTCGCCGTGCTGGCGACCGCCGGGATCGACGGAAGGAGCACGGCGTGAGCATCGAACGGCTCGCCATCAACCAGATCACGGTGAAGGGATGGTCCTTCGAGGAGACCGTGCGCGGGCTCGCCCGGCACGGGATCGGCTGGCTCGGCGCGTGGGTCGGGCCCGTCGAGGAGTACGGCGCGGAGCGGGCGGCGGCGCTGCTGCGCGACCACGGCGTGCGGGTGTCCAGCATGTGCCGCGCCGGGTTCTTCACCGGCAAGAACCCCGACGGGGGCGGGCTCGACCACGACGCCAACCGCCGCGCCGTGGAGCTGACGGCGGCGATCGGCGGGGACGTCCTCTACCTGGTCAGCGGCGGCGTCCGCGACGATCTGGACCTGGAGCGGTCCCGTGCGGCCGTCGTTGAGGGGATCGCCGAGCTGGTGCCGTTCGCGGCGTCGGCGGGCGTCCGGCTGGCGGTCGAGCCGCTGCATCCGATGATGTGCGCGGAGCGGTCGGTCACGGTGACGCTCGACCAGGCGCTCGACATCGTCGAGGAGTTCGAGCCCGCGCACGTCGGGCTCGCCGTTGACACCTACAACGTGTGGTGGGATCCCGGCCTCGGCGCGTCCCTGGCCCGCGCGGGCGGGCGGATCATCGGCTACCAGGTGTGCGACTGGCTGGTGCCGCAGCCGCACCCGACGTTCGGGCGCGGGCTCCCGGGCGACGGCGCGATCGACCTCCCGTCGATCACCCGCGCCGTCGGCGCCGCCGGGTTCACGGGCCCGATCGAGGTGGAGATCTTCAACGAGAGGGTGTGGGCGGCGGACCCCGACGACGTCCTCGCCGCCGTCGTCGCGGGCTTCCCGCGCCACGTCCTGCCCTGAGCGTCCGGCCCGCCCTACCGGGGCGGGGCGGCGCTCTCGCGCAGCGCGAGCCTCCCGTCGATCTCCACGACGTGGCGGGGGGACGGAGGACGCAGCGCGAGGTCCATCGCCGTCTCGCCGACCCGCTCCAGCGGGATCTCCACCGTGGTCAGCGGCGGCACGGCGTCGAGCGCGGCGGGCAGGCCGCCGAACCCGGTCACCGACACCTCGTCCGGGACGGAGATCCCGTTCGAGCGCAGCCACGACAGCGCGCCGAGCGCCATGACGTCGGCGACGGCCATCAGGCAGCGCGGCGGGTTCCGGCGGCTCATCAGCGTCTGCGCGCCGGTCAGCCCGCCCTCCCGCGACAGGTCGGTGTAGACGATGTCGTCGCGGTGCAGGACGATGCCGTGGTCCTTGAGGCCCTGCTTCAGCCCTTGCAGGCGGTCGCGGACGGTGAGCAGCCGCAGCGGCCCGGCGACGACGCCGAACGACGTGTGCCCGAGCTCCACGAGCGCGCCTGCCAGCGCGCGCATACCTCCGGCGTTGTCGATCTGGACGAGGTGCCCGATGTCGCGTCCGCGCGTCACCGAGACGACCGACCCGCCGGACTCCTGGTAGTCCTGCAGCTCGGCGCGCATGGCGGCGTTGTGGGCGGTGTCGCGGAACGCGCTGCCCGCGAGGACGAGCGCCCTGACCCGCTGGTCGATGAGCCGCTTGACGTACTCCAGCTCGCGGGCCGGGTCGCGGTACGTGCACACCATGTTGACCAGCAGGTCCTCGCGCTCGGCCACCGTCATGACCCCGCCGCTGAGCAGCGCGAAGTAGCTGTCGCGGACGTCGTGGACGACGAGCCCGACGCTGGTCGAGGACGAGGTGGCGAGCGCGCGGGCGTGCGGGTTCACCCGGTAGCCGAGTTCGGCCGCGGAGGCGAGCACCCGCTCGCGGAGCCCGGCCCGGCCGCCGTAGTTCGGATCGCTCAGCATCCGCGACGCCGTCGCGATCGAGACGCCCGCGTGCGCGGCGACGTCCTGCAGTCGGACCAGGTTGCGGTCGGCCATGGGTGTCGTTTCCTCCCGGGTACGGGCCGTGCCGGGGTGTGGGAGCGCTCGTCCCCCACACGAGGACCGGTCCGCCACATCGTGGCGGAATCCGTAAGCGCTTACAACTCTGCCCCTTGACGTGAGTCTCAACACCTGCCTACATTGCCAGCGCCTGAAACTGAAAGCGCTTACCGTTAGGGGTCTGCCATGGCGAGCTCCGCCCTCCTCCGCCGTCCCCGCC
>NZ_SMKT01000119.1 GCF_004348735.1 Actinomadura sp. KC06
GGGAGGATCCGGTCATGGACGGGGGATCGGACGACGTGCGCAGGCGGTCTCTGCTGTCCTGGCGGTTCGTGGCGATCCCCGTGCTGCTGATCGGGCTCGGGATGCTGTGGGGGTCGGTGTACGCGGCGGGCGAGTTCCCCGAGCGCAGGGACCAACTGCACGAGTTGCGGGACGCGCCCACCTGCGCGTCGCAGCCCCAGCGCCCGGCGGACTGCACGTGGACGCAGGAGTTCATCGTCTCCGACATCCGGCTCTACAAGGGCAGGGGAGCAGCATCAGCGCCATGCTCACGCCGCCCGGGCAGACGTACAAGTGGCCGACGGTGTACCGGAACAACGGGCCGCTGCTGAACACGCTGCGTGACGGCGACCGGGTCAAGGGCACCATCTGGCGGGGTGGCGTGGTGAAGATCGCCACCGGGGACGCCGTGCAGACGACGAACGCGAGCCCCGCCACCATGCCGGAGACCATGCTGGCGATGGCGGTCGTGCTGGCCGTCCCGGGGTTCCTCTTCGTCTACGTTGCGGGCTGGCGTCTGGTGCGGTGGTCGCGGCGGGCGCCTTCGCCGGGCATGAACTGCGTCCTCGGCGTCGCCGTCGCCCTGCTCATCGGCGGGCTCGGAGCCATGGCCGTCGCCGGGGGGACGGCCGAGGACACGGTGCCCGAGGTCGACGTGGGGGCGCTCTTGCTCTTCGCCGCCGTCTACGCGGGGCTGGCCGCGATCATGATCCTTGTCGCGGTGCTGATGTACCGTGCGGTCCTTTCCGATGACCAGACCGCCGCCCCGGCGCCCACGCTCCAGGACTCCTCCCTGTAGCCGGGTTACGGCGCGGTGACCGCGCGCTGTCTCAACCCGTCCGTTACCGGCGGGTGCGCACAATGCGGGTGGGAGGTGCCCGGTGCGAACGGTGGACCGTGAGCACTACGCCGGCCTGCTGCGGCTCGCGTACCTGGTGCTGGACGACGGCGACGCACCGCTCACGCGCGCCCGCCGTGCCGCCGCCCGCGCGGCCCGGGTCAGGAAGGGCGGATATCCGGCGATGCGGGCGCGGCTCGTCGCGATCCTGCTCACCGACCCGCCCGCTGGTCGGCCCCTGCTGCAGCGTCTTTTCTTCGAGCCCGCGCCGACTCCGAAGGGGTCCGTCCGGGCGGCGCTGCTTGAGCTGTCGCGGCATGAGCGGCTCGCCTACCTGCTGCACCGCGACGGGCTCACCGCCCCCGAGGCGGCTGCCGAGCTGGGCGTCCACATCCAGGCCGACTTCCGGGACGTGGACCGGGCCACCGACGCCGTCGACGACCGGACGGGCCTGGACGAAGCCGCGCAACGGGCCGAGATCGAGGCTTTCGAGCCTGATCTGGTGCGGCTGCGTCCGCCGCTCGCCGTCCCGCGCGCCTGGCGGGTCGCCGTGGCGGCCGGGCTCGTGGCGGTGGTGCTGGCGGTCGCCGGGTTCGTCCTGATACCGCCGGGCGAAGGGGCCGGCGGGCCTGCCGCGATCGACCCGCGCGCGTGGCAGCGGACGGGCGCGCCGACCATCTACGAATGGCCTGCGCAGGGCGAGCTGCGCGACAACGCCGGGCTGCTGCGCCGGGCCGCCGACGCCTGGCGGGACGACCGGCACGACCCGCCGCACGGACGCGTCGTCGTCCTGTACGCCGGGACGGTGGACGGGGCGTCCCTCGTCGTCCTGCGCGACTCACCCGGCCTGCGGGAGACGCCGAGCGTGGCGCAGTACTTCGAGCGGCGCCTGTCGCGCGGCGTGGAGTCGGTCCGCAGGCTCGGGACGGGCGCGGGCCAGCTCATCATGCTGGGCCTGACGTGGCGCTACCTCGTCCCGCCGTGGCTGCAGGAGGTGCGGGCGGCGCTGCCGTCAGGACGCTCTCCAGATTGGGCGCCGGTGGCCGTCAAGGACGGGCTGACCGATCCGCTGCCCTGGCGCTGGTTCACGCCGCGCTGCCAGAACTACGTGGTGTTCCAGATGACGTTCCGTCCGGGCAATGGCGGTTGGCCGCGGACCGTCACCCAGCTCGCCTCGCACGACCCGCGGTCCGCGGCGCCGCGAGTGTGGTTCCGCGGCCCGCCGGAGCGGGACGAGAAGTTCAGCTGGGCGGCCCTCCACGCCGTCGCCTGCGAGGGCGCGGCCACGCTGAGCGAGTCCGGTGACCTGCGGCTGGGGCGGCTGTGGAGCGGCGAGCTGCCGGACGGCGGCGGCCGGGCGACGCTGCTGACGGTGGACGCGTCCTCGCCGTGGGGCGCCCCGGCCAGCTCGATGCTGATCTCCGCCGAAGGACGGGCGCTGTCGGAGCGGGGCAGGACGAACAGCGACTTCACCTCGTCCGCCGGGACGGTCGCCGCCGTGTGGTGGCGGTCGCCCCGGCGCTGGCACCTGGTGGCGGCGGCGGGCCCGGACATCGTGCGGCTGAAGACGGTCGGCGAACTGGGCTCCCACGAGATGAAGATGGACCACGGAACGCCCCTGCTCGTGGTGCCCGGCCCGCGCACCGGCGGCGCATCCGCGGAGACGTCCAGCCTCCCGATCGTCCAGGTCGTCGCCTACGAAACAGACGGCGACCGCACAGTCGTCGACCCGTCCTGAAACGAGCGGACCTGGCATTGTTGCTTGCTGGACGTAGTTGCAAGGTGTTTGCAATAGTGGCGGTATGGCTGACTACACGCTTCCTGATCTGCCCTACGACTACGCCGCGCTGGAGCCCGCCATCACGGGGGAGATCCTGGAGCTGCACCACTCCAAGCACCACGCCGCCTACGTCAAGGGCGCCAACGACACGCTGGAGAGGCTGGCCGAGGCGCGGGACAAGGAGCAGTACGGCGGGCTGGTCGGGCTGGAGAAGACGTTCGCGTTCAACCTGTCCGGGCACGTCCTGCACTCGATCTTCTGGGACAACCTGTCGCCGGACGGCGGGGACCGTCCCGACGGCGAGCTGGCGGCGGCCATCAACGAGCACTTCGGATCGTTCGACGCGTTCCGGAAGCAGCTCACCACGGCGACGTCCACCGTGCAGGGGTCCGGGTGGGGCGTGCTGGCGTGGGAGCCGCTGGGGAGACGGCTCGTCGTGGAGCAGGTCTACGACCATCACGGCAACGTCGGGATGAACACGACGCCGTTGCTGGTCTTCGACGCGTGGGAGCACGCCTACTACCTGCAGTACCGGAACGTGCGTCCTGACTACGTGGAGAAGCTCTGGTCGCTCGTCGACTGGACGGACGTCGCAACGCGTTTCGACAAGGCCCGCGGTTAGCCGCAGGGGCGCCCAGACCACGGCGCCCTCCAGGCCGGGATCGTGCTCAGAACCCTTTCCTTGCGGCCTGGAGGGCGTCGTGCCATGTCATGGGCCATGCTGAACTCGCCCGTCGGATGACGGATTCGCCGATGCCGTCCGGGCGTCTAGCCTCACGAGCCGGAGGACGACGACGCCGAAGGAGAATCGCATGGCCCACAGCCTCGTTTCACCGGAAGTGACGGCGCTGCCCAAGGTCACCGCCCTGCCCAAGGTCACGGCACTGCGAGAGGCGCTGGCCGCGCTGCCCGGGGCTGTCGTCGCCTACTCGGGCGGGGTGGACAGCTCGCTGCTCGCCTACCTCGCGCATCAGGAGCTGGGGGACCGGGCGCTCGCCGTCACCGCCGACTCGCCGTCGCTGGCGCGGGCGGAGCTGGCCGACGCCGGCGCGCAGGCCGAGCGGCTCGGGATGCGGTACCGGGTCGTGCGGACGCAGGAGCTGGACGACGAGCGGTACACGGCGAACGGCGGCGATCGGTGCCGGTTCTGCAAGGAGGCGCTGGTGTCGGTGCTCACCGCGGTGGCGGCGGAGGCCGGGGACTGGCCCGTCCTGCTGGGGGTGAACACCGACGACCTCGGCGATCACCGGCCGGGGCAGAGCGCGGCGCGGCGGCTCGGGGCGCGGTTCCCGATGGTGGACGCGGGGTTGAGCAAGGCGGACGTCCGGGAAGCGGCTCGGGAGCTTGGGCTGCCCACGTCCGACAAGCCCGCGTCGGCGTGCCTGTCGTCGCGGCTCGCGTACGGGGTGCCGGTCACGCGAGAGGCGCTGCGCCGGATCGAGGACGCCGAGGACGCGCTCCGCCGCGCCGGGTTCGGCGGGCGGCTGCGGGTCCGCGACCAGGGCGGCGACCTCGCCAGGATCGAGGTGGAGGCGGCGGACATCGGACGTGCGGCGGAGCGGGCGGGCGAGATCGTCGCGCTGCTCAAGGACGCCGGGTTCCGGTATGTGACGCTTGATTTGGAGCCTTATCGGCAGGGGAGCCATAACGCGGTGCTCGGGCTTCCTCGGGTGCGGGCGTCATGACCGTCGACGAGCTGGGGTTCGCGCGCGTCGACATCGGGCGGGGGCGGCGGCGCGGGCATCCGGAGGCGGTGTACTGCGAGGGCAAGACGGTCGCGGAGGTCGTGGCGATCGCGGAGAGCCTGATCGGGTCTGGTGCGACCAATGTGCTGGCCACGCGGGCGGATGCGGAGACGCTGGACGCTTTGCGTGCGGCGTTCCCCGGCACGGTGGTGCATGAGCGCGCCAGGCTGGCCGTGCTGGCGCCGGTCGCGGTGTCCGGGACGGGACGGGTCGAGGTCGTGTGCGGACGCCCGGAGGACGAGGCCGCGGCCGAGGAGGCCGCGCTGGTCGCGGAGGCGATGGGCAGCCGGGTCGTCCGGCGTTACGACGCGCCCGTCCATGACCCGGCCGCGCTGCCCGAATGGCTCCGCGAGCAGAACTCCCCCGGCGTGTTCGTCGTCGCGGACGGGACGGGCGGCGCGCTGCCGACGCTCGTGTCCGGGCTGACCCATCGCATGGTCGTCGCGCTGCCGACTTCGGCGGGCGGGGAGCAGGCCGGGCACGCCGCTCTCCTCTCGGCCTTGAATTCGTGTTCGCCTGGAGTGGTCGTGGTCAATATCGACAACGGTTACGGGGCCGGATATGCCGCCCATCTCGTCAATGCGGCGGGGTCATGAGCCGTCCGATCGTCGCCGTGGCTGAAGCGGCTGAGCTTGATCCAGACCAGGTGCGGCAGCGCGTCAAGGAATTGCTGGCCCGTGATGCCGAGGTGGCGTTCCTGCGGCGGGCGTCGCGCGAGCAGTTCGAGGCGGCGAGGGAGGCCGCGCCGGGGGCCGTCCATCATTCGCGGTCCGGGCTGGTGGTGCTCACGCGCCCGCGGCCTCCTGTGGCGGTGCCCGTCGTCGTCCTGTCCGCTGGGACGGCCGACCTGCCGGTGGCGGAGGAGGCGCTGGCGGGGGCGACCGCGTTCGGGCTGGACGTCACGCTGATCGCCGACGTCGGCGTTGCTGGGCTGCATCGGCTGCTGGCCGTGCGGGAGCGGCTGGACGAGGCGCGGCTCCTCATCGTCGCGGCGGGCATGGACGGTGCGCTGCCGTCGGTCACGGCGCGCCTGACGTCCCGTCCGGTGATCGCGGTGCCGACCAGCGTCGGCTACGGCAGTTCCAGCGGCGGCCTCGCGGCGCTGGCCGCGCTGCTGAACTCCGGGGCGCCGGGACTGGCCGTCACCGGGATCGACGACGGGCTCGGAGCCGCGGTACTAGCGCGAAGGATGCTCAGATGACGAAGATCGCCTATTTCAACTGCTTCGCCGGGGTGGCCGGTGACATGGCGCTCGGGTCGCTGCTCGACGCGGGCGCCGATCTCGGCGAGGTGCGGGCCATGCTGAAGGGGCTGGACGTCCCCGGCTGGTCCCTGGACGTCGAGCGGGTGTCGCGGCGCGGGATCGCCGCCACGCGCGCCATCGTGGACGTCGAGGACGACGCCGTGTCCCGCACGCACGCGGTCATCGAGGAGATCGTCACCGCCGCGCCGCTGCCCGGCCGGGTGCGGGAACGGGCCCTCGACGTGTTCCGGACGCTCGCCGAAGCCGAAGGCGCGGTCCACGGGATGCCGCCTGAGGACGTCCACTTCCACGAGGTCGGCGGGCACGACGCGATCGTCGACGTCGTCGGGACGTGCGCCGCGCTCGAGACGCTTGGCGTGGACGAGGTGCGTGCCGCGCCCATACCGGTCGGACGAGGCTTCATCCGGTGCCGCCACGGCCTGATCCCGAACCCGGGCCCCGCCGTTGTCGAGCTGCTGGCCCGCGCCCGCGCGCCGATCCAGGGGCACGACATCGACTCCGAGATGGCCACCCCTACGGGCACCGCGCTGCTGGTCACCCTCGCCGACGCGTTCGGGCCGATGCCGTCGATGACCGTCACCGGGAACGGGTTCGGCGCCGGGACGAAGATCTTCGGGGACTTTCCCAACGTGACCCAGGTCGTCCTCGGCGAGACCGCCTGAACGCGGACGAGACCGCCTGAACGCGGAAGGGCGCGTGAACGCGGAAGGGCGCGTGAACGCGGAAGGGCGCGTGAACGCGGAAGGGCGCGTGAACGCGGAAGGGCGCGTGAACGCGGAAGGGCGCGTGAACGCGGAAGGGCGCCCGCCGGACGTCGTTGGCCGGCGGGCGCCCACGCTTTTTAACCAAGCCGCGCTCAGCGGCGGCGCCAGATGCGGTGGTGGCGGGACGACGGCGCCTCCGGACGGGTCGACTCCCACTTGCGGCGCCATTCGGACGCGTCGGGGCCGCGGGGCGCGCGGCGGCGGTCTGGGGCGTGCAGGGACGTCCACCAGTCCTCGTCGTGCTCGACCCACAGGCGGCCCATCTCGTCCTCAAGGCGGGCGTTGAAGGCGCTCGTCGACTCGTCCGGGCCCGGGTCGAGCGGCTTGCCGTACCGGACGGACACGACGGGCCGCCCCTTCTTCGGCCAGAACCCGCCGCGCGGCATCGCCTGGTACGTGCCGCGCAGCACCAGCGGCACCGCCGGGACGCCCTGATCGCGGCACAGCAGCGACGCGCCCATCCGGAACCGCCGGGCCCAGCCGTCCGTCGAGCGGGTGCCCTCCGGGTAGATGAGCAGGCTCCACCCGTCCTGCAGCAGCTCGGACGCCAGGTCCAGCGCCCCGCCCGAGCCGCGCCGCTCGATCGGGAACGCGTTGAACGTCAGCGCGGTCGCGACGGCGCGCCAGCGGGCGTCGAAGAAGTAGTCGGCCGCCGCGGCGACCGCGACCCGCTGGCGGATCCGGGCGGGCAGCGAGCCGAGGATCAGCGGCGTGTCCAGGTGGCTCGCGTGGTTCGCGACGAACACGACCGGGCCCTTGAGCTCGTCCAGGACGTCCGCGCCGTGGATCTCGGGACGGGTCTGGCTCCACGTGACCGTCCTGAGCACGCCGTCGAACGCGACCTTCCGGGCCGCGATCGCGAGCGGCGTGCGCGCCCACTCGGTCGGGAACGGGCGGCTGGGCGGGGCCGTCTGCCACGGCTGCGCCGACCGGGGCGCCGGGGCCCGGCCGCGCCAGTCACGTCCGCGGCGCAGCAGCCGGATCTCCTCCGCGAGCTTCATCCGGCCGCCCTTGCCGGAGCCGCCCTTACCGCCGCCGCTCATCGGACGTCCGCCAGCGTCATCGGCGGGGTGTGCAAGTAGGTGAGGGACGGGCTGCGCCCGACCGTCTCGCCCGCCATCTCCAGCGCGTCCGCGAGGGTGCTCGCCGCGCGGAACCCGAGCCGGGACGCGACGCGGCGGTCGGCGCCCACGCAGATGACGTCGCCGAGGTGCGACAGCGCGTGCGCGCCCCAGTACCACATGTAGAACGGGTGGACGCCGTGGTAGGCGTACGAGTTCCGGTACAGGTGGACGTACCAGGGGTCGGTGGCGTACTGCTCCTCGTACTTCGTCTCGATGGTCGCCGGGTCCGTCGTCTGCGTCAGCACCTCCTCGTAGAAGTCGATGTAGCTCGGGTGGTGCAGCGGATGGAACTCCGACTTCATCGGGTGGTACATGATCAGCGCGCCGCCCTCGCGGACCAGCGGCTTGTTCTTGTACATGTTGAAGTAGTAGCCGAGCCCCAGGCTGTACACGAGGATCGGGTTCATCACCGAGTTCACGTTGTACGGGCACAGGTACGGCAGGCCCAGCATGAGGACGTCCGACTGGCCCTGCACCTCGGTGAGCTGCTGCCGGTGGACGTTGGCGAGCGTCTTCTCGTGGACGAGGTCAGTCGCGCCCGCGTGCACCCCGGTGATTCCGTAAGGCGCGCGCATGTTCTGCCACACCCGGTGCCGGGCGGTGGCGGGGGCGAGGTCGTTGGCTCGCTTGCCGGCGAGGAATTTCGCCTGGTCCTTGAGCGTCCACTCCCATTCGCGCTTGTTGAGGAACTCGAACGGCGGCGGGAACTGGTCGTTGTTGACCGTGCACTCGATGTGGAACACGCGCACAGACTCGGACAGCAGCTTGTGCATCCGGTCGTAGGAGTGGTGCATCGCCGAGTTCGGCGGGTCGTTGAACGAGCGGGAGTGCCGCAGCGTGTGGACGTTGTGGTGGTGCCGCAGGCTCTTGTACGACGCCAGCCCCACCGCCACCGACTTCGCGCCGCCGCTCATCGCGACCAGCGTGATGTTCACGTACACGATGAGGTCGCTCTCGGCGGCCCGCTTGTTGATCTCCACGTCCTCGCCGTGCCGGGTCTGCCCGAGCAGGGTGAGGTTGTCGCGGTCCTCGGCGTCGTGGTTGCCGAGCTTGTCCGGCCAGAACGAGTTGAAGACGCGCTCGCCGACGATGTGCTTGATCTCCGCTGGCGTCATCCGGCGGTGCAGCGCGTTGCCGGCGATCAGCTCGACGTCGTCCACCCCGGCGGCGGCGGCCATCTCCAGCACCTGCTCGATCACCCGGCCGCGGACGTCCGGCGCCCGCATCGGCGGCAGCGGCAGCGACAGGTCGTCGAACACGATCGTCAGCCGCATGCCGGAATGCAGCAGCTCGGGGAGCGGCTCGCTGCCGAGCGGGTTCAGCAGCGCGTCGCGGATCCGTCCGGTCACGTCGCGGACGCCCGGCAGCGAATCCGGCGGATAGATGACGCGGGTGCCGAGCGGGAACCGCTCCAGCCGGAACCCTTCTCCTTCGTGCACGAGAAGCGGGGGCGTCCGCTCGTCCACCTCCAGCACGAGTCCCGGTCTGCTCATCCAACGGCTCCTTCGCGATCGAGGTGGTCGGGGGTTTCGCCAAGCGAGGGTCGGTCCCCGTTCTGGGGGTCGAAGGCGATTTTGACGCTTCCGGAGCGTCCGGCGGACAGGGCGTGCGACAGCGCGTCCCGCCAGCGGGTGAGGGGGTAGACGCTGTCGACGAATCCGCCGAGCGCGTCGTGCGAGGCCAGGTCGATCGCGGCCTGGAAGTCGTCGGCGCCGCGGCTGGCGTAGGAGCCGACGATGTTCAGCTCCCGGTACCAGGCGGGCGTCAGGTCGGCGGGCTTGGACGGCATGCCGGACAGCAGCACCGTCCCGCCCGCGCGGACGAGCCGCAGCGCGGTGTCGAGCCCTTCGCCGCCCGTGCACTCGACGACGATGTCGGCGCCGCCGAGCAGGTAGCCGGGGCCCAGTTCGGGACGGACGAGCGAGCCGCCCGTGATGCGCCGCAATCCGCGCAGCGCGGCCGACGGGTCGATCGTCTCGGTCGCGCCCAGCGCGCGGGCGCGGCGGCGCTGGCCCGCGTGGCGGGCGATGACCGTGATCGGACCGGCGGGCGTCAGCTCGCGCAGCGCGAGGGTGGTCAGCAGGCCGACCGTCCCCGCGCCGACCACGACGATCGACGTGCCGCGCGGCACGTCGATCCGGCGGACGGACCGCACCGCGCACGCGAGCGGCTCCGACAGCACCGCCCGCTCGGACGGCAAGGACTCCGGCACCCGGTGCAGCTGGCTGTGGTGCGCGACGAGCCGTTCGGACCAGCCGCCGCCCGTGTCGGCGCAGAACCCGGTCTGGAGGCCGGACGAGATCCGTCCGGCGTTCACGTGGTCGCAGCGGTTCTCGTTGCCCTCGGCGCAGGGCGGGCACGGGCCGGTGCCGCGGGCCCGGCACGGCAGCACCGGGTCGATGACGACGCGCGTCCCGGCGGGCATGCCGTCGCCGGCGTCGTCCATCAGCTCGGCGACGATCTCATGGCCGGGCACGAACGGCATCGAGGTCAGCGGCGCCAGGTACGGAGAGACCTTCCCGGCCGCCATCGCCAGGTCGGAGCCGCAGATCCCGGACAGCACGGGACGCAGCCGCACCCAGCCGGGCCCCGGCGTCCCGGGCGGGGGCTTGGACGTCAGCCGCAGCGGCGCCAGCGACGGGACGGCCGCCGAACGGAGCCGTCCCGGCAGGCGCGCGGCGGCCAGGTAGCGGGCGGGGGAGCGGTGGTACTCCAGCGCCAGGATCATCGGACCCCACCTTTCTGAGAAGCGCCCTCCAAGGCGGCGTCCAGGAGGGTGGAGACCGCGCCGGAGTCGCCGTCCCAGTCTGCGATCGTCCAGCGCTGCCGCTTGGCGTGCCGGTACAGGCGGGCGTCGGGGTTGACGGCCACGGGGTTCCCGACCTGCTGGAGGACGGGCAGATCGGAATAGTGGTCACCGTACGCCCAGCTCCCGGTCAGGTCGACGCCCTCGTCGCGGGCCCAGGCCCGCAGCCAGGCGGCGCGTGACTCGCCGATGAGCGGCGGCTGCTCGAAACTGCCCGTGCAGCGTCCGTCGACCACCCGGAGTTTCGCGGCCAGGATGTCGTCGAAGAGCGTGCGGAGCGGCTCGATGAACACGTCCACGGTGCCGGTCAGCAGGATCGTGCGGTGCCCGGCCGCGCGGTGGTTGCGGATGCGCCGGATCGCCTGCGGCCAGGCGCGGCGCAGCAGGACGTCCCCGAGCCGGTCGCGGGCCAGCTCCCGCAACTGCTCCTCGTTCGCGCCCTCGTAGCGCTGGACGAACTCGCGCAAGAACTCGCCGCGGTCGCGGTGCTCGGTGCGCAGGTAGTGCGGGACCTTCCGCAGGACGGGCAGCAACGTGGTCGGCCATGCCTTGAGCGGGGCGTCCAGCAGGCGGGCCCACAGGTGCGCCTCCACGACGTCCGACGCGACGATCGTCCCGTCGAGGTCGAACACGGCGACGACGTCGCTCCGCTCCTCGAACGCGGCGGTCGCCGGTGCGGGGCGGGCCGAGGTCCCGATCGGGCGCGGCTTCGGCGAGGGCGCCTGCACGTGGCGGAACGCGGCGGTCACCGCGGGGCAGTGCACGTCGCGGAGGTAGTGCGCCCAGTCGATGACGGCGGAGTCGCAGCCCGCGCCGTCCGCGAGCGACTTGTCCAGCGCGAGCGTCGCTGTGTCGGCGTAGACGACCTCGGCGGCGCCGTACGCCCCGTACAGGTCGCGGTAGCGGCGCAACATCCGGACCTCGCGGCCCTGCTTGTACAGGTTGCGCTGCCAGCCGCGGGTGCGGTCCCCGCTGGGCAGCATCATCAGCGCCTTCTCCGCGAAGTCCATGGCGCGCTCGGCGGTGCCGAGCATGCGCTCGGCGCGTCCTTCGCTGAGCAGAGTCAGCTCGCGCGGACGGATCGCGCCGCGCCCGTCGGTGCCGGGCAGCGGATGCTCGTTGAAGTACTCCTGGACGAGCTCGACCAGCCGCTGCAGCGTGAGCGGATTCCGGGCCCCGGACCCGACGTGGTAGTACGCGGGCGTCCCCGGCTCCGGCGGCGCGGCGGCCGCGGCGAGCAGGGCGCTCACCACCAGGTCGACCGGGATGATGTCGACGACGCCGTCCGCGATCCCGGCCAGCGCCCGCAGCATGCCCTGCCCGTAGGCGAGGATCAGCGGGTCCGCCATCTTGAACCCGTCGATCCAGCCCGGGTAAGGCAGCTTCAGGGCGCTCTCCACGATCGCGGGACGGACGATCGACAGCGGCACGTCGCTCGCCGTCTGCTCCGCCGCCCGCTCGCCGAGGGCCTTGGTGAGGGTGTAGACGTCCGGCCAGCCGAGGCTGCGGGCCCGTTCGCGCCCGTAGGCGATCAGCCGGTCGTCGACCTCCTCGCGGCGGCGGCGCTCGGTGTCGGCCGCCACGGCGGTCGGGCCCGCCTTGCCCTGCTCCTTGAGCGCGGCGGCGCGGAGCCGCCCGAGGACCTCGGGCCGCCGCGAGTCGCGCTCCACCGACCGGCGGGACTCCACGGCGCATTCCAGCTCGGTCTTCCAGTCGATGGCGTGGTCGAGGGTCGTCTCCGGGACGATCCCCTTCCGCGACCCCGCCACGTACGCCGTGGAAACGTGCACGATGTGCGGCGTCTTCCCCGACCGCCGCCCGGCCCGCCGGACGGCCTCGTACAGCTCGACCGTGCCGACGACGTTCGTCTGGAACGCCTCGTCGATCGGCGGGTCGAACGACACGATCGACGCGCCGTGGATGGCGACGTCGATGTCGTCCGGCAGCTCCGGCACGGACTCGGTCAGGTCGGCCGAGACCACCCGCACCCGATCCCGCACGATGGCGCGGGCCGCGTCGTCGCCGACCCGCTCCCGCCACGGCCAGAACACCGGCTTGTCGACCAGCTCGTCCAGCCGCTGGTCCGCGGTCACACCTGGTTTCTCCCGAAGCACCGCGACAACGCGGGTGTCGGGGTGCCGCGACAGAACGCGCTCCAACAGCGCCTGCCCAATGAAACCGGTGACGCCGGTGAGCAGGAGCGTGCGTCCTGCAAGGCCGTCGTGTGCGGGGGTGTCGCTCATGCTGCTTGGTTCTCCCTGTGTACGCCGGCGTGGGCTAGGGCCCAGTCGGAGGCCATCTGGGGTATGCGGTGGCGCGGGAGCCGTTCCAGCGAGCGGCGCCGCGCGTCCTCCGCGAGGGTCGCGCCGGCGAAGCCGGGGAGCTGCGCGATGGTGGCGTCGAGGCGGCGCAGGCGGTCGAGGCCGTCGTCGTCGCCGAACAGCCAGACGAGCGCGAAGTCGCTCTCGTCCTGCGGGCGCAGGCCCGTCCCGACGGGGGCCCAGAGGCGCTGCATCGCCCACCGCGCCATCCGCCGGGCCCGCGCGCTGCGCTCCAGCCGGAGCCGCGCCTGCGACCGGTAGAACGCGAAATGGCGGCGCTCGTCCTTGATGATGCGCCGCAGGATGTCGCGGAGTACGGGGTTCTCGCTCTTCTCGATCATCGACTGGTAGCTGTTGATGGCGCTGAGCTCGTTCATCGCGCCCCACGTCATCTGGATCGCGACGAAGTCCCTGGTCAGCGCGGAGCCGACCATCGAGGCGAGGTGCCCGGTGTAGACGCCGCGGCCGAGCGCGCGGCGGATCCGCTCGTTCCGGGCGACCTTGGTGGGGTACGGCGAGTGGACGTTCACCCGCTCGCGGTCGGGCGCCAGCGTGAAGCCCGCCTCGCCGAGGAACCGGGAGAACGCCTCGCCGTGCCAGAACTCCTCGTAGATCCAGCAGCTCATGAACGCCGTGATCTCCGGGTCGAACGCGGCCCGCGTCGCGAGCAGGTCGCGGGCGTACATCACGGTGTGCGTCTCGATGTCCATCATGAAGGTGAGCGTGCGCGCCTCCGCCCCCGAGACGGGGAAGGACGGGATCGTGTCCCACTCCACCCCCGACAGATCGACCGCCTTCGAGTTGCGCACATAGCGGTCAAGGTCGAAGTCCTGCTTCATGTTCGGAACGCTAGGCACGGAAGGGGAGGGGCGAATCCGTCATGTGACGGGGCTCTTCCCCGGTGCCCGAATCCGCTGCTAGGGGCACCTCCGCGACGAGTGTGAAACCGCCTTTCCCGTCCGTCCCGGCGGAGAGGGAGCCGCCGAGAGCGCCTGTGCGGGCCGTCAGGTTCGACAGGCCCTTCCCGGTGCCGGGGTCGGAGCCCGTGAACGACGGCGGGATGACGCCGTCGTTGTGGACCGTGAGCCGCACCGCGCCGCCGTCGACGGTGACCGTGACGGCGCAGTGCTCGGGGTGCGCGTGCCGCAGGACGTTGGTGACGGATTCGCGGAGCACGGCGGCCAGCACACCGTCCACGGGGGAGGACGGCGGCAGCTCGGCGTCGTCCGGCAGGTCCACGTGGACGTCGGCGCCGGCGGCGGAGAGCGCGGCCCGTGCCGACACGGCCTCGTCGCGGAGGGACAGGGCGCGGTCGTCCTCCGCGACGGCGCGGGCCTCCGCACGCGAGCGCTCCGCCAGGTCGGCCAGCTCTCCGATCTCGGCGGCGGCGCGGGACGGGTCGGAGGTGACGAGCCGCCGCGCCAGCTCCGCCTTCACCGTGATCGTGGACAGCCCGAGGCCCAGCAGGTCGTGGACGTCGCGGGAGATGCGCAGCCGCTCGTGCAGCGCCGCCATCCGCGCCAGCCGCTCGCGGGCGACGTCGACCTCCCGGGCCAGCATCGGCAGCCGGTACAGCGCGTAGACGACCACGCCGATCTGTACCGAGATCGCGGACGTGTAGAGGTAGAAGAGCGTCCCGTGCGACGCCCACAGCGCGGGCACGCACCACGCCACGATGGTGAGGGAGAACAGGATCCACGCCCATCGTCCGCGTGAGACCAGGAGGACCGAGCCGGTGGCGAGGCACGCCATCGTCGCCCATTCCTGGCCGAGGATCGCGTACGGGACGAAGACCAGCAGGATCTGCGCGGAGAGCGTCCATGCGCTTCCGCGCGGGCGCCGTCTGCGCAAGACGGTCGAGGAGTGGCGTAGGACTAGCGCTGAGATCGCGGCCGTCACCGCCACTGCTCCGGCGGTGGCGCGCCAGGAGCCGTCCGTGCCCGCGTAGACGTAGATGACCTGCTGCCAGGCGAAACCGGCGGTCAGGATGAGGATGATCGTCCAGGCGAGGCGGGACTGCGTGACGCGCCCCGGACGTTCCCGGCGGCGCGACGGGCCCTGCAGCGCGCCGACGATCGACCGGACGTCCGTCGCCGCGCGCCGTGCCGTCCGCGCGACCTCGTCCATGTCGTCGCGGGCCGCGGGCGCGTCCACCGGGAGCCGGTCGCGGGCGCGCCGGCTCACCTCCTCGATCCGGGTGAGCGCCGCGCCCAGCACCGCGCGGAGGCTGCCCGCCGCCTCCAGCCGCTCCCGCGCCGCCGCGGCCGCCGCGAACTGCGCCCGCGTCGCGTGCAGCTCCCGGACGAACCCCGACAGCCGCGTGATCGCGTACATCGAGATGCCGACGTTCACCGTCGCCATCACGCAGAACGACACGTCGACCGCCGACCAGCCCTGGTAGTACCGCAGCAGGCCCTCGCCCGCCGCGACGCCCGCCACCATGAACCACGACAGCGGCGGACGCAGCAGGAGCAGCATCGACCCGGCGAGGAACCCGCCCACGACCGGATACCAGTCGGTGCCGAACACCGCCAGCGGGAGCAGCGCCAGCGCGGTCTGCGTCGTCAGGTGCGTCCAGATCACCCACCGGCGGGGACGCTGCGACCTCGGCCCGTACAGGACGAGCAGCCACTGCACGGCGAAGATGCCGGTGATCACGATGGTGGCCGACAGCAGCATGTGGGACGGGCCCGTCTCCGCCTGCTTCACCAGCCTCGTCTGCAGCATCAGGACGAGGTACATGCCGGTGATCGTGCGCGCGAAAAGGGGCGTTCTACCAGCGAGGCCGGCTGATTTCGCCGGTCCCGCCGGCGCGCCTCGCCGCCGCGCGGACTCGTCCTGTCGCGCCCTGGTCACGCTCTGCTCACCGGCCCCCCAACGCCGTCCCATCGGATGATGAAACGCCGGGGCCGCCGGATCAAGAGAAATAAGCGCTTGAATATTTTTTCGGCGCTATTTTTGTGGCGCGAGCGTCAGGCGGGGCACCTCGGGGATCAGGCGGGGACGTGCCGGTGCAGCTCCGCCCGGGACGCGACGCCGAGCTTCGGGAACGCCTTGTAGAGGTGGTAGGCGACCGTCCGGTGGCTGAGCCGGAGCCGCGCCGCGATCTGCCGGTTCGTCGCGCCGGTCATCGCCAGCCGCACGACCTGCATCTCCTGCGCGGTCAGCCGTCCGGGGAGGTCGTCGCCGCCCGTCCGGACGCCGCCCTGGCCCGCGGCCCGCAGCTCGCCGCGCGCCCGCTCCGCCCACGGGACCGCGCCGAGCCGCTCGAAGATGTCCAGCGCCGCGCGGAGCCGGGCCCTGGCCTGCGCGCGGCGCCGCGACCTGCGCAGCCACTCCCCGTACAGCAGCTCCGTGCGGGCGCGCTCGAACGGCCGCCCGCCTTCCCGGTGGGACGCGAGCGCGAGCGTGAAATGCCGCTCGGCCTCGTCGGGGTCGGAGGTGAGCAGCGCCCGGAATCGGGACACGACACCGTCGATCCACGGCTGTCCGGCGTTGCGGGCGAACGCCTCCAGCCGGGCCATCGCCTCGGCGCCCGCGCCAGGGCGACCCGCCGCGATGGCCGCGCCCACGGTGTCGATGAGCGCGAGGATCTCCGGCGGGGTGCAGGGCGCGGCGCCCCGGTTCGCGTCCTGGAGGTGTTCGAGCGCGTCGTCGGGACGGCCCTGTCCCAGGGCGAGCAGGCCGAGCGCGTCACCGACCCGTCCGTCGGCGGACAGGGCGCGGCAGCGGACCTCGTCGCCCTCGATCGCCGCCTGCCGCGCCTGGATCGACGTCGCCACGGCCGCCTGCCGGTGCTGGCCCGTCTCCGCGGCGATCCGCACCGCCTCGCGGGTCAGGGCGCGGGCCTCGTCGTGCTCGCCGTGGAAGAGCCGCGACCACGCCTGGACGGCCAGCCCGCGCGGCACGAGGCCGAGCAGCCCGCGGCGGCGGCACCGGGCCACGAGGTGCGCGGACGTCTCGGCGGCCGCCGTGTCGTCCCCGGCCAGCAGGGCGACCTCGGCGGCGAGCAGGCAGAGCCGTTCGTCTTCTGTGCGCGTGTCGGTGAGCAGCCGCAGGGCCTTTGTGCAGTCGTCGTCGAGCAGCGCCGACAGGGCCTTGAGCATGACGGACGTCTCGTCGCCGTCCGCGAGGCCGTCCCTTGCCTGGACGGCCGTTGCTCGATCACCGCACGACCACGCGTGGAACACGGCTTCTTCGAGTATCCGCACGCGGATCCGCGGATCGCCGTACGTGCGGGCCCGCTCCAGCAGCATGCGTCCCGCGGCCTGCGGGACGCCGTGCTCCAGCTCGACGCCCGCCCGGACGATGTCGACCCGTGCCCTCGTGTCCTCCGCGCCGCCCGCGAGCGCCGCGTCGTCGGCCAGCGACCGGGCCCGGACGAGCCGTCCGGCGGCCAGCTCCGCCTCCGCGGCGGCGGCGAGGCGGCGGGCGCGGACGTCCGGGTCACCGGCGAGGCGGGCGGCGCGCTCGTAGGCGGACGCCGCGCCGGACGGGCCCGACCGGTCCCTGATGTCGTCCGCGGCGGACTCCAGCTCGGCGGCGACGGTCTCGTCCGTCCCGAGAGCGGCGGCGGCGAGGTGCCGGACCCGCAGGTCCGCGTCGCCGGCCCGCGCGTGCACCTCCGCGAGCGCGCGATGGACGGCGATGCGCCGCGTGACCGGAACGCCCTGGTAGGCGGCGGCGCGGAGCAAGGGATGCCGGAAGCCGATCGCGGTGCGGGTCACGGCGACCACGCCCGCGTTCTCCGCCGCCTCCAGCGCGCCGAACGGGACGCCGAGGTCCCGTGCCGCCTGGACGACCACGCCCGGCTCGCCGGAGTCGTCCGCGGCGGCGACGGCGAGCAGCAGCCGCGCCGGTTCGGGCAGGTCGCGGACGGCCCGCTCGAATTCCGCCGGGGACGCGGCGAGACGCCCTGACCCGGCGGCGGCGAACTCGATGAGGGCGAGGGGGTTGCCGCGTGCCTGCTCCACCAGGTCGTCCCGCCGTTCGGCGGACATCTCGGGTGCGCGTTCCGCCAGCAGGCGGTCGGCGTCGTCCGGGTCCAGGCCGGGCAGGGTGAGTTCGGGGAGTCCGGTGCGTGACCAGCCGTCCCGCAGGGCGATCAGGAAGACGATGCCGCGCGACGCTACGCGGCGGGCGGCGAACAGGAGCGCGTCAGCCGATTCCCGGTCGAGCCATTGCGCGTCGTCGATGAGGCACAGAAGGGGGGTGTCGGCCGGTTCGGTGAGGAGGGTCAGCAGGGCCAGGCCGATGAGGAGCCTGTCGCCTGAGTCTGGTCGCGCCAGGCCGAGCGCGGATCGCATTGCCGCGGCTTGCGGGGCGGGTAGGGAGTCGATCTGGTCGGCGCGGTCGCTGAGGAGGAGGTGCAGGGCCGCGAACGGGATCTCCGACTCCGCCTCGATCCCGCTGCCGCGCAGGACGTTCATCCCCGCCGCCCGCGCCTCCGCGTGGTCGAGCAGCGCGGTCTTCCCGATCCCTGCCTCGCCGCGCAGGATCAGGACGCCGCCGCCCGCACCCGACCGGGCGCGGTCGAGGAGCCGTTCGATCCCGGCGGCCTCGGCCGCGCGTCCACACAAAGGTTCCCCCACCATGCTCCGGAGCCTGTCACCGCGTGTTGGCGCTGCCCAGTGCGGTGCGCACCGATCCGCATGTGAATCGTCCGGGGGTCGGGCCATGCGTTTCTCATACGCGCCTCAAACCTGGATCTTGATCACACCAAGGCTCACGCCAGGGCTCACACCCAGCCGAACTTGCCCGCGATGCGGACGGCGTCGATCCGGTTGCGCGCGTTCAGCTTGGTGATGCAGCTCGCCAGGTAGTTCCGGACGGTCCCGACCGTGAGGCTGAGGGCGAGCGCGATGTCGTCCACGTCCGCGCCCTCGGCCGCCAGCCGCAGCACCTGCGCCTCCCGCGGCGTCAGCGGGCTCTCCGGCTGCCGCAGCGCCACCAGCGCGAGCTGCGGGTCAACGACCTGCTCACCGGCCGCGACGCGCCGGATCGCGGCGGCCAGCTCGGCGGGCGGCACGTCCTTGAGGACGAACCCGTTCGCGTGCGCGTCCAGCGCCCGCCGCAGGTCGCCGGGACGCCCGAGGCCCGTCAGCATGAGCACCCGGCACTCGGGCAGCCGCTCGTGCAGCTCGGCGGCGGCGGTGACGCCGTCCACGCCGGGCAGGTCCACGTCCAGGACGGCGACGTCGGGCCGGTGCCGCAGCGCCGCCTTCATGATCGCGTCGCCGCTGCCGATCTCCGCCACGACCTCCAGGTCGGGTTCCAGATCGAGCAGCCCGGCCAGGGCGCCGCGCAGCAGCGCGACGTCCTCGGCCAGCAGGATCCGGATCGTTCGGGGCACGTTAGGCACCGTATCTACTGGCCCGGCGGTCAGCGGCGGGGTGTCCGCCGGCGGCCGCGTGACGTCACGGTTCAAGCCGGTCATCTCAAGCCCGTCATCGATGATCACGTCCTCCACGATCATCCGGCCGGGGTCGTCCGCGGCTCGCGGAAGACCGCCCTGATGAACAGTTCGGTGTGGCGCAGGGCCCGCTCCCGGGCGTCCTGCCGTTCCTCAGGTGTGGCGTCGGCGTGCAACCACAGTAGCCGCGCCTGGCCGATGGGCCCGAACAGCGCCCAGGCCAGGTCGGCGGGACGGCCGAGGCCGTCCGGGATCCAGCCCGCGTCGATCCACTGCTGGAACAGGGTGCCCGTCTCGTTCATGGACCGCGCGATGGTGTCGCCCAAGGCGGCCCTGTGGACGAGCCCGTCCCGGACCATCAGGCTGATGAACAGCCTTCCGCTCGGCGAGTCCCAGGCGTCGAGGACGTGCTCGACCAGCGCGCGGAGGTAGCCGGCCGGGTCGCGGTCGGCCAGGTCATGGCCCAGGCTCTCCCGTCCGGTGACGAGGCCCTGCGGCCCCAGCTTCGCCACGGCCGCGTCGAAGATGTCCTGTTTGCTCGCGAAGTGCGCGTAGAGGACGCTCTCGCTCAGCCCGACCTCGCGGGCGATCGCGCGGATCGACGTCCCCGTGTAGCCCTTCTGCGCGAAGAGCCGCAGCGCCGCCTCGACGAGCTCAGACTTGGTGTCCCCGGCCTGCGTCTTCGGCGGGCGTCCCGGACGCCGCCGCGCCTGCCCATCCGGCCTTATCGACACCTCTCGCTCCCTCCCCGTTCCCATGACCCGTTCCCATGACCCGTTCGTATGGCCCGTTCGTATGACAAGTGCAGCGTGCCGGACAGGCCCACCGGTCCGCCCGGTGGACCTGCCTTCGGCCCTGACATCCTTCATGAGCTCGCGGCGGCTTCCGTCGCCGCGCCGTGCTTCCATTGCCGCGCCTTCGCCGGGACCAGGACCAGGACGGTCCCTGCCACGGCCCACACTGCCAGGACGAGGAGCGGCGCGCCGATCGCGTTGCCGTCGAAGTAGACGGTGTTCCGCACCGCGTCGATGGCGGCCGCGACGGGCAGCCAGTCGCCGATCGCCGCGAACCATTGGGGGATGAACTGCGGGCCGATCGGGCCTCCGCTCGCCGGGACGCCGATCGGGATGAGCACCAGCGCGGTCAGCGCGAGGGCGGGCGGCCCGCCGACGCGCAGCGCGCCCGCCGCGAACGAGGCGACCGCGAACACCAGCAGGCTGCCGAGCCCCCACAGCTCCAGCGGGGCGCCGGCGAGTGCGCCGGTCAGACCTGCGGCGACCCAGGCGTTGACGCCGCCGAGCGCCACGGAACCGGCCGCCAGCAGCCCCATCCGCTGCGCCGCGCCCGCCTTCGGCACCGCGACCGCGAGCATCACGGCCAGGATCACGGCCGGGATGACCGTCGTGATCACGAAGAAGATCGCGGAGACGCCGTTGTTGTCGTCGGCGGGCAGCGGCCGGACGTCCTCGACCGTGACCGGCTGCCCGGTGGCCTGGCCGACGCCCTGGAACGCGGTGGTCAGCGCGGCCTGCTCGATCTTCCCGTTCGCCCCCGCGAGGACGAGCTTCGCGCCGCCGCCCTGCCCGCCGGGCTGGGCGCCGCCCTGTCCGGGGACGAACACCGCGTCCACCTCGCGTTCCAGCAGCGCGTCCCGCGCCTTCTGCTCGTCGCCGTAGGCCGTGAGGTCGAACGCGCCGTCGGCCTTCTGATCCATCACCGTGCCGAGCCGGTCGACCGCGGCGTCCGGCGCGACGACGGCGACGGGCACCCCGTGCGGCTCCAGGTGGTGCAGGGCCCCGAGGAAGGAACCCGCGAAGATCAGTCCGATCAACGACACCGCCACCATCACGGCGATGGGCTTGCCCTTCTCATGCATCGCTGCCTCCTTACTGTCGATGCTCGGTCTCCATGCCCTAAAAAATAATCGCTCGTTCGATTAATTACCATAGGGCGTCGCATGAGGCTGGTCACATGGCGGATGCGAACCGGCGCGAGGCTTCCTAGATTCGGCATCGCGCACCCCGTCCCCGGTGCGCCGAGTCACGGGAGGCTGCGTGTACTACGGTGTCTTGTCGCACACGGTCGGGCCCCTGCTCCGCCTGCTCCTGCGCCCGAGGGTCGAGGGCAGGGAGAACATCCCGGCGGAGGGGCCGTTCATCCTGGCGAGCAACCACCTGTCGATGGCCGACAGCTTCGTCCTGTCGCCCGTCATCCCCCGCCGGCTGTGGTGGCTGGCGCGGGCCGAGTACTTCGAGCTGCCGGGCCCGGCCGGACGGGCGATCCGGTGGGCCATGTTCGCGCTGGGGAACGTCCCGATCAGGCGGGGGCCCACGCGTGCGGCCGTCCGCGCCCTGGAGCAGATGGTCGGCTACCTCGACGCGGGCGGCGGCGTCGCGATCTACCCGGAGGGGAGCCGCTCCCCGGACGGACGCCTCTACCTCGGCCGCCGGGGCGTCGCGTGGCTGGCCCTCAAGTCGGGTGCCAAGGTCGTCCCCGTCGCGCTCGGCAGGACGGACCAGATCATCCCGCTCGGGACGTGGCGTCCCCGGCTGAACGTCCGCCCGACGGTCCGCTTCGGCGAGCCGATGGACTTCTCCCGCTACCGGGACCTGCCGCCGGGCCGGGCCCGCCGCGTCATCACCGACGAGGTCATGGACGCCATCTGGAAGCTGTCCGACCTGGAATGGGCAGGCACCCTGAACCCCCGGGCGGACGACGAGTAACGAAGGTCGCCGCCGGGCTCAGGTCAGGACGTGCTCGCTGAGGAGCTGCTCGAACTCCCTCTCGAAGTGCTCGTACTGGGCGCGCAGGCCCGGGCCCGGCCAGCCGGGAGGGAGCAGCTCCGCGGGGAGGAGCGGGTCGTTCATCAGGTGGCGGAGGACGGCGGCGGCGAGCGTGAAGCGCTCGGCGATCGCGGTCGCCTCCGTCAGGGCCGTGCTGAGGGCGCGGACTTTGGTCGTCCAGGCGTCCAGGCTCCAGAGGTCGGCGGCCAGGGCGGCGGGCTCCTCCTCCGGACGCCCGCGCAGGAACGTGCATTGCCGCACGACGATGTCCGGACGGGGACGGGTCAGGTTGGCCGGGCGCAGCCAGGTGCCCTCGCGGAGCTCGGCGAGCCGGAGCGCGGACATGGCCTGCCGGAGCGCGGCCCGGTCGGCGGCCGGACGGCGCTCGGCGGTGATGACGGCGATCTCCCACGTGCCGTCCCAGGGGAGGGTCGGGGGCAGGCGGCTCTCGTCCTGGCGGGCCTGGCGTTCGAGGAGGCGCTCGGTCAGCGCGTACGTGCCGCCGGACTGGACGAGATCGCCCGAGTTCACCATGCGGGAGAGCGCGACCCGGATCGTTCCCTCGGCGATCCCGAACAGGTCGCCGACGCGGACCAGATAGCGGGCGGGGAGCCGGGGCGGGTGGACGCCCAGAAGCGTGCTCAGGACGACGGAACGGGCGGTGAGGGGGCGGATCTCCAGACTGTCCATGGCTGGTCGAGACTTTATCGGGGTCGGTGGGGACGCTCCCCAGATTACAGCCTTCCATCACGTGCAGCGAGGACGTAATGTCGAGGTCATGGCGTCCTATCTGACCGAGCCGTTCGACCGGCTCCCGTTCGGCGGCCCGGACAAGTCGCGCCGGTACGCGACCGAGCGCTACCACGGCGCGGTCGGCCTCAACTGGTACGACTGCGACCCCACGCTGCGGTTCCTCATGCGCCGGCATCTCGGGGACGGGTTCGGCTGGGCCGAGCCCCGGCTGCGCGAGATGGGCGCGCTGATGGGCGGCCCTCTCGCCGAGCTGGCCGAGGAGACCGACCGGAACCCGCCCCGGCTGGAGAAGTACGACCGGTGGGGACGCGACATCAGCCGGGTCGTCATGCCGCCGTCGTTCGAGGCAGCGCGCAGGGACATCGTCGCGACGTCCTTCACCCGTCCCGGCTTCGTCGCGGAGGCTTCGGCGAACGGCGTCGACCCGGCCCCGCTGGGCGTGGCCTGGAGCTACCTCCTCGACCAGGCCGACATCGGCATGGCATGCGCGCTCGGCACCGGCGGCGACATGGTCGTCGCGCTGACCGAGCTGTTCGCGCCCGAGGACGTGAAGGCGCGCGTGCGGGAGCTGTTCGCGGCGGGGGAGATGTCCGGCGAGGCCGCGCAGATGCTCACCGAGCGGTCGGGCGGCTCCGACCTCGGCGCACTGGAGTCCACGGCGTCCCGTGAGGGCAGTGCCTGGCGGCTCAACGGGCTCAAGTGGTTCGCGTCCAACGCCAACGGCTCGGCGTTCGTCGTGCTGGCCAAGCCCGAGGGGGCCGTCGACGGGGTGCGGGGGATCGCGCCGTTCCTCGTCCTGACGGAGCGGCGGGACGGGTCGCGCAACGGCGTCCGGATCCGGCGGCTCAAGGACAAGCTCGGCACCCGGTCCGTGGCGTCGGCCGAGATCGAGTTCACGGACGCGGAGGCGTTCCTGCTGGCCCCGTCCTCCAGCGCGGGCGAAGGCGGCGACGGCAAGGGCCTGGCCCGGATGATGGAGCTGACCAACGGCGCCCGTCTCGGCATCTCGATGATGGGCCTCGGCTGCGCCCGCCGGGCCCTGGTCGAGTCGCTCTGCTACGCGAGGACGCGGGAGGCGTTCGGCGCGCCGCTCGCCGAGCAGCCGCTGATGCGGCGGAAGCTCGCGGAACTGATCGTGGAGACCGAGGCCGTCCAGGCGCTCGTGTTCGACGGGTACCTGGGCCGTCCGAGGCTGCGCATCGGCGCCCCGCTGATCAAGCTGCGGGCGGCGCGGCTCGGCGTCACCGCGGCGAGCGACGCCATCGAGATCCACGGCGGGAACGGCTACATCGAGCAGTGGCCGGTGGCGCGGATCCTCCGGGACGCGCAGGTCAACCCCATCTGGGAGGGCGGCGACAACATCCTCTGCCTGGACGTCCGGCGCGCCATCGAACGCCAGGACGCCCACGAACCGTTCCTAGACCGCCTCACCGAAGCCGTCCGCCAAGCTCCACCCGGGGATGACGCCACAGCCGACCTCGTCAACGAGCGCATAGACCACCTCCGCCAGGCCATAAACAAGTGGCGCGGGCTCGACAGGACAGTGGCCGAGGCGCGGCTCTACCCGCTGGCCCAGTACATGGCGGACGTCTACGCGGCGGCGCTGCTCCTCGAACAGGCCGGATGGGAACGCGCCGACTCGGGTACGGACCCTGTTCCCCGAGGGGGGACGACCCCCCACGCCCCCCGCGGCGCCTCCGGCGCCGATCGCAAGGCGCTCGTCGCGCGGCTCTACGCTCGTTCCCGTCTCGCCGACGCCGGTCCGCTGCGCGCCATCGACGGACCGGCCGAGGACCTGGAACGCTTCAAGGACCTCGCCGACGGCGCCCTCATCGACACTCGCGACTGATCGGCAGACGGGGAGGCTCCGTTGGCGGTGCGGATAGAACGGGACGGCCCGGTCACCACGGTCGTCATGTCCCGTCCAGAGACCCGGAACGCCGTGGACGGGACGACGGCACGCGAACTCGCCGCCGCGTTCCGCGCGTTCGACGCGGACGAAGCCGCGAGCGTCGCCGTCCTGTGGGGCGAGGGCGGGACGTTCTGCTCCGGCGCCGACCTCACCTCGATCGGCACCGAGACCAGCCCGCGCGTCGACCCGCCGCCGGCGGACGGGCCGCTCGGCTGCACCCGTCTGCGGCTGTCCAAGCCGGTGATCGCGGCCGTCGCCGGGCATGCGGTCGCCGGCGGGCTGGAGCTGGCGCTCTGGTGCGATCTGCGCGTGGTGGAGGAGGACGCGACGTTCGGCGTCTACTGCCGCCGCTGGGGCGTCCCCCTGGTCGACGGCGGGACGTTCCGCCTCCCCAGGCTGATCGGCACGAGCCGCGCGATGGACCTGATCCTCACGGGCCGTCCGGTGAGCGCGGCGGAGGCGTTCGGCATCGGCCTCGCGAACCGGCTCGTCCCGCCGGGAGAGTCGCGGCGCGCCGCCGAGGAGCTGGCTGCCGAGCTGGCCGCGTTCCCGCAGACCTGCCTGCGCAACGACCGCCTGTCAGTGCTGGACACCGAGGGCCTGCCCGAGGACGAGGCGATCGCCGTCGAGCACCGGCACGGCACCGGATCGCTGGACGAGGCGCTGAAGGGCGCGGCCGGATTCGCCGCGCGCCACCGCGACCCGGGCGAGTAAGTTGATCATTACGTACGGCCGGAGACATGCTCGAACCGAGGAGGAGCCGGCGCATGACGCTGACCGTGGACGAGGCCGGACGCGCGATCGCCGACCCGAAGACCTACGCCGACGACCGCCGCCTGCACGAGGCGCTCGCGCTCCTGCGCCGCGAATCCCCGGTGCATCGCGTGGAGGCGCCCGGCTACAACCCGTTCTGGGCCGTCACCAAGCACGAGGACATCATGGAGGTCGAACGCAACCATGACCGGTTCCTCAACGCGCCCCGCCCCCTGCTCGCCACCGCGCGCTTCGACGAGCTGAACCGCAGCCGCGCGCAGGACGGCATCGCCCTGCGCACCCTCATCCACATGGACGACCCCGACCACCGCGTCTTCCGCGCGATCGGCGCCGACTGGTTCCGGCCCCGGGCGATGCGGGGGCTGGAGCCGCGCGTCCGGGAACTCGCCCGCCGCTACGTCGACCGGATGGCCGAGGCGGGCGGCGAATGCGACTTCGCGCGGGAGGTCGCCGCGCACTTCCCGCTGTACGTGATCCTGTCGCTCCTTGGCCTGCCCGAAAGCGACTTCGACCGGATGCTGAAACTCACCCAAGAACTGTTCGGCGGGGACGACGACGAATACCGGCGCGGCGCGTCCGAGGAGGAGAAACTCGAAGTCCTGCTCGAATTCTTCGCCTACTTCCAGGAGCTGACGAAAGAGCGCCGCAAGAACCCGACCGGCGACCTCGCGTCCGCGATCGCCAACGCGCGCGTCTTCGGCGAGCCGCTCAACGACTTCGACACCGCGTCCTACTACGTCATCGTCGCGACGGCCGGGCACGACACCACCAGCGCCACGATCACCGGCGGCCTGCACGCGCTGATCGAGCACCCCGACCAGCTCACCCGGCTCCGCGAGCACCCCGAGCTGATGCCGCTCGCCGTGGACGAGATGATCCGCTGGGTCACGCCCGTCAAGGAGTTCATGCGCACGGCCGTCCACGACACCGAACTGCGCGGCGTCCGGATCCACGCGGGCGACTCGCTGCTGCTCTCCTACCCGTCCGCCAACCGGGACGAAGACGTCTTCGACGAGCCGTTCCGCTTCGACGTAGGCCGCGACCCGAACAAGCACCTGGCATTCGGATTCGGCGTCCACTACTGCCTAGGCGCAGCACTGGCCCGCATCGAGCTCCGCGCCTTCTTCGAGGAACTCCTGCCCCGCCTGGAATCCATAGAACTGGCAGGCGAACCGGTAGGCATCGCGACAACATTCGTCGGCGGCCTAAAACGCCTCCCGGTCCGCTACACCCTCTCCTAACGGACGCGGTGCAGCAGCTCCTCACCACGACCAAGCCGCCGACAGTTCTCCACAGCAACCGCGAAGTACCGATCCCAGGTCTCCCGCGTCAACCAGGCGACATGCGGCATGACGACGACATTCTCCAGCTCCAGCAGCGGATTGCCCGCCTTGACGGGCTCACTCTCGAACACGTCCAGCCCAGCGCCCCCCAGCCGCCCTGACCGCAACGCCGCCACCAATGCACCCTCGTCAATCACCGCACCACGCGCCGTGTTCACCACGATCGCGCCGTCCGGCAACAGCGCGAGCCGTTCAGCGTCCAACAAATGATGGGTGTCGTCCGTAAGCGGCACGTGCACCGAAACGATGTCGCTAGACCGGAGCAGCTCGTCCAACTCCCGCCAGGCCGGATCCCCGGCCCTCGGTCGCCGCGACGTGTACAGCACCCGCGCCCCGACCGCCTCCAACATCCCCCGCAGCAGCGTCGCGATCTCACCCCCGCCGAGCAGCCCCACCG
>NZ_SMKT01000011.1 GCF_004348735.1 Actinomadura sp. KC06
GCCCCCACCGTCGACAAGGTCGGCTCGCCCGCCACCTCGACCAACGCCCTGGAGCGGGAGCACACCTCCCCGCAGCAGGTCCCCGCCCAGGAGGTCGTCCTCGGCGGGATCCTCGCCTTCATCCTCTGCGGCACCATCGCCCTCACGGCCGGACGCGCCGCCGCCGCGAAGGCCCCGAGCGCGGCGCCGATCCGCGTCCGCAAGCGCGGCAAGCACCACCGTCCGTCCACCCCCGTCGCCCTGCCCGCCGACCTCACCCCGGCCGACCTCGAACGCGCCGACGCCGGCACCGCCGTCATGCCGGCCCTGTCCCTCGCCGCCGCACACGAGGCCGAGGACCGCGAATTCTGGGGCCGCATCGCCCACCTCGAAGAGGACGGCGAGCTCGCGTTCTGGAACTCGCTGCACGCCGAACTCGCCGAGTCCCAGTACGCAACGACGCCGGGATTCCGCTAGAGTTGTGCCTGCGGGTCGTCCACCGGCCCGCCTGCGGACGTGGCTCAGCTGGTAGAGCATCACCTTGCCAAGGTGAGGGTCGCGGGTTCGAATCCCGTCGTCCGCTCTGAGAGGCCCCCGAAACAGGCCTCGCTCTGGTGGAGTGGCCGAGAGGCGAGGCAACGGCCTGCAAAGCCGTGTACACGGGTTCAAATCCCGTCTCCACCTCGCAAGGGCGATTAGCTCAGTGGGAGAGCGCTACCTTGACACGGTAGAGGCCACTGGTTCAATCCCAGTATCGCCCACCACACATCCACAGGTCCGATGGACCTGTCCCTTCATCACAGGCGCCACCTGTCTTGTGACCGGGTGGCCATTGTTGGTCCGGTGAGCGGGCTTCGGCCGTTGACAGGGACGTTTTCGCAGGTGAACCATCGGTCAATGGACGCCGTGCCGGAGTCGGCCGCCGAGAGCGGGAGCGTGCTGGGCAAAGCCCGGCTCATCCTCGAAGCCTTCGGGCTCGACGACGAGGACCTCGGGCTCTCGGAGCTGACGCGCCGGACTGGCCTGGCGAAGTCGTCCGTGCACCGGCTCAGCCAGGAGCTGGTGCACTGGGGATTCCTGGAGCGACGCGGCGGCAGGTACCGCCTGGGCATGAGGCTGTTCGAGATCGGCCAGCGGGTCCCTCGGCAGCGGATCCTGCGGGAACTCGCGCGGCCGTTCATGGAGGACCTGCTGCGGGCCACCGGACAGACGATCCATCTCGCCGTAGTTGACGGGCTGGAGGTCCTCTACCTGGAGAAGGTCTCCGGGCACCGGCAGGTCGGCCGTCCGTCCCGGATCGCCGGGCGCATGCCGCTGCACTGCACCGCCACCGGAAAGGCCCTGCTGGCGTTCGGGCCGCGCGGCCTCTTCGACGAGGTCGTGGCCGGGCCGCTCGCCCGGCCGACCCCGCGCACGACCGTCGCGCCCGGCCTGCTGGAGCAGGAGTTGAGGCGCGCCCGCGAACTCGGGTACGCGGTGGAGTACGAGCAGGCCCGCATCGGATACATGAGCGTCGCCATCCCGCTGGCGGGCGCGACCGGCGCGACGGTCGCGGCCCTGTCGGTCACCGGGCCGGTCGTGCCCGGTAGGGCCGAGCGCTTCGCGAGCCTGCTGAACGCGGCGGGCCGCGGGGTGACCAAGCTGCTCAGCGCCCGGGACGTCTGAAACCGCGAACACGGGCACCGGCGGGGATTCCGGTGCCCGTGGCGTGTCGTCACTCAGACGGGCGCCAGCCGGCGGAAACGGCTGGTGTGGAACACCAGCGGAGGAGTCTCCGGCCTGGCGAGCAGGCCGAGGACCTCCAGCAGGACGATCAGGTGATCCCCGGCGGGGATCTCGTCGTGGCGGCGGCAGTCCAGCCAGGCGGCGGCGTCGAGGACGAACACGCCGCCGCCCGGCCTGGGCTCCCAGTCGACCCCGTCGAAGCGGTCGCCCTCCTTGCGGGACAGGCGCAGGCAGGCCTCGTTGTGGTTCTCGGCGAGCACGCTCAGCCCGAGCCGCGACGCGCGCCGCAGCCGCGGCCAGGTCGCCGAGGTGTTCTGGACGCAGATCGACACCAGCGGCGGGTCCAGCGACACCGAGGTGAACGAGCTGGCCGCCATCCCCGCCGGCGCTCCGTCGATCAGGGCGCACACCGCCGTCACGCCGGACGGGAAGCACCCGAAGGTCCGGCGGAGCGCGGCGACGTCCGCCGCGGCCTGCTGCATCTCGGTCACCCGGTCTTCAGGAGGTGGCCAGCGAGGGCGCCTGCGACGGGTCGAGGCCCATCGTGATCAGGCCGGCCATCTCGGCGCAGGCGTAGGCGTTCGGCGGCATGATCGCGGCGGTGGTGACGTCGCGCAGCATGCGCTCGTAGCCGCGGGGGCGCATCAGCGCGGTGAGGCCGCCCGCGGTGGTGCCGAGCTCGACGACCCGTCCGATCGCGTCCGCGAGCATCAGCTTCGCCTGCAGGTACGCGTGGCAGGTGGCGAGGCCCGGGCCCTCCGTGTCCGCCTTCCACGCGGCCCGGTACATCATCAGCCGCGCGGCCTCGACGTGCGTCGCGATTCGCCCGACCGCCGAGCTGATCGATGGGTGGTAGCCCATCGGCTGCGCGTAGCCCTTCGCCGTCCGGGTGCCGAGGTTCTCCGCGAGCCAGCTCACCATCGCCTCGGCGAGGCCGAGGTAGCAGGCCGTGTAGCCGCCCCACGTGACGGCCGCCTGCGCGACGATCCAGTTGTTGACGAAGTCGCCGATCGGCCCGAGGACGAGTTCCGCCGGGACGTGCGCGCCGTTGATGCTGACCTTGTTGCTGCGCGTCGCCCGCATCCCGAGCGTGTCCCAGACGTCGTCCACCGCGATGTGCTCGGGCTGCGCGACCGGGAGCAGGAACGCGACGACGAGTGTCGGGTCGTCGCTCCAGTCGGGGCGGGCGAGCATGAAGGCGTAGTCGCTCGCCTCCCAGATCGAGGCGTACATCTTCGTCCCGCTCACGCGCAGGCCGCCGCCGGCGGTGCGGGCCGCCGTCACCGTCGGCAGGAACGAGCCCGGCAGCAGGCTGGACGAGGACGGCTCCGACAGCGGCGCCGAGATCAGCGCGCCGTCGTCGATCACCAGCGACGCGACGTGCTTCCTCGCCGCGGCGTCGAACGACGGCAGCTCCCCCGCCAGGCGGGTGGCCACGTAGTGCATGTTGAATCCGAGGGCGGTCGACGCGTCGCCCTGCGCGAGCTGCTCGACGGTCGCCAGCCACGCGGTCGACCGCACGCCGAGCCCGCCCAGGTCTTCGGGGAATCCCGCCCCGTACAGGCCCGCCGCGCGCAGCTCGGCGAAGCTCTCCGCCGGGATCAGGCGGTCCTCGTCGGCGCCCGCCGCGCGCTGCGCCAGCACGTCCGCGAGCCGCTTGCCGGTCTCCGCCATCCGCCGGCTCTGCTCGTCCAGCTGGAAGTCCATGGTTCCTCCACGTTCGTGCGGCGCGTCAGTCCCACATCGGGGGACGCGCGGTGTCGAGACTGACGTTGACGACCTTCACGGCCTGGTACTCGCGGACGGTCTCCGCGGCGCCCTCGCGGCCGAAGCCGCTGGCCTTGATCCCGCCCTGCGGCTGGCCGAGGGGCGTGGCGAACCAGGTGTTGACCCAGACCATCCCGGCCTGGAGGCGTCCGGCGATGCGGTGCGCCCGGGCCAGGTCGGACGTCCATACGCCACTCGCGAGGCCGTAGGCGACCGCGTTCGCGCGGGTGACGGCCTCGTCTTCGTCCGTCCAGCGCTCGACGGTGAGGACGGGCCCGAAGAACTCCTCGCAGGAGGCGCTCGTCTTGCCGTCCGGGTCTGCGAGGACGGTCGGCCGGTAGAACGCGCCTCCGGCGAGCTCGCCGTCCAGGTCGGGGACGCGGTGCCCGGCGCACACCGTGGCGCCCTCCGCGACCGCCCGGTCTACCGCCGTGCTGACCCGGTCCCGGTGCGCGAGGCTGATGAGCGGGCCGAGCTGCGTCGACGGGTCGAGCGGGTCGCCGACGCGGATCCGGTCGGCCCGCGCCGTGATCCGATCCAGCAGCTCGTCGTGCACGGCGGCGTGGGCGAGCAGGCGGGACGCGGCGAAGCACACCTCGCCGTTGGCGGCGAAGACGCCGGTCAGCACGTCCTCGGTCAGCGTGTCGAGTTCGGCGTCCGGGCCGACGACGAGCGAGCCTTTCCCGCCGAGCTCCATGAGCGCGGGGGTCAGCCGGGCGCCCGCCCGGCCGAGGATCGTCCGCGCGCTCGCCGTCCCGCCGGTGAAGCTGATCTTGGCGATGCGGGGGTCGGTGACCAGCGCATCGCCCGCGGTCGCGCCGAGGCCGGTGACGACGTTGACGACGCCCGGCGGCAGCAGGTCCGCGATCGCCTCCGCGAAGCGGACGGTGCTCACCGACGCCAGCTCCGACGGCTTGACCACGACCGTGTTGCCCGCCGCCAGCGCCGGGGCCAGCTTGTGCGCGACGGAGATGAGCGGCGAGTTCCACGGCACGATCGCGGCGATGACGCCCAGCGGCTGCCGCGTGGTGTAGACGTGCGACGACTCCGGCACGCCCTGCACCGTCTCGCCGTGGATACCCCGCGCGATCCCCGCGAAGTACCGGAAGATCTCGGCCGCGGTCGGCACGTCGATCAGCCCGGCCTCGCGGATCGCCCGCCCGTTCTCGGTGGCGAGCAGCGCCGGCCAGTCCGCCGCCGTCGCGGCCAGCCGGTCGGCGATGGCCCACAGCGCCGCCTGCCGCTCCGCGAGGGACGTCGTCCGCCACGTCTCGAACGCTTCGGACGCGGCGGTCACGGCCTCGGCCACGACGGCGGCGTCGCAGTCCGCGATCTGCGCCCACGTCCGCCCGGTCGCGGGTTCGATCGCCGGGAGGACGTCCCGGACCGGCCGCGCCTCCCCGCCGATGATCGCCGGCAGCGGCCGGTCGACGGTCAGCCGCCCGGTGCCGACGGCCGTCATGACTCCAGTCCGATGTGGACGGAGTGGAACGGGTTGTCGATGACGATGCGCCAGGTGCCGTCCGGCCTGCGGCGGAAGACGTTGGAGTCGACCGCGCTCATCTCGACCGGCTCCCCGTCCGGCCCGGTCCCGGACAGCTCCCAGCGGAGCGCGACCAGGACGATGTCGTCGGCCTCGACCCGGTGCAGCTCCTCGATCGTCAGGTGCGGCTTGAGGGCGAGGAAGTCCGCGAGCGCCGCGCGGAGCTGGTCCATGCCGCGCGCCGGCGGCGTGCCCGGGCCGGTCTGGAACACGGTGTGCTCGTCCCATACGGAGAGCGCGGCGTCCAGATCACCGGCGTTCATCGCTTCGACGAACAGATCGTTGAGCTCGGTGACGCTGTTGTGTGATCCCATGCCCGGGACGCTATTGATCGCCTCTTCCCGGCGACATCGCCCGTTCGTGGGGAATGCGCGGGTCACCCGAAGGTGGGATCACCGCAGCAGCAGGCCCGCCAGCTCCACCCGGGAATGCACGCCGAGCTTCTGGTAGATCGACTTGAGATGGTGCTTGACGGTGTTCGGGCTGATGTGGAGGCGCCCGGCTATCTCGTGGTCGCGCTTCCCCGCGGCGACGAGTTCGGCGATGGCCGCCTCGCGTTCGGTGAGGAGCCGGAGCAGGGCCGGGGACGGCGCCGCCGTCCGCGACTCCGCCGACAGGATCGACACGATCAGCGAGGGGCGCTCGGGCAGGGGCGCCGACGTCACGGTGATGTCGGTCGCGGCGTCCTGGCCCGCGGACCCCGCGGACCCCGCGGGCCGCACCGTGAGCCGCCGGGTCGCCGCCCCGCCGTCGATCGCAGCGTCGAGGGACGGCCACGCGCCGTCCGCGGCGTCGAGCAGCGCACGCGCGGGCCGGTTCGCGTGCCGCTCGGCGCGCTCCAGGTCGGTGACCACGACCGCCTGCCCGCTCGCCTCCAGCGCGCCCCACCACGCCGCCCGCTCGGCGTCGATCGCCGTCACCAGATCCGTCGCGGCGACGGCCGCCTGGAACATCCGCGCCGCCGTGGTCGCCCTGCGCCGGTCGCCGCCGTCGAAGGCGGGCTCGCCCTCGTTGCGGGCGAAATTGATCGTCCCGACGATCTCCCCACCGCTGATCAGCGGCGCGCACATCACGTGCGCCATGTCGTAGTGCCGGAACAGCCCCTGGACGATCGGCGCCTCCCGCCACCGGCCGGCGGGCTTCACCAGCGAGTCGTCCCAGGCCCGCCGCGCCGCGACGGCCCCGCGCAGCACCGGGTCGACGGCCCGGCCGAACCGCTCGTAGCGATGCGCGTAGAACCGGCTGAGCCCGCGCACAGCCGACGCCCGGGGGCGGCCCGTCCGCTGGTCGAACAGGTAGACACCGTAGGCGAAGGACGGCACGTGACCGGCGACCCAGTCGAAGTAGCGCGCCTGCAGCTCGTCCAGCCCCCGGGCGGTGACGAGCACCTCCAGCCCGGAGCTCAGGCACTCTTCGTCGGCGGCCAATGCGTCACCGACACCGATGTCGCCGATGTCGTCGCCCATCCAGCGAGTATGCGCCGCCGATAAGCCATCACGCCAGACGCCGCGGCGAACGATTCGTCTTCGGCCGCGCCGCCCCGCCTCCAGACCGGCTACGCGTCCGCCCGGGCCTATGATCAGCCGCTATGGCGCTGCGACTCATTCAGGTGAACATCAAGGCCCGGGACGACTCGGCCCTCGGCCGGTTCTGGGCGGACGCGCTCGGCTGGGACGTCTCCAGCGAGGGCCCCGGCGTGACGAACCTCGCGCCCGCCGGCGCCACCTGGCCGGACCCGGCCGCCTTCTACATCGACTTCGTCGCCGTCCCGGATCCCGAGACGGTGAAGTACCGCGTCCACCTCGATCTCGCCACCGCTTCCGCGGCCCATCAGGCTGAGCTGGTCGCGCGCCTGAAGGATCTCGGCGCGACGCCCGCCGACGTGGGCCAGGGCGACGTCCCGTGGACGGTCCTGGCCGACCCGGAGGGCAACGTGTTCTGCGTGCTGGAGCCCCGGGAGATCTACCGGGACACCGGGCCGATCGCCGCGGTGGTGGTCGACTGCGCGGACCCGCGGGCCATGGCCCGGTTCTGGGACGAGGCGCTGGACTGGACCCTGCACGAGGCGTCCGACGATCACGCGACGCTGCGTTCCGCCGACGGCGCCGGGCCGTTTCTGGAGCTCCAGCGCGCACCCGACGTGCGGGGATGGTGGAACCGCGTGCACGTCGACCTGCTGCCGCACCCCGTCGACGGCAAGGAGGCGGAGGTGGCCCGGCTGCGGGCCCTCGGCGCCGTCGACGTCGACCTCGGCCAGGGTGACGTGCCGTGGACGGTCCTGGCCGACCCGGAGGGCAACGAGTTCTGCGTCCTCGGCCGCGCCTGACGCCGGTAGCATTCGCACGCATGACAGCAGAGACGCCGGCGCAGACCGTCCAACGCCTGTTCGCGCTGCTCGCCGAGGGTACGCCCGCGGAGGCCGCGGCGCTGTTCGCCGACTCGGTGTCGTTCTCGATCCCGCATCCGCCGGGCATCCCGTGGGTGCCGGAGGTCGACTCGGCGGACGGCATGCGGGAGTTCTTCGAGCTGCTGGGCGCCCATGTGCGGCTCAAGGAGTTCGACCTCCGACATGTCGTCGCCGAGGGCGACGACGCGGTGTTCATCGGCCGCATGGTCTCCGAGGTCAAGAAGACGGGCCGGGACATCGACACCGCGTTCGCGCTGCACACCAAGGTCCGCGACGGGCGGATCACCCATTACCACCTCTATGAGGACACCTACGCCGTCGCCAGGGCCTACTTCAACGACTGACGGGGGTGGCTCGTGCGGGGAGGCGGGGTGGGGATCGAGGAGCTGGAGGCTCTGCGCGTCCCGCTGACCGGCTACTGCTACCGGCTCCTCGGCTCTTCCGCCGACGCTGACGACGCGGTCCAGGAGACCCTGATCCGGGCGTCGTCCAGGCGGGACCAGTACGACCCGGGCAGGGCGCGGCTGAGCACGTGGGTGCACCGGATCGCCACGAACGTCTGCATCGACATGCTCCGTGCGGCGAAGCGGCGGGCCCTGGTCATGGACGCGGGTCCGGCGACGTCCGAGAACTTTGGGCTCGGTGCGCCGCTTCCTCCAGAGGTGTGGGTGGAGCCGATGCCCGACTCGCGTGTGCTGGACGTCCAGAACCCCGGCGACGTGGTCCTGGAGCGGGAGTCGGTCCGCCTGGCGTTCATCGCGGCGCTCCAGCACCTGGCTCCTCGCCAGCGGGCCGTCCTGGTGCTGCGCGACGTCCTGGTGTTCAGCGCCCGGGAGACCGCCGAGATCCTCGGCACCACGGTGCCCGCGGTGAACAGCGCGCTGCAGCGCGCCCGGGCCGCGCTGGAGGCGAACCGGCCAGACCCCTTCGACCTCTACGACCCCGAGGACGCCGGGCAGCGAGACCTGCTCCGCCGGTACGTGGCCGCTTTCGAGTCCCATGACATCGCCGGGTTGACCGCGTTGATGCGCGAGGACGCGGTGGCCTCGATGCCGCCGTTCCAGTGGCGGCTGGACGGCGCGCGGGAGATCGCGGCGGCCGCCGGGTCCAGCGATTCCTGCGCGGGCGCGCGGCTGGTTCTCTGCCGGATCAACGGCGCCCCGGGGTTCGGGCAGTACCGGCCCGGCGACGACGGCGTCCTGCGTCCGTTCGCGCTGGTGTCGGTCGACATACGGGACGGACTGCTCACCCAGCTGGTGACGTTCCTCGGCACACAGCACCGGTTCGCCGAGTTCGGCCTCCCCGAGTTCCTCCGGGATGAGAGCGGGTCACCGTGTGAGCGATGAGTTGCCGCACGCCGCGTCGTACAAGTCGGTGAACACCCCGACGACGCGGAGGACAGCCCGATGGAAGCATCTTCAAGCCACCTGATCAGCGAGACCCGGGCGGAGCGGGAGCGGCTCGCCGGCCTTTTCGGCGACCTCGCGCCGGAGCGGTGGGACGCGCCGTCCCTGTGCGACGGCTGGCGGGTCCGCGAGGTGGTCGCCCACATGACGATGCCGTTCCGGACCAGACCGCTCGCGCTGATGGCGGGGCTGGTCCGGGCCGGGTTCTCGTTCAACCGCTATGCCGACCGGGACGCCCGGTCAACGGCGCAGGCCATGAGCGAGGGCGAACTTCTCGACCTTCTCCGGCGCAACATCGAGCACCCGTGGCGGCCGCCCGGCGGCGGGCAGGCCGGTGCGCTCAGCCACGACGTCATCCACGGCCTGGACGTCACCGAACCGCTCGGCCTCCCCTCGCCGCCGCCCGAGCGGCTCGCGCTGGTCCTGGCGTCGGCCGTCGACAAGCAGCTGAAGTACTTCGGCGTCGACCTCGGCGGGAGAAGGCTGGCCGCCACCGACGCGGACGTCTCCGTCGGCGAGGGACCCGCCGTCATGGCGATGAGCGCCAAGGAGATCCTCCTCGTGGTCAGCGGGCGGCGCGCACTCGACGAGGCCCGCGAGACGAGCCGGTAGCGCCCTCCGCTCCGCCCGACGGGGCCTCAGGAGGATCGGGCGGCGAGCTCGGCCAGGCCGGGGGCGCCGGAGGGCGCGCGCAGCGCTATCTCCTCGCCGTCGGCCGTGGTCAGCCCGACCCCGCGCAGCCCGGCGGGGCCGTCGACGAACCGCAGCGGGAGCGCCGCGAACGTCTCGGCGCCGACGTGCTCCTCCAGCTCGGCCGGGTCGCCGCCCACCTCGATCCAGCCGATCTCGCGCAGCGGACGCTCATGGTCCATGGGGACGCGGCGGGCGGGGTGCTGCGCCATGTCCTCGTGGAAGTACCAGTTCGGGAGCCCCCTCCCCCAGGTCATCGCGACGTTCCCCGGAGCCATGGTCGTGGCCCAGGTCGACCCGTCCGGACGGCGGGCGCCGGGTGCCGTGACCACCTCGCCGCCGAAGCGCCGCGCGACCTCCTCAAGGTCCGCGCGGGTGCGGGCCCTGAGGTTCCAGGTCATCCAGTGGTCGCCGAGAAGGGTCGTCTGCTCGAACCAGGTGCGGAACGCGTCGATTCCGGGCGCTACGTCGGCGTGGTGGTCGATGACCGACTCGATGTTGACGTAGGCGTCGCCCGGTAGCGGGATGGTGCGGTGGGCGGTCGGGACGGCGTCCAGCCATCCGCCCTCGTGGCTGCGCAGCCCGGTCTCGCCGCGCAGCCGCTCGGCCCCGGCGTAGAGGTGCCGGACGCCGAGCGTGAAGTGGTCCAGGTCGTAGACGGCCATGCGAGCCCTCCGGCATAATAAGCCTTGCTATCAAAATAGATTTGAAAGCAACACTAAATCTCGGAGGGTTCGATGTCAACCGACGGCCCGACCGTCGACGAGGGCGTGCGCGAGATGATCCGGCTGATGCCGCGGCTGGTGGCGCGGGCCAAGCGGATGCCGGTCCCGGAGCGGTTGCGCGACTTCGCGCTCACGCCCCGGCACCTGTCGCTGCTGGCGCTGCTGCTCTACGACGAGTCCGCCACGGTCAAGCAGCTCGCCGAGCAGCTCCAGCTCGCCTCGACGACGGTCAGCCTGATGGTCGGCGACCTGAGCCGGCAGGAGATCCTGCTGCGGCGCGAGGACGACCGGGACCGCCGCCGGACGATCGTGAGCATCGCCGACGCCCACCGTCCCGCGATCGAGGCCTGGCTGGGCGCGGGCGCGGCGGCGTGGCGCACCGCGTTCGAGCCGCTGTCCCCGGCCGAGCGGAACCTGGTGATCAACGCCCTGCGCACCTACGAGCGCGAGACGATGGCGCTGACCCGCCAGCCCGACTGACGACCCGACCGCCCTGGTCGCCTACGCGCGTCGGCGCGACGGCCGGTACGAGGCGCACGCCGTCGAGGTCCTGACCCTGACGGGCGACCGGATCGCGCGCATCACGGCATTCCACGACCCGAGCCTGGTGCGGACGTTCGGCCCGGTGTCCGCGCTGACGCCCTGAAGCGGTCTGGCCAGAGTCCGGGCCAGACCGGGCGGGACGGGCCCTGGCCGCCGGCGGACGTGCGTCCGCCGGCACCCCACTACCAGGGCCCGAGTCCCCACCGGACCGGATTGTCAGCGGCTCAGAATCCGCGGACGGTGGCGACGGAGAAGGGCAGTTGCGGGGTGCCCGGTCCCGTGGGGCCGCCCTTGTCGAACTGGGAGCGGACCACGTACAGCTTGCCGTTCTTACGCAGCAGGGTCGTCGGGGTCTGGAGTGCCAGGTCGGTGAGCCGTCCGGTCATCCGGGCCAACCCGCCGTCCGAGCCGATGCGCCACTTGCTGATCGCGTAGGCGTCCTTGATGGGGTGGGCCACCCACAACGTGCCGTGCTGCAGCTCCATGCCGTCGCCCGTGAGGATGCTCCCTCCGCTCAGGGCGACCTTGTCGACCTTTCCGGAGGGCAGCGCGATGCGGTACAGGTCGGCGCCGGTCATGTCCACCGTCAGCAGGTAGCGTCCCGACGGCTCGGCGACGATCCCGTTGAGGGTGATCGTGTTGGGCTCGTGCGGCTCCACGACCTCGGACAGGTCGAAGGCGGGCGTGAGCGGCACCTCGCCGCCCTGCTCGCCCGCGTCCGCGAGCTGTTCGGGCGTGACGCGGTAGACGATGGCCTGCCGGCTCTCGGTGATGTAGGCGGTGCCGTCCGGCGTGATGGCCACGTCGTTGACGAGGCGCGGGTCCTGGTTGGGGACGACGAAGCGGGCCAGCAGGCGGCGGGTGGGGATGTCGTAGACCGCGAGCCCGGTGAGGCGGTCCATCACCCACAGGCGCCTGGCCCGGTCGACCTCCAGCCCGAGGGCCTGCGAGCGTCCGTCGCCGCGCGCGGGGAGGAACTCCTCGGCGACGCGCTGCCCCGGCTCGGCCCTGAAGATCGCTCCGCCCTCGTACGACCCGACGTACATGTCGCCGGTGTACGGGTCGGCGGCGATTCCCTCGGGGTAGACCCGGTCGCCGGGGATTTCGAACGCCGTGGAGATCCGGACCCCGCCGTCCGCGGGGGCCCCCGCCGCCTGTGTGGCGGAGCCGAGGAGCAGCGGTGCCGTGAGGGTCGCGACAACGATGACGTGTCGCCGAACTGTGCGGTACATGACCACCTTCTCCGTGGGTCTTCTTGTCGCTGGAGCTGTCCAGCGCAACGTAGAGACCTGTAGGGAACCGAAAGGTTTCCTACTAGGCAGGCTAAGGAGGCCGCCAGGTCAGCGTCTACGTAATACGTCGATTGTCCGATGTCGGACATACTCTGGCAAGAGCGGGTCCGTGGTCGACGCCGGTGGAGGTCAGCCGGTCAGGTGGGCGCCGCCGTCCGGTGCGGACGAACGGTGTCAGCAGGCTCTGTGCGCGCTGATCGGTTTTCCGGTGCTGTGCAGGTAGCGCGCGGTGCCGCCGATGCTGTCGAAGGCGACGGCCATTCCGGTCGCGATGTGGTTCGCGGACGACGTGGCCTGCCGTTCGACGTAGGCGCCGCATCCGTCCCGGCCGCTCCGCGCTGGCGAGGCGGCCGAATTCCACGTCCCGGAGAACGAGCCGGACTGCCCGTAGACGGAGACGGTCACCTTTCCGCAGCCCGAGCCATAGGTCCTGACCTGGGCGAAGGCGGTGTTGCCGAAATTGCCGTATCTGATGCGATAAAGGCAGGCCGTCTTTTTCAGCTGCGGGGTGAGTTCCGCCGACGCCCATTTGAAGGTGGCGACCGGTCCCCCGGCCTTGCCGGGTTTCGGTGCGGTTTCCGTCCCTCCGGCCGGGGCGTTGGATGCGCCGGGATTGGGACCGGGGGACGGTGGCCGGGAGGTGGCGGTCGCGGTCGGGCTCGATGGGCGCGCCGACGGCATCGCCGTCGCTCCCGGTGGCGGGGCCTGATTTCCGGGGTTCGCCGGGTCGTCGCCGGGTTCGGCCTGGGTGGACGGCAGCAGCGTGGCGGTGACCAGGGCCGCCGCGCCCGCCGCGCCGATGGCCGTGGCCGCCGTGATGGCGGCGCGGCGCGCCCGGCGCGGCGGCCGGGACGTTCCGGCGGCCGGTCCGGCGGCCGGTCCGGCGGCCGCGGCGGCGGGTCCGGCGGCGGCCGCGGCGGCGGCCTGGAGGCTCACCTCGCCCTTCGGCTCGCGCCGCAGCAGGCCGAGCAGGAGGTCTTCGCTGTCCGGACGCCGCTCGGGGTCCTTGTCCAGGCAGCGGACGACCAGGTCGCGCAGCCCTCCGCGCAGGTCGCCGACGTCCGGCTCGTCCGTGGAGATGCGCCGCATGACCGCCTCGATCGTGGCGGCCGCGAACGGGGACCGGCCGGTGGCGGCGAACACGACGGTGCAGCCCCACGCGAAGACGTCGACGGCGGGCCCGGCGCGCCCGCCGGCGAATAACTCGGGCGCCATGTAGGCGGGCGTGCCGACCACCTGGCTGGAGTCCTCGCCCGCGCCTTCCAGGACGCGGGAGATCCCGAAGTCCACGACCCGCGGGCCCTGCGCCGACAGCAGCACGTTGCCCGGCTTGAAGTCGCGGTGGACGACCTTCGCCTGGTGGATGGCCACCAGCGCGGTCGCGGTGCCGATCGCCAGCCGCTCCAGATCGGCGCCGGTGCGGACGCCGTCCCGCCGCACCGCCCGCAGCAGCGAGACCCCGTCGACGAACTCGCTCACGAGGTAGGGGACGGAGCCGTCCAGGTCGGCGTCCAGCACGCGGGCCGTGCAGAACTCGGCGACGCGCTTGGCCGCCGCGACCTCCGCGGCGAACCGCTCACGCGCCTTGGCGTCGCCGTCGAGCCGGACCTTCAGGCATTTGACGGCCACCCGGCGGCCCTCGGAGTCCTCCGCGAGGTAGACCACGCCCTGCCCGCCCTCGCCGAGCCGCGCCACCAGCCGGTACCCGCCGACCGCGGCCGGATCGTGGGCCTGCAGCGGGGAACCATCGGTCATGTCGCGCTCCGTCCAGCCCTCGGCACCGCATCGAGATCGTAGTGCCAGAGCCGCCCGCCCGCCTTCGGTACGGGGCCCGGCGTCAGGACATGGGCGGGTACCGGACGGGGCCCTCCGAGGCGATCTTGCCGTTGGTGACGGTCATCAGGCGGGTCGCGCTCGCGAGGCGCTCGGCGGGCATCGTCAGCGGGTTCTCCTTGATGACGACGAGGTCGGCGTAGTTGCCGGGCTCCACCGTCCCGCGGTCGCGCTCCTCGAACGAGGCGAACGCCGCGCGCGAGGTGACCAGGCGCAGCGCGGTGGGGACGTCGAGCCGCTGGTCCGGCAGCCAGCCGCCGGGCGGGGTGCCGTCGAACTCGGTGCGGGTCACCACGCGCTGCAGCCCCCACATCGGGTCGAGCGCCTCGATGTCGAAGTCGCTGCCGCCCACCATCGGCACCCTCGCGCGCAGCATGTCCCGCCAGCGGTAGGCGTACCGCAGCCGGTGCCGTCCGAGCGCGTCCTCGGCGAACCGCTGGTCGGACGTCGCGAAGCTCAGCTGGATGCTCGCGATCACCCCGCGCCGGATCATCCGCTCCAGCAGGTCGTCCTCCGCGACCTGGACGTGCTCGACCGCCCACCGGTCCCGGGGCGACACGTCGTTGTGCTCGTAGGCGTTCAGCGTCACCTTCAGCCCGCGGTCGCCGATCGCGTGGGTGGTGATGTTGAAGCCCAGCTCGCGGGCGCGGCCGACGTCGCGGTTGGCGCGCTCCTGGGCGAGGAACAGGATGCCCTTGCGGGGGAAGCCGTACGGATCGTCGCTGTAGGGCTGACGTAGCGCGGACGTCCTGGGGCCCAGCCATCCGTCCGAGTAGAGCTTCACACCCAGGACCTTGACCCAGTCGTTGCCGGAGCCGGTGCGCAGGCCCATGCGGGCGGCCTCCTCCATGCAGCCCCATGCCACGCGCACCAGGAAGCGCACTTTGAGCTTGCCTTCGTCGGCGAGCTGGAAGAGCGCGTCCAGGGCGCCGAGGTCGCGCAGGCCCGCTTCCACGACCGTGGTGACGCCCTGCTTGGCCACCTCCTCCTGCATGACCAGCAGGTCGTTCTTCATCTTCTCGGTGACCGGGCTGTGGGTGCACTGGTCCACGGGGGTCTCGCCGCGCGCGTGGATGTCCACGTGCCGCTGCCCGGTGCGCCTGCGCGCCTCGAACGCCTCGTCCTCGTCGTACGGCTTCCACGCCGGCCGGTACGCCTCCGGGCCGGCGCCGGTCAGCGCCCGCTGGATGAGGTGGGTGTGCTGGTCCCGGAATCCGGGGCCGACGAAGGCCCCCTTCAGATCCACCCGGCGCGTGCGGTCTCCCGCGCATTCCAGCACGTGCCGGTCGGAGCCGACGGCCACGATCCGCTTTCCCTTGACGGCGACCGCCTGGGCGGTGCCGTCGCCCGTCCAGACGACGCCCGAGTGAAGCACCAGGTCGGCGTGGTCCCGCGGGCGGCCGGCGGCCACGGTGCCCGCGGCGGCGGTCCCCGCGGCCGCGCCGGTCAGGACGAGAGCGGATCGACGGGTCATCGGTGATGACATGGCACACTCCTCAAATTTCGCTCATGATCAATGTGAGGCCCCCACGCGCGCTTGTCGACCCCCGAGGGACGAACGGGCTGGTCAGAAGAATGGGAACGGTTATCATTGCGTCATGATGACCTCCCCCCACGAGCGCATGGTCGTGGACGTCGAGTACGCCATCGCCGACGGTGAGCGTCTGCTGCTCGACCTCTACATCCCCGAAGGGTCGGGGCCGCACCCGGTCTCCCTCTGGGTGCACGGTGGAGCATGGCTTTTCGGCGACCGCTGCAGCGGCGCCACTTCGTTCGCCGCCGGGCTCGCCGAGCGGGGCGTGGCGATCGCGAGCATCGACTACCGCCTCGGCGAGGCCGGGGCCTTTCCCGCCTCCATCGACGACGTCCGCGCCGCCGTCCGCTGGCTGCGGGCCCACGGCGCCCGGCACGGGCTGGCCATCGGGCGGATCGGCGCGTGGGGCGCCTCGGCCGGCGGGCACCTGTCGCTGATGGCGGCGCTCGACCCGCAGAGCAGGTCGAGTGCACACCGCATCGACGCCGTCGTCGACTTCTTCGGGCCCACCGACCTGGTGGCCCGCCTGGCGCGCACCGAGCTGGAGCGCGAGGTGCTGCCGGACCCGCCCGACGCCCGCTACCTGCGGACCTCCGTCAAGACGCTCGATCCGCACTGGGCGCGTGCCGCCAGCCCGCTGTACCAGCGGCTCGACCACGCGCCGCCGACGCTGATCGTGCACGGGGACCGCGATCAGCAGATCGCGCTGGACCAGAGCCTGCGCATGCACCAGGCCCTGGTCGCCGCCGGACGCGACTCGCAGCTGCTCGTCCTCGGCGGCGCGGGGCACGAGGACGTCCGGTTCCAGCAGTCGTGGGTCCTCGACACCACGGCCGCCTTCCTCCGCCACCATCTGACCGGTGGCTGATGCGTCCCGATAACGGCCATTCCGCACCCGCCCTCTGGAACGATTGACGGTCATGAACGACGGAGCCGGTCTCCGGACCGCCGATGACGATCTGCTGCCTCCCGCCGACTGGGGCCGCCGCCCCGCCTCCCCGGGAACCCGGGCGGTGTGGGCGTTCGGCCTGCTCGCGGCCGTGCTGGTCACCGGCCGCGTGTGGGTGGCGCCGGGCGTCGAGGCGCGCGCGCTGGACGCGTGGACGACGATGTTCGTGGCCGTGTGCGTGCAGGCGCTGCCGTTCCTGGTGTTCGGGGTCGCGCTGTCGGCCGCGATCACCGCGTTCGTGCCGCCGTCGGTGTGGCGGCGGGTGCTGCCGCGCCGGCCGGGCGCCGCGGTGCCGGTCGCGGGCGCGATGGGGGCGGTGCTGCCGGGCTGCGAGTGCGCGTCGGTGCCGGTCGCGGGCGGGCTGATGGCCCGCGGGGTGGCTCCCGCCGCCGCGCTCACCTTCCTGCTCGCCGCCCCGGCGATCAACCCGATCGTGCTGACCGCCACCGCCGTCGCCTTTCCCGGCAGCCCGGAGATGGTCGTCGGCCGGTTCGCCGCGTCGCTCGTGGTGGCCGTCCTCGCCGGATGGACGTGGCTGCTGGTGGGCAAGGGCGAGTGGCTCACGGTGCCGTCCCGTCCGCAGGCGCAGGGGGCGGCCGGACGGGTGGAGGCGTTCCGGCAGGCGATGCAGCACGACATCATGCACGCCGGAGGGTTCCTGGTGGTCGGTGCCGCCGCGGCCGCGACCATCAACGCGGTGATCCCCGCCGCCTGGGTGACGGGCGTCGCCGGGATTCCCGTCGCGTCCGTGCTGTTGCTGGCGCTGCTTGCGGTGCTGATGTCCATCTGCTCGGAGGCGGACGCCTTCGTCGCGGCGAGCCTGCCGCAGTTCTCGACCACGGCCCGGCTGGCGTTCCTGGTGGTCGGGCCGATGGTGGACCTGAAGCTGATCGCGCTGCAGGCCGGCTTCTTCGGGCGCCGCTTCGTGGTCCGGTTCGTCCCGCTGACGTTCGTCCTGGCGGTGGGGGTCAGCGCGCTGGTGGGAGGGCTGCTGACGTGAGCAGGACCGGGCAGAACCTGCTGCTGATCCTGATCGGCGCGGCGGTGCTGTGGATCACGCTCGGCACCGGCGAATACGTCAACTACGTCCGGCCGGGGTTCCGGTTCGTGCTGGTCCCGGCCGCGGTGGCGCTGCTGGCGCTGGGTGCCGCCGGTGTCCGCCGGGACCGGCGGACGGGCGGGGACGCCGCGGAGGGCGATGAGCACGGTCATGATCATTCACGCGGGCCGCGGGTGGCCTGGCTGCTGTGCCTGCCGGTGCTGGCGGTCTTCCTGATCGCGCCGCCCGCGCTCGGCTCGTTCACCGCCGCGCGGGACACCGCCCGCACGGCGCCGCCGCCGTCCGCGCCGTCCGGCGGGTTCCGCCCGCTGCCGCGGACAGGTCCGCCGGCGCCGATGACCATGGGCGAGTTCATCGGCCGCGCGTTCGAGGCGCAGAGCGGCGATCCCGCGCGGTTCCAGGGCGTCCCGGTGCGGCTGACCGGCTTCGTCTCGCCTGCCGCGAAGGGCGAGCGCGGCTGGCGGCTCATCCGGCTGAAGATGGCGTGCTGCGCGGGCGACGCCGTCCCGTTCCCGGTGATCGTGCGCGGCCTCCCCCGTCCGCCGGAGGACGCGTGGGTCCAGGTCGTCGGCGTCTGGCAGCCGCCTCCGGCGGGGCGCCGGGCGACCGCGGTCCAGGAGCTGCGGGGACGGTCGCTCCAGCGCATCAAGAAGCCCGGGAGCCCGTACGAGTGACCCGCCGGGGCGTCCGTCCGGGTCAAGGGACCGATCAGGAATCGAGAAGCGGCCATGACCGGGCCGCATCTAGCGTGAACGCCATGGACAGCGAGGTGACCGACAGGAGGCGTCCGATGGCGGAGAATCAGGCGGACGGTCGCGGGAAGCGCAAGCCCGGCACGCCCGGCGCGTTCTCGCGCTGGATGCAGCACCGCATGAACGCCCGCATGAACCGCAAGGTCCGCCGCGGACGCGGGACGTTCATGGGCATGGACGTGCTGATCCTGCACACTGTGGGACGGCACAGCGGGGAGCAGCGGGAAACGCCCGTGGCGTGGTTCCCGGACGACGACGAGGACGCCCGGCTGATCGTCGCGTCCGGCGGCGGGAGCCAGCACCCGGACTGGTTCGCCAACCTGATGGCGCACTCCGACGAGGCGTCGATCGAACTGCCCGGGGGCGGCGCCGTGCCGGTGACGCCGCACAGGCTCGAAGGCGACGACCGCGAGCGGGCCTGGCAGCGCATCGCCACCGCCCAGCCGCGCATCGCGAAGTACCAGAGCAAGTCCGATCGGCAGTACCCGGTCGTCCGGCTCACCCCGCGGTGATCGCGGCCCGCGTCCGGGGGCCGGTCAGGGCTTGCGCGCCACGCCGCCGAACTGGTCGGTCTCGGGGGGCTCGCCGAACCGGGTGTCCTCCGGACGCCAGCGCGTGCAGGAGACGACGCCGGGCTCGACCAGCTCCAGGCCGTCGAAGAGGGCTTCGATCTGCCGCGGGGTGCGGTGGGTGCCGGGCGGTTTGCCGAACTTGTTCCACTGGCGGATCGCCTCGGCCATCTTCTCGCCCGTGATCTCGATGGTCGGGTGCGCGATGGCCAGGTGGCTGCCGGGGGCCGTCCGGTCCATCAGCCGCCCGATGATGGACCGGGCCTCGTCATCGTCGGTGACGTGCCACACGACACCCAGCATGGTGATCGCGACGGGCTCGGAGAAGTCGAGGGTCGCCTCGGCGCCGCGCAGGATCGCGTCCGGGTCGTGCATGTCGGCGTCCAGGTAGTCGGTCGCGCCTTCGGGGGTGCTGGTCAGGAGCGCCCGCGCGTGCACCAGCACCAGGGGGTCGTTGTCGACGTAGACGATCTTGGACTCGGGCGCCACTCCCTGGGCGACCTGGTGGGTGTTGTCGACCGTCGGCAGGCCCGTCCCGATGTCGAGGAACTGCCGGATGCCGACCTCGCCGGCCAGGTAGCGCACGACGCGGCCGAGGAACAGGCGGTCCGCGCGGGCCTGCTGGACGATGTCGGGCAGCACCTCTTCGATCTGGTCGCCGAGCTGCCGGTCGACCTCGTAGTTCTCCTTGCCGCCCAGCCAGTAGTCCCAGATCCGGGCCGAATGCGACACCGTGGTGTCGATCGCGGGGGCCGGCCGGGGATGGGGTGTGCGCTCTTCGTCCACGAGCCTCTCCTGCCTGTCAGCCTGCGGCACGGACGTCTCATCGTAGGCGGTCGCGGGGGCACGCGATCGCCCGCCGTCCGGTGGACTGGACGGCGGGCGATCCTAAGACGGACGATACGCCGCGCGGTCGGTCAGCGGGCGACCTTCGGGAAGCGGATGACGCGGTCGTCGGTCTGGGCGGGCTGGCCGCGGCCGTCGCGGTTGCTCGTCATCACCCAGAGCCAGCCGTCCGGGCCCACGGCGACCGTGCGGAGCCGTCCGTAGGTGCCCTGCAGCACCGCCGTGGGCTGGCCGGACGATCCGCCCCTGCCGTCCAGCGGGACGGTCCAGAGCCTGCGGCCGCCCAGCGCGGCGGCGTACAGCGTGTCGCCCGCGACGGCGGCGCCGCTCGGCGACGCCTCGCGCGTGGACCAGACGGCGAGCGGGTCGTGGTAGGTCGGCTCGCCGCCCCTGCCCTCGACGTTCGGCCAGCCGTAGTTGTCGCCGGCCTCGATGTGGTTGACCTCGTCCCAGGTGTTGTTGCCGAACTCGCTCGCGTACATGTGGCCGCCGCCCCAGGCCAGCCCCTGCACGTTGCGGTGCCCGAGGGTGTAGACGACCGAGTTCGGAGTGGGATTGTCCGCAGGCGCGGTCCCGTCCGGCTTCATCCGCAGGATCTTTCCGGCCGGGGTGCTCGGGTTCTGGGAATTGGCCGTCCGGCCGGCGTCGCCGGTACCGGCGTAGAGCATTCCGTCAGGGCCGAAATGGATGCGGCCGCCGTCGTGGAAGGAGTTCTTCGGAATGCCGGAGAAGATCACTTCCTGCTGGGGCGAGGCCGCGAGCTTGAACCGGACGATCCTGTTGTCGGACGCCGCGGTGTAGTAGGCGTAGACGTATCCGTCCTGCTCGTAGGTCGGCGACACCGCGATGCCCAGGAGGCCGCCCTCGCCGGACGGCGTCACGCCGGAGAGCCGGGCCACCTCGGTCGGCGCCGAGCCGGGCTTCATCTGCAGGATGCGGGCGCTGTTGCGTTCCGAGATGAGCGCGCTGCCGTCGGGCAGGAAGGCCAGGCCCCAGGGGACCTGCAGCCCGGTCGCCGCGACGGTGGGCTTGGTGAAGTCGAAGGCGGGGTCGGCGGCCGCCGGCGCCGGCGGGGTGACCGCCGCGCCGGTCGCCGGGGAGACGGGGACTGCGAGCACGGCCGCGACGGCGAGGGCCGCGGCGGGAGCCAGCGTGCGCGTTTTACGGGGCATCTTCTCTCCTAAGTCACCCCCGAACCAATAAAAGACCTCGGCTGCTGCCCCGTGGTGACGAGCGGTTTCGCAGTTCACGGGCACCGGGGAGCGTTTCTGGCGCGCCTCTGTCAACGGTAGAGCGGGGGGTCGTTGGGGCAGCGCAACCGAGGGGAGCGCTCGGTATCGAACTACAAGCTACTCGGCCGTCCGGCACCTGTGAAGCGCCGGTTTTTCACCTTTCAACGAGCGGCACGCGGGGAAATCGAAAATGCGATTCGCCCACCTCCGTTCCGGCGGACGGGAGGAAACGCGGGGCCACGGCGGCGCCCAGCGTCGCCGCCGCCGCTGCCGCGGTGACGATCGTCCAGGCGCCGGGGCCGAGCGGGGTGCAGCCGAAGAACTGGCTGATGCCGGGCGTCTCGACCACCGCGAACAGGGCCCCGGCGGAGACCGCGCAGGTGGCGAGGACGAGGGGGCTGCGCCAGCGGGCGATGAGCGTCTGGCCGAGCTGGGCGCCGACCAGCGCGGCCAGGCCCATCGTGGACGCGCGGCGGCCTCCGCCGGGGACGAGCGCGGTCAGCCGTCCCGCCTGCCAGGACAGCAGGGCGGCGGCCGCGGTGGCGGTGCCGCGGACGGCCAGCGCGCGGCGCATGTCCTCGCCGGTGAAGCCGTGGACCGGCGCCCCGCCGAGCGGCGCCTCGGAGTCGCCGTCCGCCGGGGTGATGGCGACGGCCAGCGCCGGGAGCATGTCGGTCAGCATGTTGACGACGAGCAGCTGCCGGGTGCTCAGCGGCGCGTTGCCGCTGAGGGCCGTCCCGAGGACGGTGAACGACACCTCGCCCGCGTTGCCGCCGACGAGGATCGCGGCGGCGTCGCGGACGCTGTGCCACAGGGCGCGGCCCTCGCGCAGCGCGTCCAGGATGAGCGCGGTGTCGGGCGCGGTGAGGACGAGGTCGGCGGCGCTGCGGGCGGCGCCGGAGCCGCGCCCGGCGACCGCGATGCCGACGTCGGCGCGGCGGATGGCGGCGGCGTCGTTGGCGCCGTCGCCGGTCATCGCGACCACCCGCCCGGCCCTGCGCAGGTCCTTCACGATGCGGACCTTCTGCGCCGGGGAGACGCGGGCGAAGACCGCGGCCTCCTGGACGGCGGCGAGCCGCTCGGCGGCGGACATCGCGTCGAGCTCCGCCCCGGTGACGACGCGGTCGGCGCCGGGGATCCCGAGCTCGGCGGCGACGGCGGCGGCGGTCGCCGGATGGTCGCCGGTGATCATCGTGGTGCGCACTCCGGCGTCGCCCAGCCGCTGCACGGCCTCCTCGGCGGTGGGACGCGGCGTGTCGGCGATGCCGACGAAGCCGAGCAGCGTGAGGTCCTCGACGTGCTCGGCGATCTCGCCGCGGACCTTCGCCGGGTCGCGGACGGGCCGCTCGGCGATGGCGAGGACGCGCAGCCCCTGCCCGGCCAGGCGGCGGAACGTCGCGGCCGCGGCGCGGCGGCGGGCGGCGGTCATGGGCTCGTCGCGGTCGGCGGGACGGCGGGGCGCGTGGATCCGGGCGCAGCGGGCGAGCAGCACCTCGGGCGCGCCCTTGACCGCGAGGACCGTCCGGTCGCCGTCGCGCCCGAGCGAGGCGGAGAACCCGCGGGTGGTCTCGAAGGGGAGCTCCTCGTCCAGCGACCAGCGCTCGTCCGGCGGCAGGTCGCCGGCGCGGTCCAGCACGGCCCGGTCGGTGGCGTGCGCGACCTGCCGGCCGTGCGGGGGCGGGCAGGCGCGGGCGGCGACGCGGAGGATGCGCTGCCCGCCGTCGCCGGTCAGCGGGAGCGGACGGGCGGGCCCCGCGGCCCGGACGAGGCGGAGCCTGCCCTCGGTGAGCGTGCCGGTCTTGTCGAAGCAGAGGGTGTCGACGCGTCCGAGCGCTTCGAGCGCGCGGGTGGTGCGGACGAGCACGCCGAGCCGCGACAGCCGCCGCGCCGCCGCGAGCTGCGAGGCGGTCGCGACCAGCGGCAGCCCCTCGGGGACGGCGGCCACGGCGACGGCGACGCCGGAGCCGAGCGCCCGGCGCAGCGGCAGCCCGCGCAGCATGCCCAGCGCGGTGACGGCCGCGCCGCCGAGCACGGTGGCGGGGAGCGCCTGGTGGGTGAGCTCCGCCAGGCGGGTCTGCATGCTGGACGACGCGTCCGCCGCCCCGGCGAGGGCGGCGGCGCGGCCCGACTCGGTCGCCTCGGCGGTGGCGACGACCAGGGCGACCGCGTCGCCCGCGACGACCGTGGTGCCCTCGTAGACCATGCAGTGCCGGTCCGCCGGGTCGCCGCCCGGCGACGGCTCGACGTTCTTGTCGACGGGCACCGACTCGCCGGTGAGGGTGGCCTCGTCCACCTCCAGCGACTCGGCCCACAGCAGCCGGGCGTCCGCCGGGACGACGTCCTCGGACCGCAGGACGATCACGTCGCCGATCCGCAGGCGTCCGGCCATGACCTGCTCGGCGGGGGCCGACCGCAGATGCGCGAACGCCTCCGGGGCCGCCGCGCCGGGACGCGGGGCCACCTTGGCGCCGGGCCGCAGCCGCCGGGCGTGGACCTGCTGCCCGAGGAGCAGCTCGCCGAGGGCCTTCTCCGCGCGCATCCGCTGCGCGCCGCCGATGAGGGCGTTGCCCGCCATGACGCCGGTGACCAGCAGCGCGTCCACGCTGGAGCCGACGACCGCGGAGGCCGCCGCGCCGAGCGCGAGGACGGGCGTCAGCGGGTCGTCGAGCTCCTGCCGGACGGCGGCGGTCAGGCGCAGGCCCGCCCCGGCCGGCCAGACGACCGTCCTGCGCAGCAGCGGCACGCCCGCCAGCCGTGACCGCAGCGCGGTGAGGAGCGAGTCAGGGCCGTCCGGCTCCGCTTCGTCGGCGGCGGTGCGGGACAGGCGCCGGACGGCCTCCTCGGCGGTGAAGGCGTGCCACGCGTCGCGGACGACGGGCGGCGGCAGCGGGCGGTGGTCCAGCCGCCGGGCGCTCACCGCGTTGGTCAGCATCGCCGCCAGGGCGGCCGCGTGCACCGGCGGCATGTCCTGCCAGGACGTGACGGCCCGGCCCAGCGGCCCGCGCCCGGCGCGGCGCCCGGGACGGCGGCCCGCGATCAGCAGCGCGCCCAGCGCGGACGCGCTCAGCGACAGCTCCGCCGCGCGGTCGCTGGCGCGGCGCGCGGGCCGGACCGCCGTGAGCAGCCGCCACGCGTCGGCGAGCCCCGGCCCGCACACCAGGTCGGCGCGCCAGTCGGCGGGCCCGTCCCCGCGCAGGACGCTGACCCCGACATCTGCCGCGTCCAGCGCCAGGTCCTGGCCGGACGACACGGCCAGCACCACATGGCCCTCGCGCTGCAGCGCCCGGACCGACTCCGCCAGCTCCTCGACGGCCAGCGGGGAGTCGTCGCCCCAGGCGACCAGCTCGCGGGTGCTGGCGTGCTCGGTCAGGAAGACCACGTCGGCCGCCTGGTGCGCCGCCGACAGCAGCGCCTCGGCTAACGGGTCGAGTGAGCAGCCGACGCGGACCCGTCCGAAGAGTCCGCCTTTCTCGTCCGTGAGGTCCAGGGTGACGCCCTGCGGGTCGGCGGGGGCGCCGGACGGGGCGTCCGCCGCGCGCACCAGCCGCCATTCCGCGCCGGCGCCGCCGTGCCAGGGGCCCGGCCCGGCCAGGTCGCCGGGGTCGCGGCCCGCCAGTACGGCGCCGGCGGCGCGCCACACGCCCGCGTCGTCCAGGTCCTCGTCGGCGGCGACCGCCGACAGCAGCCGCAGCTCGCCGTCGCACAGGACCGAGGAGTCGATGACGACCGCGCTGACCCTGTCCAGGCGGCGCAGCGCGGACGGGTCCAGGATCACCGTGCCGTGTCCCGCCAGGTCGTGGGCCAGCACGGCGGCGAACGCGTCCCGGCCGTGCCGCGCCGCCTTGGCCACGGTCGCCAGCAGCAGGTCGGCGACGGCGGACGCGTCGCGCGTGCCCGCGAGGACGCCGGCCCCGCCGAGCAGGTGCCCCAGCGCGGTGCGGTTCCCGGCCTTCTCCACGGGCCCGTCCGGCAGCGGGCACGGCCGCTCGGCGCGGGCGCCGCACTCCTGCGGCTGCCGTCCCGCCGCCGCCAGCCGCGGCTCCCGGCGCCGCCACGCCGCGCGGCGCGCCCCGATCTCGTGGAGCTGGAAGACCCGGTGGACGGCGTCGGTGACCGGCGGGGCGACGCCGTGCCCGGCGCCCTGGACGACGGCGTTCGCGACACCGAGCAGGGCGTCGGCGCGCAGCAGGCCCAGCCGCCGCTCCACGGCCGTGCGGACCTGCGGCATCGAGTCGGCCACCGCGACCGCGGCCCGCACGGGGCTCGGCACCGGCGGGAGGGCCAGCAGCCTGGCGGCGACGGCGCCGACCGTCCCGGCTACGTCGGCAGCGAGGGCGGACGTGGCCGCGGCCCAGGCCATCTCGTCGTCGGGCCACCGCGCGTGGGCGTCCTCGTCGAACCGGCCGGCCCGGCGCGCCTCCTCCACGTCTTCGACGACCTCTATCAGGGCGTCGAGGCCCACGTCGCCTTCCTCGTACGCCACCAGCACGTGGCCGGTGACCGCGTTGACCTCCGCCCAGTTCACGCCGTCCAGCCGCCGCAGCGCCTCGGTCAGCGCCCGCACGTACCGCCGGTGCCGCGGCCCTTCGCCCGCCAGGCCGTTCGCCTGGATGTGCGCGCGTCCGGCGTGGGCCCACACGCGCCGCCCGCGGCCTCCGGCGGCCAGGGCCGCGAACGCGCCGGCGGTCCGGGACGCCTTCTCCGCAGCCGCGACCGGGACGCTCAGCACCGACCTGGCCAGGGACGCGCCCGGAATCCCCACCACCGCTCCTCCCCGACGGGAACGCCGACCGGGTACCCGCGACCGTGCACCGCAAACGGCGGCGGCGCCGGAGCACACGTCAATGAATCCGCTTTATTCGGGTAATGCGTCGGCATGCGAATCGGTGTGCTGGACGTCGGGTCGAACTCCGCCCATCTCATGGTGGTGGACATCAGCGTCGGCGAGCCGCCGCGGCCGGTCACGGCGGTCAAGCGCCCGACACGGCTCGCCGAGGCGATCGACGCGGGCGGGGCCGTGGGCGGCGGCGCGGTCTGCCGCCTGGTCGGATCGGTCGGGGAGGCCGCGTGCGCCGCGACCGACCAGGGCGTCGAGGAGCTGATCGCGTTCGCCACGTCCGCGGTGCGGGACGCGACGAACCAGGACGAGATCGTCGCCCGGGTCGCGGCGGCGACCGGCGTGCGGCTCGGGTTCCTGTCCGGCCGGGACGAGGCGCGGCTGACGTTCCTCGCCGCCCGCGCCTGGTACGGATGGTCGGCCGGGCGGCTGCTGCTCGTCGACATCGGGGGCGGGTCGCTGGAGATAGCGCACGGGGACGCGCAGGAGCCGGCGCTGGCGCTGTCGCTGCCGCTGGGCGCGGGACGCCTCACCCGCGAGCATCTGCCCGGCGACCCGCCGTCCCGCAAGCACGTCCGCCGGCTGCGCCGCCGCGTGTACGAGGAGCTGTCGGAGGCCGCCGCCGAGGTGGAGCCGGGGCTGGACGGCGGGCTCCCGGTGCGGCCGGTGGCGACGTCCAAGACGTTCACGCAGCTGGCCCGCCTCACCGGGGCGCCCAGGCGCAAGGCCGGCCCGTACGCGCCGCGCGTGCTGGAGCTGGAGCGGCTGCGCGAGCAGATCCCGGTGCTGGCGTCCAGGACCGCCGCGCGCCGGGCGAAGCTGCGCGGGGTGTCCCGGCCCCGGGCGGCGCAGATCCTCGCCGGCGCGATCGTGGCCGAGGCCCTCATGACCACGTTGAAGATCAGCCGGGTGGACATCTGCCCGTGGGCGATCCGCGAGGGCCTGGTGACCCGGCGCCTGCAGGCGATGTCCGATCCCGCGGCGGCCGACGACGAGACGGCGCGCCTGACCCAGGCCGTCCCCGCCCCTCCCCCGGCGGGACGGCCGCCGCTGCGCGCGGTCCCCTAGGCTCGAATCGGGAGGACGCATGCGCAAGCTCGTGGTCACGGAGAACATCACGCTCGACGGTGTCATCGACATGGCGGAGGGCTGGTTCGACCCGCTCGCCGAGGACGTCGACCAGACCGACATCACGGCGGCGACCACCGAACACCGCGAAGCCGCCGACGCGCTCCTCGTCGGCCGGAACACCTTCGAGGCCTTCCGCGGCTTCTGGCCGAACCAGAAGGACGACCCGACGGGCGTCTCCGATTACCTCAACGCGGTGAACAAGTACGTCGTCTCCAGCATCATCCAAGACCCGGAATGGGAGAACTCCACCGTCCTGCGCGGGCCCCTCGTGGACGAGGTCAACGCGCTGAAAGTGGCCCCGGGCCGCGACATCGTCGCGACGGGCAGCGTCCAGCTCGTGCACGCGCTGATCGCCGCGGACCTGGTCGACGAATACCGGCTGTTCGTCTTTCCGGTGGTCGTCGGCCACGGAGCGCGGCTGTTCGAGACGGCGGCGGCGCGGCTGCGGCTCCTGGAGACGCGACGGTTCGTCTCCGGCGCTGTGCTGCTGCGCTACGCGCCGGAGGCCGCCCGTCCCTAGGGCGAAGGTCAGCCCAGGTCGGCGAGCTTGCGTTCCAGCACCGCGCGTTCGCGCTCGTTGCCGCACATCCGCACGGCGCGCTCCAGCTCGGAGCGCGCCTCGCCGGCGCGTCCGAGGCGGGCGAGCAGTTCGCCGCGGACGCCGGGCAGGAGGTGCGAGGTCGGCAGCGCGTCAGCGGCGGCCAGCTCGTCCACGATCGGGAGCGCCGCGGACGGCCCGTCCGCCATGGAGACCGCGACCGCCCGGTTGAGGTCGACCACCGGCGACGGCGCGAGGCGTCCGAGCGCCTCGTAGATGAGGACGATGCGCTTCCAGTTCGTCTCGTCCACCGACGGCGCGACGGCGTGGCATTCGGCGATGGCCGCCTGCAGGCCGTAGGCGCCGAGGCCCCGGCCCGCCTTCTCCGCGCGTTCGAGCGCGGCGCGGCCACGGCGGATCGCGGCGCGGTCCCAGCGGCGGCGGTCCTGGTCCTCCAGCAGGACGGGCTCGCCGCCCGGGCCGGTGCGGGCGGGGAAGCGCGCCGCGGTCAGCTCCAGCAGCGCCAGCAGGCCGTGCACCTCGGGCTCGTCCGGCACCAGCCGGCCCAGCACCCGGGCCACCCGCAGCGCCTCGCCGGCCAGGTCGAACCGGATCAGGTCGCCGCCGGAGCTGGCCGAGGACCCCTCAGTGAAGATCAGGTAGATGACGCCGAGCACCGAGCCGAGCCGCTCGGCCCGCTCCCCCGCCGGCGGCGCCGCGAACGGCACCCGCGCCGCCGCGAGCGTCTTCTTGGCCCGCGTGATGCGGGCCTGCACGGTGGCGGTCGGGACGAGCAGCGCCCTGGCGATCTCGTCGCTGGTCAGGCCGCCGACGACGCGCAGCGTGAGCGCCAGCCGCGCCTCCCGCGACAGCACCGGGTGGCAGGAGATGAACATCAGCGCCAGGACGTCGTCGTCGATCTGGTCCGGGTCCCACAGGACGTCGTCGTCGCGTGCCGGGTCGGCGGGCTCGCCGCCCGCGGCCGCGCCGCCCTCGCCCAGGTGGTGGGCGAGGACGGCGTACCGGTCGTCGAGCGCGGAGCGGCGGCGGTAGGCGTCGATCGCGCGGCGCCGCCCGACGGTGAGCAGCCATCCGGCCGGGTTGCGCGGGACGCCGTCGCGCGGCCACGTCACCAGCGCCTCGGCCAGCGCCTCCTGCGCGAGGTCCTCCGCGAGGGCGAAGTCCCCGGTGTACCGCGCGAGCGCGCCGACGATCCGGGCGGACTCGATCCGCCAGACGGCGGCCACGGCCTCACGTCCCGTCGGGCCGGCCATCTCCGCTCCTCCCGTTCAAACCGTTCAGGCCGTTCAGAGCTGGCCGTGGGCCTCGCGCCACGCCCGCTCCTTCTTGATCCACTCGTTGTCCTGGGGGAACTCGTCGATCTCGGTGACCCGGCGGATCTCGGTCTTGAAGCCGGGTCCGGTGAGCGGCTGCCGCTTGGCCCACTCGACGGCCTCCTCCTTGGACGCGACGTTGAGGATGTAGAAGCCGCCGAACAGCTCCTTCGTCTCCCCGTACGGGCCGTCGGTGACCACCGGCGGCTCGGACGAGTAGTCGACCACCACGCCCTCGTCCGCGTCGGCGAGCCCTTCCGCGGCCAGGAGGACGCCCGCGCGGATCAGCTCCTGGTTGTACTTGCCGACGGTCTCGATCATCTCGTTGAAGTCGATGTCGCCCATGTTCGCGAAGGCCTCGTCGGTGGCGCGAAAGATCAGCATGTACTTCATGGTCCTCGTCTCCCTCTGAACTCGTCCGGGCCCCTCTCCGGGACCCTCTCATCCCTAGGTCGAACGGGGGCCGGCGCGGATCGACACGGCCCCCGATCTTTTTTGGAAACCTTCCCGGCCCGCGCCGTCACCGTGCCCGGCCGGGGGTCAGGACGGCCGCCGCGAGCGCGCCCGCGGCCGCGGCGGCGGCGGCGAGGACGAACCCGTCCGTGAACCCGTCGAGCGTATCGCCGACCAGGCTGGCCGCCGCGACGCTGGAGATGACGGCGGCCCCGATGGACGCGCCGAACTCGTGGAACGTGCTGACGATCCCGGACGCGATCCCGGATTCGTGCGGCGCCACCTGGCCGAGCGCGGTCGCCGACGCGACGACGAACATCGCGCCCGTCCCGGCGCCCGCGACGGCGGTGCCGACGACGACCGTCACGGGGGTCATCGACAGGGCGGGGACGGCCATCCCGATCGCGGCGACGACCAGCCCGGCGACCGCGAGCGGACGCGCCCCCGCGCGGGCGAGGGCCCGGCCGGTGAGGTTCGCGCCGAGCATCGTCGCGACCGCGACCGGGAGGAACAGCAGGCCCGTCCGCAGGGCGCCGAAGTCCTCCGCGTGCTGGAAGTAGAACGTGCCGAGGAAGAACACCGCGATCATCAGGGCGGTCGCCATCAGGATCAGGAACGTGCCCGTGGCCACCGGGCGCCGCACCAGCAGCGCGACGTCCATCATGGGCGAACGAGCGGTCCGCTGCCGGATCACGAAGGCCACGTAGCCGGCGGCGGCGAGCAGCACCAGCGCCCCGGACGCGGCGGTGACCCAGCCGTGGTCCCCGGCGCGGATGAACGCGTAGATCAGCGACCCGGACGACGCGGTGACCAGCAGCGCGCCGAGCACGTCGAGCCGGGGGCGCGGCACGGCCACCGCCTGGCCGGGCAGCATCCGGGCGAGGGCGGCGAGGATCACCAGGCCGAGCGGCACGTTGACGTAGAAGACCCAGGGCCAGCCGGGGCCCGCGGTGAGCGCGCCGCCGAGCAGCACGCCGAGGGCCGCGCCGCCGCCGCCGAGCGCGGACCAGACGCCGAGCGCCTTGTTCCGCTCGTCGCCGTCGAACAGGCGCACTACGAAGGACAGTGCGGACGGGGACATCAGCGCGGCGCCGACCCCCTGCGCGATCCGGCCGCCGAGGAGCAGGGCAGCGCCGCCTGCGAGCCCGGTGGCCAGCGACGCAGCCGTGAAGATCAGCAGGCCGGCGAGCACCACCCGCTTGGCCCCGAACAGGTCGGCGGCCCGGCCGCCGATCAGCATCAGCCCGCCGAAGGTGAGGGTGTAGGCGCTGACCGTCCAGGTCACGGCCTGGCGGCCCAGGCCGAGGTCGGTCTCGATGTGCGGCAGCGCGATCGCGACGACGGTGACGTCGAGGATCAGCATGAGCTGCGCCACGCCGAGCAGTCCGAGGATGCGCCACCGCAGCGGGTGCGCCGCGCCGTCCCGCGCGGCCGCGTCGTGGGTCTTCTGTGTCATGTCGGGCCCTCCTTAACTCGTACACTGCCGTACAACTTCTTGGAGAGTAACACGTATTCCCGTGTACGAGTTAGGATGAATGCCATGCCCACCGCCGCTTCCGGCCGCCGCCGGCGCGCAGACGCCGAGCGCAGCATCGCCCGCATCGTCGCCGCCGCCCGCGAGAGCCTCAGCCGGGACCCGAACGCCAGCATCGACGACATCGCCAAGGCCGCCGGGGTCGGCCGGATGACGCTCTACGGCCACTTCCGCAACCGGGCCGAGCTGGTCGAGGCCGCGCTGGCGGACGCGCTGCGCGCCGGCGACGAGGTGCTGTCGGCCGTCGACCTGACCGGGGACGCGCGCGAGGCGCTCACCAGGCTGCTGGCTTCGAGCTGGTCGCTCGTGGCCGAGTCCACGGCGCTGTTGACGGCGGCGCAGGGCACGCTTCCGCCGGGACGCGTCCGCAAGCTGCACGCCGCCCCGGCGGAACGCGTGGAAGAGCTGATCCGCCGCGGTCAGGAGCAGGGCGTGTTCCGCACCGACCTGCCGATCGCCTGGCTGGTGGGCGTCCTCCAGTACGTCCTGCACGGGGCGGCGGAGGAGAACCGCACCGGACGCCTGGAGCCGGACGACACCGCCCGCATCGTCACCGCGACGGCGCTGTCGATCCTGGCCGTCCCCTCAGCGGACGGCTAGCGCACTCAGCGCCTTGGCGTACCTGAGAACGGGGACGGGCACCGTGCCGCCGGCCGAGGTGGGCGCCGCGTAGGTCATGGCGCCGGTGTTCCGCCATCCGTGGAACTCGTAGAAGCGGCGGGCCCGCGCGTTGCCGGGCACGACCGCGAGCCACGCCTCCTCGTGCTCGCCCGCGAACCGCTCCTCCGCGCTCCGCAGCAGCGCGCCGCCGACGCCCTGGCCGCGGGCCGCCCTTTCGACCGCGAGCTGGACGACCTCGCCCGCGGCGCGGGCGAGGATGATCATGCCCAGGAAGCGGCCGTCGTCGCCGGTGGCGACGATCGTGGAGTCCGCGTACGTCGCGGCGTGGACGGCGAAGTGCTCGGGGCCGCGTGCGTCCATCAGCTCGGCGGGGACGTGACCGGCGTGGCCGTCGAGCCACGCCGCGCGCCACATCGGGGCGAGCCTCGGCAGGTCGGCCGTCTCGGCGGGCCGCAGGATCATCGCCGTCACCTTCTCCCGGACGCGCTGTCACTGGCGTATCCTCTTACGACAGTTACACGGTAACCGAGCGGAGGTCACTGGTCAATTGCTTCTAGACAGTTACATGGACGCGGGCGTGCTCGTCGCCGCCGATCTCGTCAACCGGATGGTGATCCGTCCCGAACCGGGCGCGGACACGGCCGTCCTGCGCGAGGTCCTGGCGGTCGATCCGCCCTCGGCCGCGCAGCTCGCGCCCGGCCACGTGCCCGGCTTCGCCGCCCTCGCCCGCGAGCTGCACGCCGTCTTCGGCGAGCTGGGCGGCGGTGACGAGGACGCCGCCGCCGACCGGCTGAACCGGCTCCTCGCCGCGCACCCCGCCCACCCGCACCTGGCGAAAGAGGACGGACGGTGGCGCCTGCACCACCACCCCGCCGACGCGTCCCTGGTGCCGATGTGGACGTCCATCTGCGCCGAGGCCCTGGCACGGTTGCTGGGCGGCGGTCACGCCGACCGCGCCGGTTCCTGCGCCGACGACCGGTGCGGACGGGTCTTCGTCGACACCAGCCGCAACGGAAGCCGCCGCTTCTGCTCGACCACCTGCCAGAACCGCGTCAAGACCGCCGCCCTGCGCCGCCGCCGCGCCGCCGTTGACGACTAACGGGGCGTGGCGCGGGGGTAGCGGGCGTACCTGGGCAGGCCCAGGACGCGCTCGGCGATGATGTTGCGGTGCACCTCGGTGGTGCCCGCGTAGATCGCGGTGCCCTGCGCGAAGCGGTGGGCCCACTCGATGACGCCGTCCTCCAGCGCGCCGTCCTCGCCGCGCCCGATCAGCGCCTTCGGGCCGACCAGGTCGATGATGTCGGCGGAGTCGCGGATGAGCAGCTCGGACGCCAGCACCCGGCCCATCGGCGGCGGGGTGTTGCGGGACGCCTCGACGTCCAGCGCGACCTGCCCGAGCCGGGCGCGGACGAGCGGGTCGTCGATGGGACTCGCGCCGTCCGCCCGGACGTCCGTCACGGCCCAGTGGAGGGTGCGCTCCAGCAGCCGCTCCAGCGTGTGGAAGTACGTCAGCCCGGACGGGTTGATCTCCGCGAGCCCGTGCGCGTCGTCGCGGCCGATGCCGTGCTCGGCGCGCAGCGGCTCGGACAGGACGGACCAGCCGTGCCCGCGCGGCCCGAGCCGGTAGTGGTCGGGGACCTGGACGTCGCCGTAGTAGACGACGTTGGTCCGCTCGCCGCCGAGCGTGTGGACGGGCCTGATCTCGACGCCCGGCGAGTCGAGCGGCACCAGGAACATCGTGAGGCCCGAATGCTTGGACGCGTCCGGCTCGCTGCGGGCGAGCAGGAAGCTGTACTGGCAGTTCTGCGCGCCGGTGGTGAACATCTTGGAGCCGGAGATCGTCCACGTGTCGCCGTCGAGCACGGCCTTCGTCCGGACCCCGGCCAGGTCGGAGCCGGTGTCGGGCTCGGTGTAGCCGAGGCAGACGCACACCTCTCCCCTGGCGATCCTCGGCAGCACGTCCGCCTTGAGGTCGTCGTTGGCGTAGGCGCGGATGCCCGCGACCGACAGGCCGGTCGTGCCCTTGGTGATGGTCGGCGCCTCGCGGCGGCGCAGCTCGGTGTCCAGCAGATGGACGCGCAGCGGGTCTAGCCCGGCGCCGCCCTCCTCGACCGGCCAGGCGGGGAAGACCCAGCCCTTGGCGCCGAGGGCCCGGTGGAAGGCGCGGTTGTGCCCGGCGCCGGTCTCCCATTCCTCGTCCAGGACGTCCTGGGTGAGGTGCTCGTCGAGGAACCCGTCCACCTCCGTCACGAAGGCGGTGAGGTCCTCGTCCAGTTCGAGCACGCTGAAGTCCATGTTCTAACTCCTCACGCGGTCGGCGAGCAGGTCGCCGATGGCGGACAGCTCGGCCCTCGGGTCGCCGGCGAGGACGCTCCAGCCCTTGGCCCGGCGGAAGTAGAGCTGGACGTCCGACTCGACCGTGAACCCGAAGCCGCCCTGGACGTGCGTCGCGACCGTCACGGCACGGGTCGCGGCCTGCGCTGCGTAGGCGAACGCCATCGGGACCAGCTCGCGCCGGCCGCCCGGTTCGTTGGCGGCGTACCAGGCCGCCTTGCGGGCGAGGTTGCGGGCGCCGACCACCGCCGTGTGCGCGTCGGCGAGCGCGTGCGAGATCGCCTGGAAGGCGCCGATTGGCGTGTCGAACGCCGTGCGGTCCTTGACGAAGTCGAGGCCGAGCGCGAGGACGCCTTCGCCGAGTCCGGCCAGCGCGGCGGCGGTGAGCAGCTTCCACTCGCGCACCGCGCCCTCGTAGAGCTCGCGCGCCCTGTCGCCGTCCGCGAGGGCCACACGGTTGTCCGGCGAAGGATGCCACCAGGCGATCGGGGCGCGGCCCTGGTTCCCCACCGGGGGCGGCGGCTCGGCGACGTTGTGCAGGACCAGCTCGCCGCCCGTCAGAGCGATGACCGCGCCCGTGATCGCCCCGGCCGGGACGAGCTGCGCGGCGCCGTCGCCGTCCGCGGGGCGGAGCGCGAGCGTCGGGAACCGGCCCCCGGCCGCCGCGCCATCGATCCACGTGCGCGCTACGTCCGGTGCCGCGTCGGCGAGCAGCCGGAGCGCGACCGCCGCCTCGATCAGCGGGACGGGCGCGAGGTGGCGGCCGAACGCGCCCGCCACCAGCGCGAGGTCCAGGACGGACGCCCCGCCCCCGCCGAGCGCCTCGGGGAGCCCCATGGTGACCGCGCCCGTCTGGACGAGGGAGCGCCAGAGCTTCTCGTCGTACCCGAGCGGCTCGGCGTCCCGTACTCGCGAGCTTGGGCATTCCCGGAGGAAGAACTCGGCGAAGACCACCTCGACGTCCTGCTGGTCCTCGCTGAGCGTGTGGTCGTTGCGTCTGAGCTCCGGGCGGCGCGCTGTCTGCACGGCATCTCCTTCCGGTCGCCTGAAATCTACCAGTCGTCTGGTAGTTTGCCTAGACCGCGGCAGTGCGGCCGTCGACGGCGACCCGGCGGTGGGCGAACAGCCAGCGATCGCCGATCAGGGCGTATTCGTCCAGGTAGCGGCCCCAGTGGTCGAGGCCGTGCGGCATCAGGACCTGGAAGTAGCTGCGGCCTTTCGCGCGCTCGCGATCCAGCAGGTCGATCTGGTGGGTGGCCGTGAAATGCCGCACGTAGGGCGGGACGCCGCGCGCCTGCGCGGCGGCCCGCCAGCGGTCCCCGGTGCCGGTGAAGATCGTGGCGATCTCGTCGCGGCCCCGGTAGGCGCGGCCGTCGCCGACGTCCATCGTGGCGTCCGGCGCGAACAGCTCCAGGAGGTGCTCGAACCGCCCGCTGTCGCCGTTGGAGTTGTAGCGGGCCACCAGGTCGCGGATGCACTCCCGGGCGGCCAGCTCCCACGGCTCCATCAGGACGGCCGCTCGGCGGCGCGCGACGCGGCGCGTTCGGCGGCGCGCGTCGGGGCGCGCCACGGGTCGTGCTCGGGCGGCTCGTCGCTCAGCCGGAACTGGGGCAGCGCCAGGCCGTCGCCGAGCTCGGTGAAGCACACCCGGACGCGCAGCCCGATCGCGACGTTCGCCTCGTCCTCGGGACGGGAAGGGTCGCCGCCGTCCACCAGGTTCGCGATCTTGCGCAGCGAGACGGACTCGTCCTCGGCGCCGCCGCGCCACGGCACGCCGCGCTGCTCGTCCAGCTCGACCAGCACCACCGGGTACGGCACCCAGTCGGCGAACGCGGGGTTCACCGCCCGCGCGACGATCTGGTAGCTGTAGATCACCCCGGTGCCGGCGACCGCCTGCCACTCCCACTCCAGGCCCGTGCAGAACGGGCACGCCGCGCCGATCTGCCCGCGCATCAGCCCGCAGCCCGCGGCCGTGCAGCGCTGCACGACCAGCTCGCCGCGCCCGGCCGCCTCGAAGTACCCGCGGTGCTCCGAGCCCGCCGGGTCCGCCGCGATGTCGAAGCCCTTGTAGACCGCCACCGCTACCTCCTCATGATCAGCGCGCTGGACACCGCCGGGGTCCCCCAGCCCATGTTCATCGCCAGCTCCACGTCCCGGACCTGGCGGCAGCCGCCCTCGGCGTGGTCGTAGGTGTGCCGCCCCTCGCGCCAGCCCGGGCAGGAGTCGTCGGCCTGGTGGCGGAGCTGCCGGACGTTCTCGATCACCAGGTTCATGCCGTGCGTGTAGCCCTCGCAGAGCTGCCCGCCGCTGGTGTTGTTCGGACGCGCCCCGCCCAGCTCGATCGTCCCGCCGGACACGTACTCGCCGCCCTCGCCCTCCCCGCAGAACCCGTACCCCTCGAACAGCAGCACGGGTGTGAAGGTGAAGGCGTCGTAGCAACCGGTGAGCTGGACGTCGGCGGGCTCGACCCCGGCGTTGCGGAACGCGATCCGCCCGCCGTAGTAGCCGGCCTGTCTGGTGATCGGGTCGCACTGGTAGTGGGCGAGCGGGTCCTGGTACGGCTTGTTGGCCCGTCCGACCACGGACATGATGTGCACCGGACGCTGCCGCAGGTCACGCGCCCGGTCGGCGGACGTCACGATCACGCAGGTCGCGTTGTCGGTCTCGACGCAGCAGTCCAGCAGGTGGCAGGCGGGCTTGACGATCCACCGCGAGTCGAGCACGTCGTCGACGGTCACGCGCTCGCGGTAGTACGCCCTCGGGTTGTTGGACGCGTGCTTGGCGTGCGCCACCTTGACGTGCGCGAGCTGCTCGTTCGTCGTCCCGTAGGTCTGCATGTGCCGCGCGAACGTGAACTGGAACCGCTGGGCGGGGCTGCCGATGCCGTACGGCGTCGTGTCGAGCGCGTCGCCGACGAGCCGTGCCGGGCCCGGCCCGGTCGGTGCGGGACGGCCGCCCATCCGCAGCGACGAGTAGCCGTTCATCGACCGGAACACCGCGACCGTGTGGCACATGCCCGCCTCGATCGCGCCCATCGCCAGCCCGATGATCGTCTCGGTGCTGGATCCGCCGCCGTAGGTGTCGGTGTAGAAGTTGAGCCGGACGCCGAGGTCGGTCGCGATCGTCTGGGACAGCGTCGAGTCGCCGACCTGGTAGCAGAGCATCCCGTCGACGTCGGACGCGTCCAGCCCCGCGTCGTTCATCGCGGCGCGGACCGCCTCCACGCCCATGCTCCGGGTGGTGCGTCCCGAGCCGCGCACGTAGGCGGTCTCCCCCACCCCGACGATGCAGTACTTGTCCTTGAGGCCGCCCATCAGCCGTCTCCCGTCCGCGCGATCACCTCGTCGGCGAAGCGCTTGATGCCGTCCAGAACGTCCTCCCTGGTGATACGCCCGTCGTGTTCCCGCACCGGGGACGCGATGACGCGTGTCACGCCCAGTTCCTCCGCGCGGCGCACGGTGTCGACGTCGCCGGGCACGCTGCAGGTGACCTCGAACGGCTCGTCCGAGCGGCCCGCCTCCCCTCGGGCCGCGCGCACCACCGCGAGCATGCGGGCGACGTCGTCGAGGTCCTTCGCGCCGATCTCGATCCAGCCGTCGCCGAGGCGGCCCGCCCTGCGCAGCGCCGGCGGGGACGTGCCGCCGACCTCCACCGGGATGCCGCGTCCGGCGCCGCGCCGCTGCACCGGCTTGGGCTCGAACGCGACCGGCCCGAACGCGTAGTGGCGGCCTTTGTGAGTGATGGTCTCCTCGCTCCAGAGGCGGCGCAGCAGCGGGATGATCTCGTCGGTGCGGCTTCCCCGGTCGCGGAACGACTGGCCGACGATGCCGAACTCCTCCTCCAGCCAGCCCACCCCGACGCCGAGCGTGACGCGTCCGCCCGACACGCGGTCGACCGTCACCACGGACCGCGCGGTGGCGATCGGGTGCCGCAGCGGCAGGACGTACACGTTCGTCGCCAGCCGGATCCGCTCGGTCGAGGCGGCGATGGCCGCGAGGACCACCCACGGGTCGTACATCGGGGTGCGGGGCTCGATCGGGGGACGACCGTCCGGGGTGTAGAGGTAGGTCGCCGGGAGCTCGGCGGGGAGCACCAGATGCTCGGGCACCCACACCGACTCGTAGCCGTGCTCCTCCGCCAGCCGCGCGGCCTCCGGCTGGTGCCGCGGACTCAGCCCGTACATCGGCAGACCGAACTTCATGTCCCGTTCCTCCCGTACGACGGTGCGCAAGGCGATCCTATATCTACCAGACGGTTGGTTGACTAGCCGGATCGGGGGATGGCATCGTGAGGACATGCCGACACAGCGGATCCTCACGACCCCGACGCCGGTCCCCGAGGCGATCGCCACGGTCCTCGCCGAGGCCGGGATCGACACGGTCTTCGGCGTCCCCGGCGGCGAGACGGGCCGGATCTTCACCGCGCTGGAGAAGTACCGCGACTCCATCCGCACGATCGTCGTCCGGCAGGAGTCGCTGGCCAGCGCGATGGCCGAGGTGTACGGACGGCTCACCGGCCGTCCCGGCGTGCTCATCGGCCAGGGCCCCTGGGTGCTCGGCTACGGCGTGATCGGCACGCTCGAGGCGCACCTGTCGAGCAGCCCGATGCTCCTGCTGACCGACTTCTCCGACGGCGCCGGGCTCACCCAGCACGGCTCGTACCAGACGGGCACCGGCGAGTACGGGAACTGGGACGCGCGGCAGAGCTTCGCCGGCATCACCAAGGAGGTCGTGGACGCACGCGGCCCAGCCGAGGCGGTGCACGGCACGCAGCTGGCGATCCGGCACGCGCTGACCGGGCAGCGGGGGCCGGTCGCCGTCCTGTACTCGGGCGCGGCGCTCCGCGGAGACGTCGGGCCCGAGTCGCGGCCCCGCCTCTACCCGACCGCCGGGTACCTGCCGCAGCCGTCCCCGCCCGCCTCCGCCGAGCGCGTCGAGGCCGCGGCCGCAGCCGTCGCCTCGGCGCACCGGCCGGTCGTGATCGCCGGGAACGGCGTGCGGATCGCGCGGGCCGAGGACGCGCTGCGCCGCTTCGCCGAGACGCTCGGCGCGCCCGTCGTCACCAGCCCGTCCGGGAAGGGCTGCATCGCCGAGACGCACGACCTCGCGCTCGGCGTGTACGGCACCTTCGGCACCGAGGCCGCGAACGCGGCGGTCGGCGGCGCAGACACGGTGATCGCGGTCGGCACCAAGCTCAGCTCCGGCGACACCGCGATGGAGAACCCGGCCCTGCTCGACCCGGAGCGGCAGACGCTCGTCCACGTGGACGTGGAGCCGCTCAACGCCGGACGGTCGTTCCCGAGCGAGCACGTCCTGCTCGGCGACGCCGCCGCCACGCTCGACCGCCTCACCGAGGCGCTCGGCGGGGGCGGGACCGGAGGCGGCCGGGAGCGCGTGGCGGAGCTGCGGGAACGGCACGGGCACTTCGACCATCCGGCGGCCGCGTCCGGCGCCGTCCCGATCATGCCGCAGCGGCTCATCGCCGAGCTGTCCCGCGCGATCGGCGACGACGGCATCGTGACCTGCGACGCGGGCGAGAACCGCATCTTCATGACGCACTACTACCGGACGCCGAACGCGGGCGGCTTCCTGCAGGCCGCCGGGATCGGGCCGATGGGCTACGCGATCCCGTCCGCGCTGGGCGCCAAGCTCGTCCACCCCGGCCGGCGCGTCGCCGCGGTCACCGGCGACGGCGGCTTCGCGATGACCATGAACGGCCTGATGACGGCGGTCGAGCACGGCATCCCCATCGTCACCGTCGTGTTCAACAACGCGGCGCTGGGGTGGGTCGTGCACGGCGGCTCGTCGGTGTCCCATTTCAACGACTTCGACCATGCGGCGATCGCCCGGTCGATGGGCTGCCGGGGCGTCCGCGTGGACGACCCGGCGCACCTCGGCGACGCGCTGCGCGAGGCGTTCGCCGAGGACGCGCTGCCCACCGTCGTCGACGTCCGGATCTCGATGGAGACGTCGTTCCGCGATGTCACGTCACCCCTGGTGCGTGCTTGAGGAAGGAGAGAGGACCCATGCCCCTGGCCTCGAAGGACGCCTGCGCGCGGGACCAGCGCTGCCCCGACTGGTGCACGCTGGACCACTCCGGGACGCGGACGGCGCTGCTGCACGAGAGCGAGACGCAGGGCCTGTCCCTGTCGCACCGCCACGACGTGCGGCTGCCCGAGTCGGTCGACGTCAGGGTCGTGCAGTACGAGCCGGACGAGACCGGCGACGCCGGTGAGGCCGCGCCGTCGGTGGAGCTGACCTACCACGTCGGCTCCCGCTACCGGGTGATCAGCCTGTCGCCGTACGAGGCGCGGCAGCTCGCCGGCGTCCTGCTGGCCTGCGCCGACCACACCGACGGCTAGCCCGCCGCTTATCCGAATGGCCGCCTCCGGGATCTCCGGCGGCGGCCATTCGGATGAGCGGGGCCTTGTGAGCGGGCCTGGAATCCGCCGCTAGGCGGGGGCCTCGGCGGTGTCCTTCTGGGCGGGCTTGACGGGCGGGGCCGAGCGCCAGTCCGGGATGCCGTGCTCGGGGGTGGCGACGATGCTCTCGCCCTTGGTCTCGTTCGACCAGTGCGCGTGGTTGAGCTCGTGCAGCGTGAAGCAGGAGTTCAGCGAGTTGTAGAAGCCCATGTTGTCGACGGTCTGGTTCACCGACTCCTTGATCAGCAGCGCGGCCATGGTGGGGAGCGCCGCGATCCGCCGGGCCAGCGCGACCGTCTCGTCGCCGAGCCGGTCGGGGGCGAACACCTTGCTGACCATGCCGAGCCGGTGCGCCTCGTGGACGTCGATCGAGTCGCCCGTGAGCAGCAGCTCCTTGGCCTTGCGCGGGCCGAACTCCCACGGGTGGCCGAAGTACTCGACGCCGCACATGCCGAGCCGGGTGCCGACGACGTCCGCGAACTTGACCTCGTCGTCGGCGACGATCAGGTCGCACGCCCACATCAGCATCAGCCCGGCCGCGTAGACGGTGCCGTGCACCTGCGCGATGGTGATCTTGCGGAGGTTGCGCCAGCGGCGGGTGTTCTCGAAGAAGTAGTGCCACTCCTGGAGCATCATCTTCTCGATGCCGGTGCGGGAGCCGCCGTTGATCCGCGTGGTCGGGTGCTGGTCCGGGCCCGGGCTGTACTCGGCGCGGGCCTCGGCCGAGCCGATGTCGTGGCCGGACGAGAACATCGGGCCCACCCCGCCGAGGATGACGACGCGGACGGTGTCGTCCTGCTCGGCGCGCAGGAAGGCGTCGTTCAGCTCGACCAGCAGGCCGCGGCTCTGCGCGTTGCGGGTCTTCGGCCGGTTCAGCAGGATCCGGACGATCGTCCCGCCGTCGAGCTCCTCGTACGTGACGAACTTGTAGTCGGGCTTCTCGGTCACGGCATGCTCTCTTCCTGTTCGCCGAGCAGGTCCGCGCGCAGGTCGCGGCGGAGCAGCTTGCCCGTGTCGGTGTAGGGCAGTCCGGTGCGGAATGCCACGTGCTCGGGGGTGCGGGACGAGCGGAGCCGCGCCCGCACCCACTCCTGGAGTTCCGCGCCCTCGGTCTTCTGGCCGTCGCGGAGCACCACGGCGGCGACGACGCGTTCGCCCCATTCGGTGTCGGGGAGGCCGACGACGGCGGCGTCCGCGACGGCGGGATGCGCGGTGAGGACGTCCTCGATCTCGCCGGGCGAGATGTTCTCGCCGCCGCGGACGATCACGTCGTCCAGGCGGCCCTCGACGTACAGGTAGCCGGCGCCGTCGAGGCGGCCCTCGTCCCTGGTCGGGAACCAGCCGTCCGCGCGGATGGCGCGGCGGTCCAGGTACTCGCCCGCGACCTGCTCGCCGCGGACCCAGATCTCCCCGGCCGCGCCCGCCGGAACCGGCCGCCCGGACGGGTCGCGGATCTCGACCTCCACCGACGGCACCGGGACGCCGACCGAGCCCAGCCGCCGCCGGACGTCCGGGTCCGCGCTCCCCATCGCCGCGCGGTGGTCGCCGGGGCCGAGGACCGCGATCGTGGAGCTGGTCTCCGTCAGCCCGTACGCGTTGACGAACTCCACGTGCGGGAGCAGCCGCATCGCGCGCTCGATCACCGGCACCGGCATCCGGCCGCCGCCGTACGACAGCGTCCGCAGCGCGCGCAGCGGGCCCGTGCGCTCGGGGAGCGCGTCGAGGATCCGGCCGAGCATGGTCGGCACCACCATCGCGTGCGTGACGCGCTCCCGCTCGGCCAGCCGCACCCATTCGCGCGGGTCGAACGACGGGAGCTGCACGATGCGGCGTCCCGCGTAGACCGAGGTCAGGACGGCCGAGATGCCCGCGATGTGGTATGGCGGGACGCTCACCAGGGTCGCCTCGTCCTCCTCCGCGCCCATGAACTCCACCGTCGACACCACGTAGGACGCCAGGTGCCGGTGCCGGAGCACGGCGGCCTTCGGTTCGCCGGTGGTGCCGCTGGTGAACAGCAGCACCGCGATCCCTTCGGGATCCGCGCCCGACGGGACGGGACCCTGATCGGTGGCGGCGGCGTCGAGGAACGTCGCCGTGTCCACCGGGGCGAGCGCGTCTTGCAGGGAGCGGACCCGTCCGGTGGAGGCGGGGTCGGTGACCGCGACGCCGGGGACGACGCGGCGCAGCACGGCCGCGAGGCGCTCGTCGGCCAGCCGGTAGTTGAGCGGCGCCATCGGCATCCCGGCGAACGCGGCGCCAAAGAGGAGCAGCGGGACGGCCGGCGAGTTCACGCCCACCAGAACGGCGTGGCGGGCGTCCCGTCCGGCGAGCCAGGCGCCGGCCCGCCGGGAGCGCTCGTGCAATTGCTCATACGTCAGCGTCTCGGCGGGATGGCCGTGCCGAGGGCCGAGCGCGACGCGGTCGCCGAAGCCGTCGGCGGCCATCTGGAGCAGGAGTGCGACGTCCATCGGCCGGCTCAGTCGGAGGACGGCAGCGGCTTGGCGTCCTTGATGCCGAGCGGCTCCTCCGCCTCCGCGAGCGACCCCGCGCCCGCCTTGGTGCACAGCAGCTCGAACCGCCCGCCGGCGCCGACGTAGCGCTTGCCGAGCAGGACGCCGTCCGCGAAGCCGGGATCTGGCGCGGCGCCGGGCTCCGCCGTCGCGTCGATGGCGATCATCGGACGGCCGCCGCAGCGCAGGTCCACCTCCTCGCCGCTCGACCTGACCACCACGACCTCGGCGTCGCACACCGCGCTGCGCAGGCGCGAACCGATGCTCAATATCACTGCAGACCCCCTCCGACCGGTGAGAACCCGGCCCGCGGCATCTCACGAACGAACGATTAAACAACCAACCGTCTGGTAGATATGTTAGGGCCGGGCGAGCGGATTCGCCAGGGCCGGGGCCAGGAGAGGGCCGAGAGAGGGAGCGGAACGTTGTTCGAGATCGGCAGGTTCTACCACGCGATCCACATGGTCTCCGACCTGGACGCCGCGGACGGCTGGTACGACCGGGTGTTCGGCGTCGAGCGCTTCTACAAGGGCCATCTGGCCGTCGAGAAGCGGGACGCGTCGCTCGTCGTCATCGCCGACTTCGTGATGGAGCCGATGATGTCCAGCCGGCTGCCGGGCGCCGAGGCGACCCCGGTCGGCAGGTTCTACGCGAGGTTCGGCCAGCACCTCCACTCGCTGGCCTGGTACGTCAAGGACCTGCGGGGCCTCTACGAGCGGCTGCGCTCGGCGGGCGTGCGCGTGACCGGGCCGGGCGGCTCGGACATGGAGTCGGAGGAGTTCCCCGGCTCCCTCTACACCCACCCGAGGGACAGCCACGGCGCCATCGAGTTCGTGGACGTCGAAGCCGTGAGCGGCCTGGAGGACCCGCGGTTCCGTCCCGGGTTCTCGACGTCCTACTGGAGCGACGTGCATCCGCTGGGCGTCGAGCGCGTCGCGTACATGACCGTGGTCGTCCGCGACCTGGAGCGGGCGGTCGCGTTCTACGCGGGCGCGCTCGGCGGCGAGGTGCTGCACCGGGGCCGGGGCGCGGACGCCACCGACAGTGTCTTCGTGCACGTCGGCGAGGACACGGTCATCGAGCTGGCCCGTCCGGACGGCGAGGAGAGCCGGGCCGGACGCGACCTCGCCCGCAACGGCGAGATCATGCACTCGGTCACGTTCAAGGTCCGCGACCTGGACGCCGCGCGGAAGCATCTCGCGTCGTGCGGGGTGCGGATCGCCGAGCGCCAGTCCGACGACCTCGTCCTCGACCCGGACGACTGCTTCGGGGCCGTCCTGCGGCTCACGGAGAGCTGACACACCGGCCGTGGCGTCGCCGAGGTCCCCCGTCCTCCGGCGATGCCACGGCCGATCCCCCCCGGTCAGCCGAGGGTGACGTTCGCGCGGGCCCTGCCCACGAGCTCCGGCATGACGGCGGCGAGCTCGTCAGGGTCCCAGCGCTTCCCCTTGTCGACGGTGGGGCCCTCGTTCCAGCCTTCGAGGACGCTGATCCGGCCGCCGTGGACGTTGAAGACGCGCCCGGTGACGTCCTTGGACCCGGTCCCGGCGAGCCAGGCCACCAGCGGCGCGATGTTCTCGGGGTCGAACGGGTCGAAGTCGTCGCGGGCGGCCATCCGCTCCTGCCCGCGCGGCGTGATCATGCGGGTGCGCGCGGACGGGGACACCGCGTTGACCGTGACGCCGTAGCGGGCCAGCTCCAGCGACGCGATGATCGTGAACCCGGCGATGCCGGCCTTGGCGGCGCCGTAGTTGCTCTGCCCGGTGTTGCCGAACAGGCCGGAGACCGACGAGGTGTTGATGATGCGGGCGTCCACCGGCTCGCCCGCCTTGGAGCGTTCCCGCCAGTGCCGGGCCGCCTCGCGGGCGACCAGGAACGTGCCCCGCAGGTGGACGGCGATGACGGAGTCCCACTCGTCCTCGGTCATGTTGACGATGGTGCGGTCGCGCAGGATGCCCGCGTTGTTCACCACGGCGTGCAGCGCGCCGAAGCTGTCGAGGGCCAGCCGGACGAGGCCGGCGGCGCCGTCGGCGGTGGAGACGTCGTGACCGCTGGGCACGGCCTCTCCCCCGGCCGCGATGATCTCCTCGGCGACCTCCTTGGCCGCGGCCGAGTCGGGGTTCGCGCCGTGCACGTCGCCGCCGAGGTCGTTGACCACGACCCGGGCGCCCTGGCGCGCGAGTTCCAGCGCGTGCCCGCGGCCGATGCCGCGTCCCGCGCCGGTGACCACCGCCACCCGGCCTTCGCACATCCTCGCCACTGCCGTTCTCCTCATCATCGAAGTCGGAGGAGGGCGACCCCTCCAGCCGGGGCGGTCGCGGGACGCGCCCGGGGCCGCCCGCCCTCTGCTAGACTACCAACCGTCTGGTGGATATCCAATTGCCGGCAAGGGTTTATCCGAGGGCTTGGCAGAACGGCCGTACCGGTTTACCCGGTTTCGCCGGACGACTTCGCCACAACCTCGTCGGAACCGCCGAGACCGCGGATGAAAAAGGTGGCGTACCAGTCGGCGAGTTCGGCGTAGGAGAGCCGTCCCGAAGGCTTGAACCAGGTCTGCGTCGTGTTCATCAGCTCGAACAGCGTGCTGGTCACGACGCTGGGGTCGATGCCCGAGTCGAAGTCGCCGTCGCGCATTCCCTGCTCGATTATCTCCTTGGCGAACGCGCTGAATTTGTCGCGTTCGGCGATGACCTCCTTGAGGCGCTTGCCGCGCAGCCGGCCGAACTCGCTCTCCGCGACCCCGCGCCAGAGGCGCTGCTTGCGGTTGAGCGCCATCCACCGGCGGATGAAGGCCCGCAGCCGCACCGGCGCGGCGGCCTCGGCGACCGCGGGCTCCTCCACCAGGGAGGGCTGGTGGGCGTCAAGCGCGCGCTGCACCAATTCAAAGAGCAAGTCTTCCTTGTTCTTGAAATAGTAGTACATGCTGCCCTTGAGGATGCCGACCGTATTGGCGATGTCCTGCAGGCTGGTGGCCTCGTAGCCCTTCTGCGAGAAGATCTTCGCAGCCGCTTCGACAATCTCTTCCCAGCGCTGTTCTCCGGCCACCCGTGATTTGGTGGCGGTGCGCTGCCGTCCTTGGGACACGCTCAAAATCATCATTCCCTTCATCGATTCGGCGTGCCCGCAGAGTCTACCAAGGGCGGGGTTGCGAAATCGCCGGTACAAGCATGTCAGGCGATGGCTCCGGACTCCTTCAGCCGGCCGATTTCCGCCCAGTCGTGGCCCAGCTCCAGCAGCACCTCTTCGGTGTGCGCGGCGGCCTCGGGCGCGGGCCGCAGTTCGGGCTGGCGCCCGTCGAACCGCACCGGCGCCCGGACGAGAGTGATGTCCTGCCCGGACGGGTGCTTGACGTCGGTGACGTAGCCGTTCGCGGTGACCTGCGGGTCGTCCAGGACCTCCGGCAGCGTCTGCATCGCCTCCCATGGCGCGCTCAGCGGGCCGAGGCGCTCGCGCCATTCCGCGAGCGTCGCGCCGGCGAACGTCGCGGTCAGCTCGGCGACGCACTCGGCGCTGTTGGCGTTCCGCTCGGCGGCGCTTGCGAAGCGCGGGTCGTCGACCAGGTCCGGACGGCCGAGGTGGCGGCACAGCGGCGCCCACCACCGGTCGGACTCCAGCATCAGCAGCGCGATCCAGCGCCCGTCGCCCGTGCGGTAGACGTGCGAGATCGGGTTCGGGACCTTGACCTCGCGGCGGCTGAAGTCGCCGCCGATCGCCTTGGAGTACACCACGTCGCTGGAGTTGACCCAGAGCGCGGTGCCGAGCAGCGACACGTCCACCTCGGACGGCGTGCCGGTGGTGGCGCGGCGGTAGAGCGCGGCGGCCACCCCGAACGCGAGGTTCATGGCGCCGGTCTTGTCGCCGAAGCCGGGACGCTGCCGCGTCGGGCGGTCCGCGCCCTCCTCGGTGAGCGCGTGCGCGATGCCGCTGCGGGCCCAGAACGCGCTCATGTCGTAGCCGGGCTTGCCGCTCTCGGGGCCTTCGGGGCCGACCGCGTCCGCGCGGACGTAGATGATGTCGGGGTTCACGGCGCGCAGGTCGTCGACGTCGATGCCGAGCTTGGCCCGGTTGCCGGGCAGGAAGCTCGTCATGAAGACGTCGCAGCGCGCCGCCATCTCCAGCAGCAGCGCGCGGCCCTCCGGCTGGGAGATGTCGAGGCCGACGCTGCGCTTGCCCCGGTTGGTCTGCTCCATCGTGATGCTGATCCCGGCCATGCTCGGCGCGTAGCCGCCGGTGGACAGGCCGCGCTGCGGGTCGCCGCGCAGCGGATGCTCGATCTTGACGACGTCGGCGCCGAAGTCGGCCAGCACGGCGGCGGCCGCGGGGACGAACGTCCAGGTGGCCACCTCCAGCACGCGGATCCCGTCGAATATGCCGTCCATCTCTCGCAGCTCTCCGTTCCTCACGCGGGCGCGGAGCCGGCCAGGGACTCCCGCAGGGCGTACTTCTTGATCTTTCCGGACGCCGTTCTCGGCAGGTCGTCCACGTACTTCCAGATCCGCGGGATCTTCTGCGGGGCCAGGCCGCCCGCGCGCAGGAACGAGGCGAGGCCGTCCGGCTCCACGGCGGCGCCCGGCCGGAGCTGCACGAACGCCGCGGGCTGCTCGCCGAGCCGCTCGTGCGGCGCCGGGACGACCGCCGCGTCCAGGACCTCGGCGTGCCGGACGAGGGCGTCCTCGATCTCCCGGACGGAGATCTTCTCCCCGCCCCGGTTGATGATCTCCTTGGACCGCCCGGTGACCTGGCAGGAGTGCCGGACCTCGCCGCCGCCCGTGTCGTGCGCGGTGAGGAACCCGAGGTCGCCGGTGCGGAACCAGCCCTCATCGGTGAAGCCCTCGCGGGTGTGCTCCGGGTCGATGTAGCCGAGCGCGAGCTGCGGCCCCCGGACGAGGAACTCCCCCGCCTCGCCGGCCGGCAGCTCGGCGCCGTCCGGGCCGAGGACCCGGACCTCGCAGCCGGGCATGATCCAGCCGTCGGTCGCCAGCCGGATGTGCGGCGGGTCGAGGCGCGGGCTGCTGCCCGTGACGCCCGGGCACTCGGTCATCCCGAACGCCCTGGCCGGGGCCAGGCCCTTCGCCTCGGTCGCCTCGGCGAGCGAGGTCGGGATCGACGAGCCGCCGCACGGGTAGCCGCCGGGCAGCGGCAGCCGGTCCATGCCGCGGCGGTCGAGGGCGTCCACCAGCTCCTTCATGAACACGGCGGCGCCCGCGGACGTCGTGACCTTGTACGCGAGGATGTCGTCGATGGCCTGGTCGGCGTCCCACCGGTCGCGCAGGACGACCGACGCGCCCGTGTAGAGGGGCACGGCGATGGCCGACAGGAGGCCGGTGGCGTGCGCGACGGGCGCGGGCATGTAGGCGCGGTCCGTCCAGGTGGTCCCGGACGTGCGGGTCGAGCGGACCGGCGACGCGATCAGGCCGCGGGTGCTGTGCACGACCGCCTTGGCGCCCGACGTCGTGCCGGAGGTGAACCCGATGAGCGCGGGCGCGTCCGGGTCGATGTCGGCGGCGATCTCGGGCCTGCCGGTCATGGTCGCCTCGAAGGGCGTCCAGCCGGTCGCGGCGCCGCGCAGCACCACCCGGACGGACGGCTCCCAGCCCGCCATGCGGCACGCCTCGTCGACCAGCTCGGGATGCCGGCAGTTTCGGAAGTCGGCGGCCGTCACCACGCAGGCCGGACGCACCGCGGCGACGATCGCGGCGACCTCGTGCTCGCGGTAGATCGGCACGACCGGGGCGCTGATCGCGCCCGCCGCCCAGATCCCGTACGCGACGGCCAGCGACTCCCACCAGTTCGGCGCCTGCCAGGCGACGACGTCGCCGGGGCCGACGCCGCGGGAGCCGAGGAACCCGGCGAAGCGTCCGGCGGTGTCGGCCAGCTCCCGCCAGGTCAGCCGGACGTCGCCGTCGAACACGGCGGTCAGCGCGCCGAACTCCACCCGGTTCCGCGTCATCAGCGAGCCGATGGAGACGGGCACCTGGTGCCCGTTCCGCTCGTAGCGGGCGTTCAGTCCTGGCGGTCTCGGCGCGGGCGCGAACTCGAACGATCCCATCGGGCTCCCCTCCACGTTCCTGGCCTGCTGCGGGGTTCCGGCCTAATCCGGAGGCTCCGGGACGTCCGGGGTCTCCGGGGCCGGTTCAGAGGACGCTCGCCTTGCCGCGGCGCCCGCCCTCCGCGCCGGGACGCGTCGCGAAGCTGCGGATGATGGCGTCCTGCGCGAACGAGGCGACCAGCCTTCCGTCGCGGGCGAAGGCGTGGCCGCGCCCGTAGGAGCGGCCGCGTCCCGCGTACGGGCTCTCGTGCGCCAGCAGGATCCAGTCGCTCACGTCGGCCTCCTCGTGGAACGTGACACTATGCCCGAGGATGCCGGTTGAGAACTTGTCGTGCGCGTCGGCGATCGTCAGCTCGGGATGCGGGCGCATCGCGGCGCCGATCAGGAATCCGGCGCTGGCGTGCGCCAGCATCGCCTGCGCGATCGCCGGTTCGGCGGAGGAGGCGGGGGCGGCGCCGGGCATCCGCGTCCAGACCGACAGCTCGGTCGAATCAGCGGACGCGGCTGCGGACGGACCGGCGCCGCCGGGCGTGGACGAGCCGTTGAGGTCGGCGCCGCCGGCGACGCGCAGTTCGCGGCCGACGTACGGGTCGGTCACCGGTTCGAGCGCTTCGGGGGGTTCCACGTCCGGCATCGGCGCGGCGTGCCGGATGAGGTCGTCGTCGGCGGTGGTGAGCAGGGCCATCGCCCTGGCGCAGAGCCGTCCGCCCTGCGTGACCGTCACGGTGGCGCTGGCCATCGTGCGCCCGGCGTGCAGGAACTCGACCTCGAAGTCGATCGGGTGGGCCTTGGACGCCGTGCGCGCGAACAGCGCATGCACGGTCTTCACCCGTTTCCCGGCGGCGGGCTCTCCTCGCGCGGCGGCGACGGCGCACTGCCCGATGAGCTGGCCGCCGAACACCACGTCGCGTTCCGGGCTGTCCACGCTGTCGCCGCGGAACCGGTTCGCGCCGAGCCGCTCCAGGTCGAGTGCGCTCGCGAGGTCGGCGACGATGCCCATCCGGTACCTCCAGGCTTCCCGGGACGTTGCCCGCATCCTAAGCGCGGAAGATCGGATTGTCTACCAGTCGGCCGGTAGATAGTCGTCGCTCGTTGACTACCAGCCGACCGGTTGACAAACTGGACTTTGACCCACGTGAGAGGACTGACATGACGACCATGCAGACTCCCGATCTCAACTGGCTGATCTCCGTCGACGACCATGTCATCGAGCCCGGCCATGTCTGGACGGACCGCGTCCCGGCCAAGTACCGGGACGTCGCGCCGCGGCTCGTGCAGGACGAGGAGCACGGCGAGGTCTGGGTGTACGAGGACCGCAAGGTCCCCTCGTCCGGGCTCGCCGCGTCCGCCGGGCGCAAGAAGGAGGAGTTCACCCCGAACGCGATCCCCTACTCGGAGATGCGGGCGGGCTGCTACGACTCCGTCGCGCGGCTGGAGGACATGGACCGCGCGGGCATCCTCGCGTCCCTCTGCTTCCCGTCCGTGCCGCGCTTCTGCGGCCAGCTGTTCTGGGAGGCGGAGGACAAGGAGCTCGCGATGCTCTGCGTCCAGGCCTACAACGACTTCATGATCGACGAGTGGTGCGGCTCGGCGCCCGGCCGCTACATCCCGCTGGTGATCATCCCGCTGTGGGACCCGAAGGCCGCCGCCAAGGAGATCGAGCGCACCGCCGCGAAGGGCGCGCGGGGCGTCGCCTTCTCGGAGAACCCGGCCCCGCTCGGGCTGCCGACCATCCACGACCCGAAGCGGTACTGGGACCCGGTGTTCGCCGCGGCCCAGGAGACCGAGCTGATCGTGTGCATGCACGTCGGCTCCTCGTCCACCATGCCGAAGATCAGCCCCAACTCGCCGTTCATGGCGAACATGACCTGGGGCGCCAACCGCACCTCGGGCGCGCTGCTCGAATGGCTGTTCAGCGGCGTCTTCCAGCGGTTCACCAGCCTGAAGATCGCGCTGTCGGAGGGCAACATCGGCTGGATCCCGTACTTCCTGGAGCGCGCCGAGCAGGTCCTCGACCACCAGCGCGCCTGGATCCAGCGGGGCGAGGCGTTCGGCGGGTCGCTGGAGGGCAAGCACGCGGTCGGGTCGCTGGACCTGGACAACTTCGACCTGCGGCAGACCTACCACGACCACGTGTTCGGCTGCTTCATCGACGACATCCACGGCATCCGGAACCTGGACGTCATCGGCGAGGACAACGTCATGATCGAGACCGACTACCCGCACTCGGACTCGACCTGGCCCGACTGCATCAAGCTGGCGCAGGAGCGGCTCGCCGACATCGACCCGCAGGTCGCCTACAAGGTGCTGCGCGGGAACGCCGAGCGCGTCTTCCGCTTCACCCCGGCCGACCCGCCGGTGAAGGCCTAGCGCCGCGTCCGCCGAGCTGCGGCGCGCCGCCCTCACCGGCGGCCTCGGCCTGTTGGGGCGGCGCGCCGCGTACGACCGTGGAAGGGACGGCGTTTGCAGAAAGGACAGCGATGGACGAGGTGGCGGCCGGGCTTCTGCTGGTCCGGGTGGTCGCCGGGCTGACGCTCGCGGCCCACGGCTACAACAAGTTCTTCGGCGGCGGACGCATCCCGGGCACCGCACGCTGGTTCGAGAGCATCGGCATGCGCCCGGGACGGCTGCACGCCCTGTTCGCGGCCTCGACGGAGATCGGCGCGGGCGTGCTGTTCGCGGCCGGGCTGCTGACGCCGCTGGCGGCGGCCGGGTTCGTCGGGCTCATGCTCGTCGCCGCGTGGACGGTGCACCGGGAGAACGGCTTCTTCAGCGCCGGCAACGGATGGGAGTACAACCTGATCCTCGCCGTCGTCGCCGCCGGGGTCGCCACGACCGGGCCGGGCGCCTGGTCGCTGGACGAGGCGATCGGCCTGGACATCGGCGGCTGGGGCCTGCTGGTCGCGGCGGGCGGCGGGCTGGCCGCGGGCGCGGGGCTGCTCGCCGCCTGCTACCGCCCGGCGCCGCGCCGCCAGGAGGCCGCCGCCGCTCAGGCGGAGACCGCCTGAGCGGCGGCCGCCGCCCGGCGTCGGGCGGCGGCCATTGGACGGGTCGGGAGACCGGAGGCTCAACGTGGGTGCGGGCCGTCGCCGTCGGCGGCGGCCCGCGGAGCGTCCGCGAACTGGATGCCCGGTCCGGCGAACTCGGCGCCCGATCCGGCGGCCTCGGCGCCCGGCTCGGCGGCGTCGGCCGCGGGGAACGGGCGCACCCCGAGGAGCGAGCCGTAGATCTCGATGGCCTTGGCGATCAGCGCGTCCGCGTCCTCCAGCGTCTCGCAGTCGGCGACCTCCCGGGCGATCCCCCCGATCGAGCCGGTGACGATCGAGGACAGCGCCCGGTCGGCCAGCGGATCGCTGACCTGGAGCAGCTTGGTGTTCTGCCGCGCCCATTCCTGGCTGAAGCGGCGCGCCACCCCGGCGAACCCGGCGGGGGCGTCGCCGTCCGAGACCATCCGGACCAGGCCGCTGTGGTGCCAGGCGCTGGTCAGGTAGGCGCGGGTGCCCGCGAGGAACAGGCGGCGTCCGTCCATCACACCGGCGGCGCGCAGTAACGTCACCGCCTCGCGGGTCCGGCCCGACTGCGCGTCCATGTAGCGGGACCACAGCGCGTGGTACACGCCGTTCTTGCTGCCGAAGTGGTAATAGAGCGCGCCGACACTGGTGCCGGCGCGCTCGGTGATGTCGGTGACGCTCGTGCCGTAGAAGCCCCGCTCGGTGAACAGCTCCTCCGCCGCGTTCAGCAGGGCCTGGGCCTGACCGTTCTCCCCGCCATCGGACTTGCGCATGGGCCCCATTCTCCCGCCGCCGCGGCTCAACGGGAGGGTTTGCGGGGCATCGAGAGGATGTGCCATGCCAGGAGATTTCGCTGGATCTGGGACGATCCGCCGTACACGCTGATGGGACGCGACCGGAAGTACCCGGCGAGCACCTCGGGCGCCGCGCCGGTCACCGCGTCCGCACCGGCCAGGTCCAGCGCGAGGTGGTACAGCGACTGCTCGGCCTGCGACCACAGCAGCTTGCCGACCGACCCCTCGGGGCCCGGCTCCCGTCCGGACACGCGCAGCGAGAGCTGCTGCGCCACGTTCAGCCGCAGCGCCTCGCCGAGGACGTACGCGCGGGCCAGCTCCCTGCGGACCTCGGGACGTCCGGTGAGGCCCTTCGCCGCGGCCGTCTCCTCGATGGCGCGCAGCGTCTTGCGGTAGTTGGAGATCATGCCGACGTCGGCCGGGCCGCGCTCGTAGGTGACGGTCGTCATCGCGATGTGCCAGCCCCGGCCGGGCGCGCCGAGCATCTGGTCGGCGGGGATCTCGACGTCGTCCCAGAAGACCTCGCTGGTCTCCGGCTCGCCGTCCGCGAGGACGATCGGCCGCGTGGTGATCCCGGGGGTCTTCATGTCGACGAGGAACGCGGAGATGCCCTTGTGCTTGGGGGCGTCCGGGTCGGTGCGGGCGAGCAGCAGGCACCAGTCGGAGTACTGGCCGCCGCTCGTCCACATCTTCTGGCCGTTGACGACGTACACGCCCGAGTCCGGGGAGCCCTTCAGCTCGGCGCGGGTCTGGAGCGCGGCGAGGTCGGAGCCCGCGCCCGGCTCGGAGAAGCCCTGGCACCACTGGACCTCGCCGCTCAGCAGCGTCGGCAGGAAGCGCCGCTTCTGCTCCTCGCCGCCGTGCGTGTAGATGGCCCGGCCGAGGTAGTTGACCTGGCCCGGCACGGGCGGGCTGTCGGACGCGCCGACCTCCTCGTTGAGGATCGCGTCGTAGACCGGGCTGAGGTCCTGGCCGCCGTACTCGCGCGGCCAGGCCATGCCCATGTAGCCGGCGTCGTAGAGGCTGCGGTGCCACCGGCGCCGGATCGCCGCCTTGGTGTCGTGGTCGGCGGCGGCGTCGTAGTCCGCCGGGGCGTTCGCGGCCAGCCAGTCGCGCAGCCGGGCGCGGAACGCGGCCTCCTCGGGGGTGTCCCGAAAGTCCATGATCAACCCTCCTCTGGCCTGGGGCGTTGGCCCAGGCGCAGGTCGGCGACGCTCAGCAGGCTGTGCGCGGCGTCGCCGAGCACCTCGCGGTCGAGCAGGACGCGGCGGGCGTACAGGTGCGCCACGTGCTCCCACGTGTGCCCGATGCCGCCGTACACCTGCATCACCGTCTCGGCGACGTCGAGGGAGGCGATGGCGGTGTAGGCCTTCGCGGTGTGCGCGGCGAGCAGCGCCTCGTCCGGGTCCGCTTCGTCGGCGGCCCAGGCGGCGTAGCTCACGCAGGCGGACGCGGCCTCGCAGTGGACGAGGGCGTCCGCGCACATGTGCTGGATCGCCTGGAACGAACCGATCAGGGTGCCGTAGGCGACGCGCTCCTTGGAGTAGGCGACGACGCCGTCCAGGGCCGCGCGCATCGCCCCGACGGCGTCGGCGGCGATCACGGTCAGCGCGAGCGCCCGCCACCGGCTGAGGTCCGCCGGCTCCAGCGGGCGGCCGATCTCCTCGGCGTCCGCCGCGGCGGGCGCGGCGGTGAACCGGGCGATCTCCCGCGTGAGGTCGGCGGCGGGCCCCCGGTCGGCGGCGTCGCCGAGCGGGACGCGGACGAGCCGCGGCGCCGGGCCGCCGTCCGACAGCGCGAGCGCGTGCCCGGCTCCCCAGCAGTCGAAGGCGATCGCCGTCCCGAGGCCGGCGACGGTGGCGATCCCGGACAGGTCCGGGATGAGCAGGACGGTGTGGCGCTCGGTGCCGTCGGCGGCCCGCTGGAGCAGGTCGGGCGGCGCGCCGGCGAGCGCGAGCAGTTCGGTGGCGAGGACCGCCGACCCGACGTAGGGCAGCGGTGCGAGCGCGCCGCCGAGCGCCTCCGCGACGATCATCGCGTCGACGCCCGAGCCGGTCGGCGCGCCGGAGCCGTCCCGGACGCGCAGCCCGAGCATCCCGGCGCCCGCGAGCGCGCCCCAGCCCTTCGCGCGGTCGATCTCCCCGATGTCCCGCGGATTTCCCGCGCTCACCGAACCGGCCAGCGAACTCATCATTTCCCGCAGCATCTGCTGTTCATCGTTCAGCAGCGCAAGAACCATTGTTGGCTCCCTGTGAGCACGAAAAAGCGCGGCAATAAGCCGGTCGTCGAAAGCATCCCGAGCGAGCAGCTCGGAACTACCAGACGACCGGTAGGCAACTGAACCCTGTTCAGGGATACCCCGCGGAGCTCCGCGGTGTCAACCCTTCGGCCCTGAACTGCATACATGCGGGTATGTCGTTCATGTGAACTCGTGCTCACCAGACCGTTGACGCCCGGCGGGCCGGATGTTAGACAAGACTGAATCACGTTCACCCCCACAGAATCCCTTTTGAGCGGAGGACGTCATGCTCGCTCTATCACGGGGCATGAGAATTCTCATCGCAATGGCGATGGGAACAATTCTGGCCACCGTCACGGCATGTGGAAGCGGCTCCGCGGATTCTGCGGGGACCGGCCCCTTCGTCTTCTACGTGTCGATCGACACCTCGGGCCCGACCGCGATCCTGGGCGGCGGCCTCCTCGGCGGCGCCCGCGCCGCGATCACCGACATCAACGCCAAGGGCGGCATCAACGGCCGGGAGATCAAGCTGGAGGTCTCCAACGACCAGAACAACCCGACCAAGGCGGTCAGCGAGCTCCAGCGCCGGCTCGCGAAGGGCAAGCCTGACCTCGTCTACCCGGGCGGGTCCAGCGCGGTGTCGATGTCGATGCTGCCGATCCTGACCCGCGACAAGGTCCTGTCGGTCGGCGCCACCAGCAGCATCCAGCTCAACGACCCGAAGAAGTTCCCCTACCACTTCGGCGTCACCCCGCCGAGCGCGGCGTACGTGCCCACGTTCGTCCAGCTCGCGAAGGCCAAGGGCTACAAGAAGGTCGCGATGATCTACTCCGACGACGCGACCGGGCAGAGCTCGTTCAAGCAGTACGAGGGCCCGCTCAAGCAGGCCGGCATCGAGCTGGTCAGCGCGAGCTACGACGCCACGGCGCTCGACATGACGCCGCAGCTCCAGCAGCTGAAGGCGCAGAACCCGCAAGCGCTGATCGTCAACGGCTACGGCACCGCGGTGCTGTACGTCCTGCGCGGCCGGTCCCAGCTCGGCTGGACGCTGCCCTCCTACGGCGACCAGCTCGCCAGCCCGTCCCCCATCGCCGGCAAGGTCACCGCGGCGCAGATCCAGAACTACCAGGTCATCATGCAGACGTCCTCGCTGGCCGGGGACCAGCAGCACCCGGGCCTGGACAAGGTGATCCAGACCCTCAAGACGTCCGAGTCGGCGAAGTACCTGACGCAGGCGGGCCTCGCGCTGTTCACCACCACCTACGACCTGCTCCAGTACGTCGCCCACGTCGCCGGCCAGGAGAAGACCACCGACGGGGAGAAGCTGGCGAAGGCGTTCGAGAAGTTCAAGACGCCCGCGAACCCGCCCTGGGTCGGCAAGGGCCCCAAGGGCGAGGTGACCCAGTTCGAGTACACCCCGACGAACCACTTCCCGAAGACGAGCGCCACGTCGTTCAAGTACGTCCAGCCAGGGACGTACGACGGCAACGGGTTCTACGTGCCGGGCAAGGGCTACTGAGGGCGGGGTTCGATGACGACCATCTGGTCCGGGCTGGCCACCGGCGCCCTCTACAGCCTCGTGGCCATCGGCTACAACGTCGTGCTGCTGGCGTCCGGCGTCGTGAACTTCGCGAACGCGTACCTCATCATGATCGGAACGTTCCTCGCCTATGTCGGCCTGGTCGACTGGGGTCTCCCGGTCGCGGTGACCGTCCTGCTGGCGGGCGCGGCCGTCGCGGTGATCGCGGTGGTGGAGGAGCGGATCGCGATCCGGCCGCTGCTGCGCCGGCACGGCACGCACGCCGCGCTGATCACCACGGTCGGCGTCGGCACGCTGCTCGGCGGGATCGCGTCCAAGATCTGGGGCACCGAGCCGCTGAAGGTGCCGTCGCCGTTCTCCAGCGAGCCGCTGACGCTGCTCGGCGGCACCATCCAGCGCAACGACCTGGTGCTGATCCTGCTCGTGGTGGCGCTCGGCGTCGGCCTGCACCTCTGGTCGCGCAAGACGCTGCTCGGGCTGGCGTCGCTGGCGACCGCGGAGAACCGGCAGGCGGCGATGGCGCGCGGGCTGAACGTGCGGGCGCTCGGCATCGGCGCGTTCGCGCTGGCCGGGCTGATCGCCGGGCTGTTCGCCGTGTTCGTCGCCGGACGGACCTACGCGCACTTCCATCTCGGCGAGACGCTCGCCCTGTTCGGCTTCGTGGCCATCGCGATCGGCGGGTCCGGAAGCCAGCTCGGCGGGCTGATCGGCGGGTTCACGATCGGGCTGCTGTACGCGGTCACCGCCCGGTACGTGGGCGACTCCTATCCCCAGATCGTGGTGTTCGCGGTCTTCCTGCTCATCCTGCTGACCCGGCCGCGGGGCCTGTTCGGCGGCGCGGCGGAACGGCAGGTATGAAGCGATGACACGTTCACAAGCGGCGACGACCCTTTCCGCATCCCGCAAGCCGTTGTCCTTCCCGGCGCTGCTGCGCGGCGGCATGCCGGTGGCCGGCGTCGTCGCGACGGCGCTCGTGCTGTTCGCGCCGCTGCTCGGCCTGAACGACTACTGGGCCCGCACCGTGCTGCTGATCGCGATCCTGTCGCTGCAGGTCAGCGGGCTGAACATCGTCCTCGGCTACGCCGGCGAGCTCGCGGTCGGCCAGGTCTTCCTGTACGCGGTCGGCGCCTACGTGACCGGCTACCTCGGGGTGACGCACGGCATCACCGACGTGGGCCTGATCATGGCGTGCGCGATCGCCTGCGCGATCGTGGTCGGCCTGATCACCGGCATCCCCGGGCTCCGGCTCGGCGGCTGGTCGCTGGCGATGCTGACGTTCTTCCTCGTCCTCATCATCCCGAACCTGGTGAAGGTGCTGGAGTCCTACACCGGCGGCACCAACGGGCTGGCGCCGCCCGTCCCGACCCTGTTCGGGACGGCGCTCAGCCGCGACGCGCTCTACATGCTGATCATCGCGGTGACGGCGGTGTGGTTCCTCATCGCCCGCAACATGATCCTGTCGCGGCACGGCAACGCGTTCCTGGTGCTCAAGCAGAGCCCGGTGCTGGCGAGCTCGCTCGGGATCTCGGTGTTCCGGCTGAAGCTGCTGGTCTACGTGACCGGCGCGATCCCGGCCTGCCTGGCGGGCGTGATGTTCGCCTGGCTGGACGGCTTCATCGCACCCGAGACGTTCACGTTCACCCTCGCGCTGAGCATCCTGGCGGCGTCGATCGTCGGCGGGTCCACGTCGATCTACGGGGCGCTGGCCGGGGCGGCGATCGTCCAGATGGGGCAGCAGTCGTTCAACTCGTTCCAGGAATGGCAGCTCATCATCTACGGCGTCTTCCTGCTGGTCGCCGGGATCCTGCTGGCGGACGGCCTCACCGGGCTCGCCCGCAAGTGGCTGCGCTGGGCGGGCCGAAGGCTCGGGTTCGCCGGGCCGGTGGCGGCGGCGCCCGCGGCGGCCGACGGCCCCGCGGACGGCGCGGCGAAGGCGGACGTCGGCGCGCTGCCCGGGCTCAGGCTGCGGACGGAGGGCCTGTCGAAGGCGTTCGGCGGCAACCGCGCGCTCCGCGAGGTGAGCATCGACGCCGAACCCGGCCAGGTCACCGCGCTGATCGGGCCGAACGCGTCCGGCAAGACGACCCTGCTCAACCTCGTCTGCGGCTTCTACCGTCCCACGGCGGGCGCGATCAGGCTCGGCGACCGGGACCTCGGCGGGCTTCGGCCGTACGGGATCGCCCGCGCCGGGATCGCGCGGACGTTCCAGACGCCGCTGATCCCGAGCGGCATGACCACCAGGGACTTCGTCGCGACGGGCCGCTACATCTCGCATCGGGTGCGGGTCCCGTCCGCGGTGCTGCGGCTGCCCGGGTTCCGGCGCGGCTACGCCGCCGACGACGCCGAGGCCGTCCGGCTGCTCGGGCTGCTCGGCATCGCCGACGTCGCCGGCCAGGAGGTCGACTCGCTGCCGCTCGGCACGCGCCGCCTCGTCGAGGTGGCGCGGGCGCTCGCGGCCCGTCCCGCGGTGTTCCTCTTCGACGAGGTCGGCTCCGGCCTGGACGAGGGCGACCTCGCCGGGCTGGAACGCGCCATCGGCCTGATCCGCGACGCGGGCGGCACGGTGGTGCTGGTCGAGCACAACTTCCCGCTGGTGCTGAAGCTCGCCGACCGGATCCACGTCCTCAGCCAGGGCGGGCTGCTGGTGTCGGGCACCCCGGCGGAGATCCAGGCCGACCCGCGGGTGCTGGAGGAGTACACGGGCTCGAAGGCGGCCGGGGCGGCCGGTCAGGCCGGGCAGAGCGGCGGAGGTGAGGGCTGATGCTGGAGGTCAGCGGGCTCAGCGGAGGCTACGGCGACATCCGGGTGCTGTGGGACGTCGACCTGCGGGTCCGTCCGGGACGGGTCACCGCCGTGCTCGGCCGCAACGGCGCCGGGAAGACGTCGCTGCTGAACGCGATCGCCGGGTTCGCGCCCGCCGTGACCGCCGGCACGGTCACCTTCGACGGGCGCGACGTCACCGGCCTCGCGCCGCACCGCCGGGTCCACGCCGGGCTCGGCTATGTCCAGGAGGGCAAGCAGGTCTTCCGGCGCCGCACGGTGGAGGACAACCTGCTGCTGGGCGGCTTCACCCTCGCCACCGGCGGCCTCAGCCGCTGGACCGGCGGACGCAAGCGCAGCGCCGCACGGCGCGAGGCGCTCGACCGGCAGTACGAGCGCTTCCCGATGCTCGCCGAACGGCGGCACACGGTGGCCGGGAGCCTGTCCGGCGGCCAGCAGCAGATGCTCGCCATCGCGCAGGCGCTGATGCCGCGGCCGCGGCTGCTGATGCTGGACGAGCCGTCCGCCGGGCTCGCCCCGGTGATCGCCGCCGAGGTCTTCGAGATGATCACGGCGCTGCGCGCGGACGGCCTGTCCCTGCTGCTGGTCGAGCAGGTCGTGGAGTACGCGATGCAGGTCGCCGACGACGTCGCGGTCGTGGACAACGGGCGGATCGCCGCGGCCGGGGACGCCAGGTCCTTCGACGACACGGCCGTGATCAACGAGATCTATCTGGGTGTGGGAGCCGGTGACGGCCGACATGGGAGTTGACGCAGTGGGCGCAGCAGGCAAGCAGGTGACGGGGATCGAGCGGCTGCTCTCCCCCCGGTCGATCGCGATGGTGGGCGCGTCCAACCAGGTGGAGCGGATCGGCGGGCAGGTGTACGGGAACCTGGCGCTGTCGTTCAAGGGCGCGCTGTACCCGGTGCATCCGCGGGACGAGACCGTCCAGGGCGACCGGGCCTACCGGTCGATCGCCGACCTGCCGGAGCCGGTCGACCTCGCGGTGATCGCGGTGCCCGCCCAGCACGTGACCGGGGTGGTCGAGCAGTGCGGCGAGCGCGGCGTCGGCGGGGCGGTGGTGCTGACCGCCGGGTTCGCCGAGGCCGGCGAGGCGGGCGAGGCGCTCCAGCGCGAGCTGGCCGAGGTCGCCGCGCGCACCGGCGTGCGGGTGACCGGGCCGAACTGCATCGGCTACCTCAGCTCGGTGGGCGGGGTCGCGGCCAGCTTCGCGATGCCGCCCGGCACGCCGCTGCCCCCGCCCGGGCCGGTGGCGCTGGTGTCGCAGAGCGGCGGCTTCGGGTCGTACATCGCGGAGAAGGCGCAGCTCGCCGGGCTGCGCCTCGGCTGGTTCGTCAGCACCGGCAACGAGGTGGACGTCAACATCGCCCAGGTGCTGCGCTACCTGGTCGAACAGGACGATACGCGGGTGCTGCTGGCGTTCAGCGAGACGCTCCGCGACCCGGACGTGTTCGTCGAGACCGCGCGGCGCGCCGCCGAGCTCGACAAGCCGCTGATCATGCTGAAGGCCGGCCGGTCGCGGGAGGCGGCGCGGGCGGCGCTGAGCCACACCGCGTCCGTGGTCGGCTCGGCCGAGGTGTTCGACGCGGTCTGCCGCCAGTACGGCGTCGTGGTCGCCGACACGATGGAGGAGATGCTCGACCTCGGGATGATCTTCCAGGACGGGCGGCGGCCGCGCGGCGACCGCATCGGCATCATGACGACGTCCGGCGGGGCCGGGGTGCTGCTCGCCGACGGCGCCGGGATGTCGGGGCTGACCGTCCCGGAGTTCCCGGCGGAGGAGCGGGACGCGATCGCGGCCAAGATGCCGCAGCCGTTCTACGGGTCGGCGTCCAACCCGGTCGACACCACCGCGCAGATCACCGCCGCGCCCGACCTGTTCCAGACGGTGCTCGGCGAGGTCGTCGGCGGCTCGGTCGTCGACATGGCCACCACGGTGACGTGGGCGCGGCCCGGCCCCGCCAACGACGCGATCATCGAGACGTACCGGTCGACGGACAAGCCGTTCGCGGTGCTGTGCACGGCCTGGCTGGACGAGTTCCAGAAGGCCGGGGTGCCGACGTACACCGATCCGAAGCGGGCCGTCCACGCGCTGGCGACCCTGGCCAGGCACACGCTGCGGCGCCCGCCGCCCGCGCCGTCGTTCACGCCGGACGCCGACCGGGCCGGACGGGTGCGCGGAATGCTGGGCGAGGCGCGGACGCTGGGCGAGGGCGTGCTGCTGGAGTCGACGGCCAAGCGGGTCATGGCCGAGTACGGGATCCCGGTGACGCGCGAGACGTTCGTGCGGGGCGTCCGCGACTCGGGGCCCGACGAGGTCGCGGCGGCGGCCGAGGCGCTCGGCGGGCCGGTCGCGCTCAAGGTCATGTCGTACCAGCTTCCGCACAAGTCGGACGTGGGCGGGCTGCGGCTCGGGCTCTCCGGCGCGGACACCGTCCGGGCCGCCTACCGCGACATGCTCGCGGAGGTCGAGCGGCGCGCCCCCGAGGCGATGATCTCCGGGGTGCTGGTGCAGGAGATGGCCCCGGCCCGGCTGGAGATCGGCTGCGGGATGCGCCGGGACCCGGTGTTCGGCCCGATGGTCGCGCTCGGCCCCGGCGGGATCATGATCGAGATGCTGGCGGAGACCGCGCTGCTCCGCCCGCCGTTCGGCGCGGACGCCGCCCGCGAGGCGATCGGCGGCCTGCTCGGCGGACGCCTGGTCGGCGGCTCCCGCGGCCTGTCCCCCGCCGAACTCGACCTGCTCGCCGCGACGATGGCGGGCCTCGGGCAGCTGGCCCTCGAAGTGCCCGAGATCGGCGAGATCGACGTCAACCCCGTCCGGGTGGCGGACGGCTCGGCGGTCGCGGCGGACGCGCTGATCGTGCTCGCCTCCGGCGATGACGGAGAGGAGGGCTGACCGGGATGGCCGACTTCGGCAAGATCGGCTTCGAGTGGCCGCCCTACACCATCGAGGTGGAGCGCGGGAAGATCGCCGAGTTCGCGGCGGCGGTCAAGGCGTCCGACCCGGTCTACACCGACCGCGACGCGGCCCGCGCGGCCGGGTACGCGGACGTTCCCGTCCCGCCGACGTTCAGCGCCGTCGGGCAGCACTGGGCGCCGAAGGTCTCCGTGGAGGAGGACCTGGGCGTCGACCTCAAGCGGGTGCTGGCGGGCGGGACCGACTGGGAATATCTCGGCGACATCGTCGCCGGAGACGTGCTGACCGTGCACGGACGGGTCGTCGACATGGTGGAGAAGCAGGGCAACCGCGGCCCGATGACGCTGATCGTCCGGGAGAACACGTTCGTCAACCAGCGCGGCGAGACCGTGCTGCGGCTGCGCGGCACCATGATCGAACTGGGCGCCGCCGCCGGGGGCGCGTCGTGATCGCACCGGGCGCCCGCGCGGACGTGGTCAGGGTCGGCCCGCTGACCAGGACCGACTTCGTCCGGTACGCGGGCGCGGGCGGCGACTTCAACCCGATCCACCACGACGACGGCTTCGCCGCGTCCGCCGGGTACCCGTCGGTGTTCGGCCACGGGCTGCTCACCGCCGGGATCCTGTCCGGCTTCGCCTGCGACTGGCTCGGACGCCGGAACCTGCGCACCTACGGCGTCCGCTACGTCGCGCAGGTCTGGCCGGGCGACACGCTGATCCTGTCCGGCGAGATCGTCCGCGTCAGCGAGAACGTCGCGGAGGCCGAGCTGCGGGTGGAGCGGGAGTCCCCGGACGGCGAGCGCGTGGTCGTGCTGCGCGGCACCGCCAGCGCCGTCTGCCCCGAGGCCGATCCCGAGGAGGACAAGAAATGAGCGAAGCGAACCGGGGGGTGTGGGGGGTCGACCCCCCACAAGGTGCACCAGTGAGCGAACCGGTGGAGCCCGCCCCGCACCCCGCCTACCTGGAGAGGCTCGACAAGGGCGTGCTGGCCTACCAGCGCTGCGACGACTGCGGAGCCGCCGTCTTCCATCCCCGGGTGACGTGCCCCGGCTGCGGGAGCGGGCGGCTGGCCTGGCGGGAGAGCGCGGGACGCGGCACGGTCTACTCCGCGAGCGCGCTCGCCCGCCGCGACGCCGAGCCGTACTCGGTGGCGCTGGTCGACCTGGACGAGGGCTTCCGGATGATGAGCACGGTCGTCGGCGTCCCGGCCGGGGACGTCCGCATCGGCATGCGGGTGCGGGCGCGCATCGAGCCGCGCGACGGCGACCGCGCCCCCCGCCCGGTGTTCGCGCCCGAGGAGGCCGGGCGATGACGGGCCGCGGCACGATGCGGGGCGCGGCGGCGATCGCGGGCGTGGCCGAGTCCGACCTCGGCGAGGTCGGCACCGGCCGGTACGCCATCGACCTGGCCGCGCAGGCGGCGGCGCGGGCGCTGGACGACGCCGGCCTGACCAAGAACGACGTCGACGGCCTGTTCACCGCCATCGCCGGACGCGGAATGGCGCCCCTCGACGTCGGCGAGTACCTCGGGATCCGGCCGCGCTACAGCGACGGCACGATGGTCGGCGGCAGCGCGTTCGTGTCGTTCCTGCACCACGCGGCGCTGGCGATCCACTCCGGCGCGTGCGAGGTCGCGCTCCTCGTCTACGGCAGTACGCCCCGCGCCGACTCCGGCCGGGCCAGGCTCGGAATGGGCCCGCCCGAGCTGCCGAACTACGAAGCCGCGTACAAGCCGCGCCAGCCGATCACCGGGTACGCGCTGGCGGCGGCCCGGCACATGCACCAGTACGGCACCACCCGGGAGCAGCTCGCCGAGGTCGCGGTCGCGGCACGGAAGTGGGCGCAGCTGAACCCGGTCGCGTTCGAGCGCGGGCCGCTGACCGTGGACGACGTCCTGTCCAGCCGGGTGATCTCCAGCCCGCTGTCGAAGCTCGACTGCTGCCTGGTCACCGACGGCGGCGGCGCGGTCGTCGTCACCACGCCCGAGCGGGCGCGGGCGGCGCGCAAGCCGCCCGTGTACGTGCTCGGCGCGGGCGAGGCGCACTGGCACCGGTCGATCTCGCAGATGCCCGACGTCACCGTCACCGCCGCGACCGAGTCATCGGCGCGGGCGTACGAGATGGCGGGCGTCGGCCCGTCCGACGTGGACGTCGCGCAGGTGTACGACGCGTTCACCATCAACACGATCCTGTTCATGGAGGACCTGGGCTTCTGCGCCAAAGGCGAGGGCGGCGCCTTCGTCGGCGAGGGACGGATCGCGCCCGGCGGCGAGCTGGCCGTCAACACGAGCGGCGGGGGCCTGTCGTACTGCCATCCCGGCATGTTCGGCATCTTCACGATCATCGAGGCGGTGCGGCAGCTCCGCGGGGAGTGCGGCGACCGGCAGCGGGACGGCGCCGAGGTGGCCGTCGCGCACGGCAACGGCGGCCAGCTCTCCAGCCAGGTGACGGCAGTACTGGGAGTGGAGGCGACATTGTGACGGTTGAACCGATCACGGCCAGGCTCGGAAGCCCGCGGAACCGAAGGAGGGCGCATCCGATGACCGCCGTGCTGACCGAACGCTACGGCAGCGTGCTGCTGGTGACGCTGAACCGGCCCGACGTGCTGAACGCCGTCGACGGGACGGTGATCGAGGGCATGGCGGTGGCCTGGCGGGAGGCCGCCGACCCGGCCGTCCGCGCGGTCGTCGTGACCGGCGCGGGCCGGGGCTTCTGCGCGGGCGCCGACCTGAAGGCGGAGCGGCGCCCGGACGCGGGCACGGCGGGCGGCGGCCTGCGCGCCACGTTCAACGCGGACATGCTCGCGCTCGCCGCGCTGGACAAGCCGGTGATCGCGGCGGTGAACGGCCCGGCGGCCGGGTTCGGGCTGTCGCTGGCCTGCGCGGCCGATCTGCGGATCGCCTCGCACGCGGCGCGGTTCGTCCCGGCGTTCGCCGACATCGGCCTCGTGCCGGACGGCGGCGGCACCTACTACCTGACCCGGCTGCTCGGCTACTCCCGCGCCTTCGAGTTCCTCACCACGGGACGCCGCCTCACCGCGGCGGAGGCGCTGGAGTGGGGCCTGGTCAGCGAGGTCGTCGAGCCCGTGGCGCTGGTGCCGCGGACGCTGGACCTCGCCGCGCGGCTGGCCGGCAAGCCGGGCCTGGCGGTGCCGCTCACCAAGCGGCTGCTGTCCGCGGCCGCGCGGGCGCACCTGGCCGAGCAGCTGGAGGAGGAGGCGCGGGCGCAGGAGGCGGCCGTGGCCGCTCCGGGCCGCGCCGCGGCGCGCGCCGCCAAGATCGACGAGATGAAGCGCTGAGAGGGAGGGCACGTGCCCGATTACGGCAGGTTCAGCAAGGTCCTGGTGACGCAGGACGACCGGCTGCTGACGGTCTCGCTCAACAACCCGGACCGGCTGAACGCGATGGGCGGCGGGCTGGAGCGGGAGCTGTCGGAGGTGCTGCGGCTGGTCGCGGAGGACACGTCCGTCGGCGCGGTGCTGCTGCGCGGCGAGGGCCGCGCGTTCTGCGCGGGCGGCGACGTCAAGAGCTTCAACGAGCAGACGAGCGCCGCGGAGCAAGAGCCGCCGGCGAGCCGCGTCCTGAACACGATGAAGGCCACCGAGATCCTGGACACCCTCCTCGCCGTGCCGCAGCCGATCGTCGCGGCCGTGCACGGCTACGCGATGGGCCTCGGCGCGACGATCGCGCTGTTCTGCGACGTCGTCGTCGCGGCCGAGGACGCCAAGATCGCCGACAGCCATGTCGCGGTCGGGCTCGTCGCCGGGGACGGCGGCGCGGTGATCTGGCCGCTGCTGATGCCGCTCGGCGCCGCCCGCTACCACCTGATGACGGGCGAGCCCCTCAGCGGCGCGGACGCCGCCCGGTACGGGATGGTGCTGCGCGCCGTGCCCGCGGCGGAGCTGGCCGAGGAGTCCGAGCGCGTCGCGCGCAAGCTCGCGGACGGGGCACCGCTGGCCGTCCAGGGCACCAAGGCGACGCTGAACAAGATCGTCCGGGATCGGATGGCGCTCAACCTGGAGAGCGGCCTGCTGCTGGAGGGCGCCACCTTCGTCAGCGAGGACCACAAGGAGGCGGCCGCCGCCTTCGTCGAGAAGCGCAAGCCCAAGTTCCAGGGCCGCTAGCCGCCGGCGCGCACCCGGCCCCGGTTCGGTTACCTACCAGACGGCTGGTTCATACTGGGGCTGGGGTGCCACGCCGTCGAGTTGGGGGTTCCACAAGTGAGCGAGGACGTGCCGGGTCCGCTGGACCGGGCCCAGTGGGAGGCGTGGAGCCGCAAGCTGCTGCCTCCCGTGCAGGATCTCGGCGGCGGGCTGTGGTCGATCCCCGTCCCGCTGCCGCTGGAGGCGCTGCGCTACGTGCTGGTGTACGCGCTGGAGCTGGACGACGGCGTCGCGATCATCGATGCGGGCTGGGACACCGAGGAGGCGTGGCGGGCCCTCACCGGGGGGCTCGGCGCCGCCGGGTTCGGCATCGGCGACGTCCGCGCCGTCCTGGTCACCCACATCCATCCCGACCACTACGGCCTGGCGCACCGCATCCGGGAGGAGTCGGGCGCGTGGGTGGGGCTGCATCCGGCGGACGCGGCGCTGCTGGCGGTGCGGTACGACGACGTCGACAGCCTGATCGAGGACAACCGCGTCCTGCTGGAGCGCATCGGCACGCCGGACGAGCAGGCCCGCGAGCTGGCGAGCGCGTCGATGGCGATGCGCCGGTTCGTGTCGGTCGCCAAGCCCGACCGGCTCATCGAGGACGGCCAGCGGCTCGGCCTGCCGGGCTGGGACCTGCGCGCGGTCTGGACGCCCGGCCACTCCCCCGGCCACCTGTGCTTCGCCGACGAGGGCCGCCGGGTGCTGTTCTCCGGCGACCACGTGCTACCCAGGATCACGCCGAACATCTCGATGCATCCGCAGCAGCGCGCCAACCCGCTCCAGGACTTCTTCGACTCGCTGCGCAAGGTGGACGCGCTGGACGTCCACGCCGTGCTCCCCGCCCACGAGTACCGGTTCGCCGGGCTGTCCGGACGGGTCGCGCACCTGCTGGCCCATCACGAGGAGCGCCTGGACGAGATCGAGAAGGCGCTGGGCGAGCGTCCGGGCGCGGGCTGCTGGGAGATCAGCAGCGGGCTCACCTGGTCGCGGCCCTGGTCGTCCTTCGACACGCACTCCAAGCGCGCCGCGACGGGCGAGACCCTCGCGCACATGGTGCTGCTGGAACAGCGCGGGCGGCTGGTGCGCTCGGGCGGAAGGCCGGAGCGCTGGTGGCCTCCCGCCCTGCTCGAGACGTCCGACAGGACCTGACTTACCTACCAGTCGTCTGATAGATTTACGGGTACGGAAGAGGAGGTCCTTCATGCCATCTCGCCAACTCGGCTTCCCGGTGTTCGACGCCGACAACCACCTGTACGAGAAACGCGAAGCGCTGACGAGGTACCTGCCCGACGAGTACAAGGGGGCCATCGACTACGTCGATGTGCACGGCCGCACCAAGATCGTCGTACGCGGGCATATCAGCGACTACATCCCGAACCCGACGTTCGACCGCGTCGGCAAGCCCGGCGCGCAGGAGGAGTACTTCAAGCACGGCAACCCCGAGGGCAAGACCCTCCGGCAGATCATCGGCCGCGGCATCGACTGCCCGCCCGCCTTCCGCGAGGCCGGGCCGCGCCTGGAGCTGATGGACGAGCTCGGCCTGCGCTACTCGCTGATGATGCCGACCCTCGCCAGCCTCGTCGAGGAGCGGATGCGCGACGACCCCGACCTGTGCTCGGCCGTCATCCACGCCCTCAACCGGTGGATGTCGGAGGACTGGCCGTTCGCCCACGAGGGCCGCATCTTCTCCACGCCCATCATCACGCCGGGCCTGGTCGACAAGGCCATCGCCGAGCTCGAATGGGTCCTCGACAAGGGCGCGAAGGTCATCCTGATGCGTCCCGCGCCCGCGTGGGGCTACCAGGGGCCGCGCTCGTTCGCGCTGCCCGAGTACGACCCGTACTGGAAGCTGGTCGAGGAGTCCGGCGTCCTCGTCGTGTTCCACGCGTCCGACAGCGGCTACAACCGCTACTGGAACGAGTGGGAGGGCACGCAGCTCGAGATGCAGGCGTTCGCGCAGCCCAGGCCGTTCACCGCGGCGATGCGCAACGCCCACCGCGAGATCCAGGACGCGGTCACCTCGATGATCTTCCACGGCGCGCTGTGGCGGCACCCCGGGGTGCGGATCGCGCTGATCGAGAACGGCGCCGGCTGGGTGCCCCACCTGCTGTCGCACCTCGACGAGACCTACGGCACGATGCCGCAGGTGTTCCCGGAGCCGCCGTCGGAGACGTTCAAGCGGAACTTCTGGATGCACCCCTTCCACGAGGAGGACCCGCGCGACCTGATCAAGCTGCTCGGCGCCGACCACATCATCTTCGGCTCCGACTACCCGCACGTCGAAGGGCTCGCCGATCCGCTGTCGTATGTGGACGAGCTGCAGGGCATCCCGGACGACGACATCCGCAAGATCATGGGCGGCAACATGATGGGCCTGCTGGGCGTCGCCGCCTGACCCGTCGCCGCCTGACCCGTCGCCGTCCGGCCCGGACGCAGCGGGCCCCTGCCCGTCCCCCTTGCGGCAGGGCCCGCTGCGACCACCGTTCCGCCCCCGCCTTCATCTAGGGTTCTGAATGTGAACGACGACACGCCCGCGCACCGGAGACCGGCCGAGGACCGGACGCCGGCCGAGGAGCGACCGTCCCGGCCGCGCGGCCGCCGCACGGCCGCGCTGCTGCTCGACGCCGCCGTGGAGGAGTTCACCGCGCACGGCTACCACGACGCCCGCATCGCCCGGATCGCCGAGCGCGCGGGCACGTCCTACGGCACCTTCTACCTGTACTTCACCGACAAGACCGACGTGCTCTGGGAGTCGCTGGAGCCGATGCGGATCGGGCTGGCCGAGGCGCTGGAGTCGCTGGAGCCGCTGAAGGCGGGCCCGGAGGGCCGCCAGGCCCTCGAAGCGTGGGTGCGGCGGATCTGCGACCAGCTCCAGCGGCACATGCCGATGTTCCGCGCGCTGGTCGAAGCGCAGGCCGCGTCGGAGGAGATCGCCCGCAACGGCGTCGAGATGCTGGGCGGCTACCGCCGGATCATCGCGTCCCGGATCAGGGAGAGCGACGCGATCGGCATCGACCCCAACCTCGCCGCGCTGGTGATCTACGCGACCGTGGAGCGGACGAACTTCACCTACTACTACGGGTCGCTGGTGGCGAGCTACCGCGAGATCGTCACCGTGCTCACCGAGTTCATCCACCTGTCGCTGTTCGGCGCGCCCGCCCCGGCCGCCGCCTGACCCCCCGGGCGGACGGTCACCGGCCGCCGATGCGCAGCCGGGAGCCGCCCGCGACGGCCTGGCCGAAGAACGCGCGCTGGATCATCACCGAGAGCGTGTCGTGCAGCCGGTCGATGTTCACCTCGGAGAACTGCGAGTGCGCGTAGAAGTGGATGCGCTCCACGACGACGTACAGCAGCGCCGCGCGCAGCTCGGTCGGCACGTCGGACGTCATCCGGGCCGCGTCGATCGGCCCGGAGAAGGCGTTGACGAGCTTCACGAACGCGGTGCCGGCCTCCTCGGCCAGCTCCGGGTCGAGCGGCGCGACGTTGTCGGTCCAGGCCCGGATCACGCCGCTGAACCGGACGTGCACCGCGTCGTAGTCGGACAGGAAAAGCTTCAGCCGGGCCCGCGCGTCCTCCTCGGGACGCAGCGCGCCGAGCCGGTCGGCCAGCGCCCGCAGCGCGCGGAAGCAGTCGCCGCTCAGCTCGTGGAACAGCGCCCGCTTGTTCTCGAAGTACCGGTAGAACGTGGCCCGTGAGGTGCCGGCCAGCCGGATGACGTCGTCGACCGTGGTCTTCTCGTACCCGTAGCGGGCGAACGCCACCAGGCCGGCCTCGGTCAGCCTCGACCGGAGTCCGCTCTCCTGGCCGGCCGGAACCGGTTCGGCCAACGGGCTCGACCCCCTCGACTCGTGGCGCCTGATGACATGGGTGTTTCCGGACATCCAAGGTGAAGCCGGTAGTGCCCATCGCCCAAGGCTCGCGTGGTGTTTACAGTCATGTCACTTTAGCCGCTCAGGCGAGTGCCAGGACCCCGCGGTTGAGCCGTCCGCCGGCCAGGTCCTCGATCGCCGAGCCGATGTCGGCGAGGTCGTAGACGCGGCTCACCATCGCGTCCAGCTCGAACCGCCCGGCCAGGTACAGGCCGGCCAGCAGCGGGATGTCGTGCTGGGGGCGCGCCGTCCCGTACCGGCAGCCCATGATCGTCTTGTTCTGGTACAGGGAGGCGACCTGGAACGCGGCCTCGGCGTCGCGCGGCGGCACGCCGAGCAGCACGCAGGTGCCGCCCCAGGCCAGCAGATCCACCGCCTGCCTGATCAGGGCGGGCTGGCCGACGCATTCGAAGGCGTGGTCGACGCCGCCGGTGAGGCCGAGACCGCGCACCGCCGCCGGGACGTCGCCGGTCCTGGACGCGTCGACGAAGTCGGTCGCGCCGAACCGGCGGGCGACCTCCTCCTTGGCGGGGTTGGCGTCCACGACGACGATCCGTCCCGCCGCCGCCAGCCGGGCCGCCTGGACGACCGATTGCCCGATGCCGCCAGCCCCGATGACCAGCACCGTTTCGCCGGGCCGTACCCGCGCGCGGTTGAGCACGGCGCCCGCGCCCGTCAGCACGGCGCAGCCGATCAGGCACGCCGCGTCCAGCGGCACGCCCTCGTCGATCACGACGGCCTGCGACTCGTGGACGACGGTGCGCTCGGCGAACACCCCGGCGTTCGCGAACTGGTACGCCGGCGCGCCGCCGAGGGTGAACCGGTCGTCGCGGACGCCGAGCGAGTCGCGGCACAGCGTCGGCTCGCCGCGGTCGCAGGCCGCGCACCGGCCGCAGTTCCCGAGCGTCGTCAGCACGACGCGGTCGCCCGGCGCGACGTGGGAGACGGCCGATCCGACCTCCTCCACGACACCGGCGCCCTCGTGGCCCATGACGACCGGGGTGGGGAACGGGATCGTCCCGTTCACGACCGACACGTCGCTGTGGCACAGGCCCGCCCGGTGGACCCGGACGGCCACCTCCCGCGGCCCCGGCCCCCGCACCTCGACGTCGTCGCGGATCTCCAGGTCGCCCGTCCATACGATGCCGCGCATCACGGCCCTCCCGTCAGCCCGGCCATACCAGGCTCTGCAACTCGGTGTAGGCGTCCAGGGCGAAGTCGCCGCCGTCGCGTCCGACGCCGCTCCGCTTGAAGCCCCCGAACGGGGTCTCGGGGTTGCGCGCCACCGTGTTGATCCCGACGTTCCCGGCGCGGAGCCGGCGGGCGACGCGCATCGCCCGGACGGTGTCCCGCGACCAGACGTAGTCGTAGAGGCCGAAGTCGGTCGCGCCCGCCAGCGCGACGCCCTCCTCCTCGTCGTCGAACGGCAGCGCGACCACGACCGGGCCGAAGATCTCCTCGCGGACGGCGCGCATCTCCGGCGTGCATCCGGCGATGAGCGTCGGCGCGACGTAGAAGCCCCGGTCGAGCGCCGGACGCTCGCCGCCCGCCACCACGGTGCCGCCCTCCGCCGCGCCGGAGCGGACATAGGACTCGATCCGCTCCCGGTGCGCGCCGCTGATCACCGGCCCGACGACCGTGTCGGGGGCGGCCGGGTCGCCGACGACGAGCGCGCCGGCGATGGCCGCCAGCCGGTCGACCATCTCCTCGTACACGCCGCGCTGGGCGATCAGGCGGGTGGGCGCGGTGCAGATCTGCCCGGAATGGAAGGTGTAGGTGCTCGCGGTGCCGAGCGCGGCGGCCTCCGGGTCGGCGTCGTCGAAGACGAGGCTGGCGCCCTTGCCGCCGAGTTCGAGCAGCAGGCGCTTGCAGTCGCGTCCCGCCGCCTCGGCGATCGCGGTGCCGACCGCGGTGCTGCCGGTGAAGCTCACCATGTCGACGTGCGGCGACCCGACCAGCGCCTCGGACGGCTCCGGCCCCGGCGCCACCACGAGGTTGACCACGCCGGGCGGGATCCCCGCCTCGTGCAGGGCGCCGACGAGCATGATCACGCCGAGCGGGTCCTGCGGGGCGGGCTTGACGACGACCGTCGCGCCGACGGCGAGCGCCGGGCCGATCTTGCCGACGACATTGGTGAGCGGCACGTTGTAGGAGGTGATGCACGCGACGACCCCGACCGGCTGCCGGACGGCCATCGCGTTGACCAGCCCGCCGCGTCCCACCGGGTCCGGTGCCGGTGGCAACGGGATGTCCCGCACCGCGCTGCGGGCGTAGCGGCGCAGCCGGGCGACCGCCGCCGGGACCTGCGCGGTCCGCGTCATGGCGGTGGTCGCGCCGGTCTCGGCCTGGACGAGCGCGAACAGCTCGTCGTAGCGGGCCTCCAGCAGGTCGGCGGCGCGGTCGAGCAGCCGGGCGCGCTCGGCGGGCGGGGTCTGCGACCAGGCGGGGAACGCGGCCGCCGCGGCCTCGGCCGCCCGCGCGGCGTCGGCGGCGGACGCGCTCGGCGCCAGGCCCACGACCTCCTCCGTCGCCGGGTTGACGATCGGATACGTGCCGTTCTCGCCGTCCACGGGCTCGCCGCCGATCCAGAGGCGGGCCGCGCGCTCCTCGACCTTCACCACAGGGAGCCTCACCACAGCTCGTCGACGTAGGTGTCGGTGCCGACGACGGTCGGCAGGAACGGGGCCGCGAACGTCACCCGGCCCGCGCCGGCGTCCTCCACGGCCTTGGCGTAGTCGCGGACGGCGTCCCAGCGCTCGCGCGGATCGGCCTCCATGAACACGAGCTGGACGACGCGGTCCGCGCTGCCGCCCGCCGTGCCCAGCGCCATCGGCGACCCGCCATCGGCAGGGCCGCCCTTGGGCGTCCAGGAGGCGATCGTGTCGATGCCTTCGGTCGCCAGCAGCGCGGCCTCGGGGCCTTCGGCGGAGCCGCCATCTCCGGGTTCGGTGACGACGACCGCGAGGCCCTTGTAGCCGTGGTCGAGCGCCAACTCGATCGGCACTCCGTCGTCAGGGTCGGCGTACCGGGCCGACTCGAAGGTGTAGATGCCGGTGTGCGCGTGGCTGCGCTCGGCGAAGCCGCGGTCGTTGTTGTACAGCCACCAGACGCGCTCGCCCGCCCATGCGGTGTGGGCGTCCACCTTGCCTTTCAGGTACCAGTAGATCGACACGTAGGAGCCCGCGTCGAGGGGCTCGGCGAACGGGCTGTCCGCCGGGAACCGCAGGTCCTTGAGCGCGCGGGGCGCGACCCAGCGGCTGCCGGCGATGGCGTGCGGGCCGTCCATGACGCCCGCGTAGTAGTGGTCGCGCTCGTACCACCGGTTGTAGGCGACCTCGTGCCCGCGATGCGGGTCCACCATCGTGAACAGCATCGCGCCGACCTTGACGGGGTAGTCGTCCATCAGGCACTCCCTCTCCCGAGGCCGCCGGTGAGCGGCATGACCTCGTGCGCGAACGCGGCGATCTGGTCGACGAGTTCCTCGTGGTCGCGGACGGGGAAGGACATCTGCAGGTGGGTGACGCCCAGATCGGCCTCCGCCCGCAGCGCCTCGGCGATCTTCTCCGGCTCGCCCGTCACCGTCCGCTCGGGGACGGCCTCGGCCGGGACGCCGACGTAGACGCTCGCGCCGCCGCCGACGACGAACGGGGCGTCCGCCCGTCCGGCCGCGTCCAGCATGACGCGGAGCCGGACGACGGCCGCGGCGGTGCCCTCGGGCGGCGGGCCCTGCGGCAGCCATCCGTCGCCGAGCCGCGCCGCCCGGTCGACGGCCCGCGCCGAGGAGCCGCCGATCCAGATCGGCGGGCCGCCCGGCTGGACGGGACGGGGGCTCTGCCCGCCGTCGCCGCCGCCCCACTCGTCCGCGAACTTGCCTCTGATGGCGCGGATCGCCTCGTCCGTCCGGCGGCCGCGGTCGCGGAACGGGACGCCGAGCAGGTGGAACTCGCCCTCGAGGTGCCCGGCGCCGACCCCGAGCACGACGCGGCCCCCGGAGAGCGCGTCGAGCGTGGCGAACGCCTTGGCGGTCAGCAGCGGATGCCGGTACGCGACCACGTAGACGTGCGACAGCAGCCGGACCCGCTGGGTGATCCCGGCCAGCCAGCCGAGCGTGGCGACCGTGTCGTACCAGGTCGTGGTCATCCGGGGCGCGTGCTCGCGCGGGATCGCCACGTGGTCGCAGACGGCGACGTAGTCGAAGCCGTGCGCGTCGCACGCCTGCGCGACCGCCGCGATCTCGGCCGGTCCCGCCTCGTGTTCCCAGGGCTGGGCGAAGAGCTTCGACTGGGCCTGGACGGGCAGTTGCAGCCCGAAGGTGAGCGGGCTCATCGTCGCTCCTCCGAGGTGAGCCGCTCCCGCAGCCGGAACTTCTCGATCTTGCCGGTGGCGGTGCGGGGCATCCGCTCGATGAACACGATCTCTTCTGGGATCTTGAAGTGCGCCAGCCGCTCGCCCGCGTGGGTCCGGACCTCGTCCGCGGCGGGCGGGCGGGCCGGGTCGGCGGCGACCGCGAACGCCATCACCCGCTCCCCCAGCACCGGGTCCGGCATCGCCAGCACCGCCGCCTCCGCCACCCCGGGATGCTCCCGCAGCACCGACTCCACCTCCATGGACGAGATGTTCTCGCCGCCGCGCCGGACGATGTCCTTCTTGCGGTCGACGAAGAAGAAGAACCCGTCCGCGTCGAAGTAGCCGAGGTCGCCGGTGTGGAACCAGCGGTCGTCCAGCGCGGACGCGGTCGCCTCCGCGTCCTTGAGGTAGCCGGCGAAGCCGATCCGCTCCCGGTCGAAGACGACCTCGCCGGTCTCGCCCGCGGCGGCCTCCGTCCCGTCCGGGCGGACGATCGCCATCCCGGAGCCGGGGAACGGGCGGCCCGCCGAGCCGGGGCGGCGCGGCTCGTCCAGCCGCGTGTAGGTGCCCATGCCCGCCTCGGTCATCCCGTACCAGTCGATGACCGGGGCGCCGAAGCGCTCCTCGATCGCCGGGGCGCCGCCCGCGCAGCCGAGCACGATCAGCACGCGGAAGGCGTGCGTGCGCTCGTGCAGCGCCGGCGGGCGGCCCATGAGGATGTTGACGATCGGCGCGAGCGTGAACAGGTAGGTGGGCCGGTAGAGGTCGACCAGCCGCCAGAAACGTCCCGCCGAGAACCTCCTGGGGAAGACGGCGGCGGCGCCGTAGGCCAGCGCGGACATGAGCCCGCCGAACCCGTTGCCGTGGAAGAACGGCGTCACGATCAGCGCCCGGTCGGACGCCGTCAGGCCGAACATCTCGTTGTAGTCGATCCCGGTGGCGGCCTTGGACTCCGACACCACGGCCTTCGGCCGTCCGGTCGTCGTCCCGGACGTGTACATCAGCAGCGCCGCCGACGCAGGGCCGCTCTTCGGCAGCCGGTCGCGGGCGTCCGCGGGCGCCATCGCGATCAACTCGGCGTAGGAGATCGCGGACGGCGGCGGTTCGGTCTCCCCGTCATCGGCGTCACCGTCAAGGGCGATCACGTGCGTGAGGCCGGGGATCTCGGCGGCCAGCGCGGTGGCGCGGGCGGCGAGGTCGGCGTCGCAGACCACGGCGACCGAGTCGGAATGGGCGCAGACGTACTTCGCCTCGGCGTCCGTCCACTCCGGGTTGGCGGCCACCGTGGCGAGCCCCGCGGCGGCGGCGGCCAGGTACGCCTCCACCCATTCGGGACGGTTCCGCGCCCACACGCAGATCCGCGCGCCGGGCTGGATCCCCAGCTTGACGTGCAGCGCGGCGCCCAGCGCGGTCGCGTTCTCGATCAGCTCGCCGTAGGTGCGGACGCCGTCCTGCTCGGACAGCACGGCCAGGCGGCCGGGGTCGGTCTCGGCGTGGCCGGCGATGATGTCGAAGAGGGTGGTCATCCAGCCTGCCTCTCGGGGTTGCTTTCGCGGGCTAGGTAGGAGGCCAGGAGGCTCTCGCGGTCGGCGAGGTCGGACGCCGCGCCGCTCATGGCGATCTCCCCGGCGGCTAGCACGTAGGCGCGCTCGCACAGGTCGAGCGCCAGGCCGGCGTTCTGCTCGACGACCAGGACCGAGATCCTGCTGCGGACCTCGCGCAGCGCCGTGTACACGGTGTCGACGACGGCGGGCGCGAGGCCGAGGGACGGCTCGTCCAGGAGGAGCAGGCGGGGCGCGGCGAGCAGGCCCCGGCCGATCGCCATCATCTGCTGCTCGCCGCCCGACAGCGTCCACGCGCTGCGCCGCCGCAGTTTCGTCAGCGGCGGGAACAGGTCGTAGACGTCGGAGAGCGTGAACTCCGGGGCGCGCCCGCTGCGGGCGACGGCGCCGACCAGGAGGTTCTCCTCCGTGGACAGGCTGCGGAACGGCATCCGGCCCTCCGGGACGTGCACGAGCCCCGCCCTGGCGATCGCGTCGGGCGACGTCTTCCGCAGGTCGGAGCCCGCGAACCGGATCTCGCCGCGGCCCCGGGCCAGCCCGGACAGCGCCCGCAGCGTGGAGCTCTTGCCCGCGCCGTTGGCGCCGAGCAGCGCGACGGACTCGCCCTCGCCGACGTCCAGGTCGATGCCGCGCACGGCGTCCACCTGCCCGTAGGACACCACCAGCCCGCGGACCTCAAGGAGTGACCGATTCATTTCGCCTCCCCGAGGTACGCGCTGATCACTTCGGGATGGGCCCAGACCTCCGCGGGCGTGCCCGCGGCGATGCGGCGGCCCGTCTGCAGCACCACGATCCGGCGGCAGAGCCGCTCCAGGAAGGCGATCTTGTGCTCGACGAGCAGCAGGCTGGCGCCCAGCTCGGCGACCTGCTCCAGCAGCTCGACCAGGCGCTCGGTCTCGACGGAGCTGAGCCCGGCGGCGGGCTCGTCCATCAGCAGGAGGCGCGGCTTCGCGACCAGCGCCCGCGCGATCTCCAGATGGCGGCGCTCCCCGTAGGCCAGCCCGGCGGCGGGCTGGTGGGCCCGGTCGAGCAGGCCGACGCGGCGGAGCGCCTCGGCGCCCTCCGTCCAACGCGCCCGGTCGCGGGCCCACATCGAGCGGCGGAGCAGCCAGGCGCTCGCGGTGGTCCGCCGCCCGCGGTCCCTGGACGCGACCATGACGTTCTCCAGGCAGGTGAGGCCGGGATCGACCTGCGGCGTCTGGTAGGTGCGGAACACGCCGTGCCGGGTGATCCTGCCGGGCTTGCCGATCGGGACGTCCGCGCCGTCCACGCGGACCGCGCCGGACGCGTCCACCAGCCCGGACACCACGTTCAGCAGCGTCGACTTGCCGGACCCGTTCGGCCCGACCAGGCCGACGACCTCGCCGGGACGCACGTCCAGCGACACCCCGTCGACCGCCGTGACACCGCCGAACCGGACGGTGATCTCATCGCACTCCAGCAGCGGAGTGCCTGTCTTCTCGGTGCCCATCGTCTCGGTGCTCATTTGCGCCGTTCCTTCAGCCGGGCCCGGAGGGTGTTGGGCAGCGAGGCCAGCCCGCCGGGCAGCATCACGATCACCAGCAGGATGATCAGCGCGTAGACGAGTTCCTTGTAGTCCGCGAGGTCGCGCAGCCACTCGGGGATGAGGGTGAGGATGACGGCGCCGACGGGCGGCCCCCACAGCGAGCCGCTGCCGCCGAGTAGCAGCATGAGCAGCACGTCCAGCGAGATCTCGACGTGGAACGAGGTCGGGTCGATGAAGGCCGAGGTGTGCGCCAGCAGCGACCCGGCCCCGCCCATGTACGCGGCGCCGATGCCGAAGGCCGCCGCTTGCAGGCGCAGGGTCGACAGGCCGGTCGTGCGGGCGACGTCCCCCATGCCGCGGGCGAAGATCAGGTCCCGCTGGACCGGGGACCGCTCCACCAGCACGGCGAGGCCGAGGCCGACGACGAGCACGCCGAACGCCAGGTAGAAGTACTCCCGCGGCGTGTCGAGCATCAGCCCGAAGATGCTCGTCTCGATGCCGAAGCGGCCGGTGCCGCCGCCGGTGAAGCCCGTCCAGTTCCGCATGACGATCATGGTCAGCTCGCCGAAGGCGAGCGTGGCGATGGCGAACTGGATCAGCGGGCTGCGCGACAGGGCGAGCTTCAGCAGCGTCCCGATCAGCCCGGTGACCAGCACCGCCGTCACGAACCCGACGAGGAACCCGCCGTGCTGCGAGGCCCACACCGAGGTGTAGGCGCCGATGGCATAGAACCCGACGGTGGCGAGGCTGAACTGCCCGGCGAGGGTGAGCTGGAAGTAGAAGCCGAGCGCCAGCAGCCCGTAGATCGCCGACGTGATCATGATGCCGGTGCCGTACAGGCCCTGGACGCCCAGCGGCAGCAGCGCGCCGAGGATCGCGACGGCGGCGAGCAGCTCCCGCTGCCGCCGATCGAAAATCACCGGCTTGATCGCCGGCGGACCGGCCTTCCCGGTGCGGCGGGCGACGCCGTCAATAGCGGACACGGACGACCTCCCCGAACAGGCCGCTGGGCCGCAGCACCAGCGCGATGAGCAGGATCAGGTACGGGTAGGCCTCGACGTAGTCGGCGGAGACGTATCCGGCGGCCATCTGCTGGACGATCGCGATCCCGAACGCCGCGAGGACGGTCGCGCCCATCCGGTCGAAGCCGCCGAGCACCGTCGCGGCGAACGACGACAGCAGCAGCGTGAACCCGAGCTGCGGCGACACCGTCAGCGTCGGCGCGACGAGCACGCCGCCGAGCCCGGCGAGCGCCGCCGACAGCCCGAACATCAGCACCGACAGCCGGGTCACCCGGATGCCCTGCAGCAGCGCGGTCTCCCGGTCCGCGGCGAGCGCCCGGACCTGCCGTCCGATCGACGACCGGTGCAGCATCAGCATCAGCCCGGCGAGCACCACGCCGGTCACCCCGACGATCAGGACGCTCTGGTACGGCACGGCCGCGCCCGCGACGTGCCACACCGACCCGCCGAACGGCGACGGCAGCGTCTTCTGGTCGTTGCCCTGCCACAGGATGATCAGCGAGCGGAGGCCGAGCGCCAGCGCGAACGTGGAGATGACGACCGCGAGGATCGGCTGCCTGCGCAGCGGCGCGTACCCGATGCGCTCCATCGCCACGCCGACGGCGAAGACCAGCGCGACGACGATGACGTACGCCAGGACCGTGGCGACGCCGTGGGCGACGACCAGCCAGACGCCGAAGTAGGCGCCGAGGGTGAGCAGGTCGCCCTGAGCGAAGTTCACCACCCCGGTCGTCTGGTGCAGCAGCACGATGCCGAGCGCGATGAGCGCGGCGATCGCCCCCTGCGCGATGCCGGACGCCAGCAGGCCGACGAAGTGGCCCATCGGTCAGCCCGCCCGGCTCGTCAGGTTGTCGTACTTCTGCAGCAGCTTGCGGCCGGTCAGCCCGCCGGACGCGTCGATGATCACGTCGGAGTGGTAGAGGTCGTTCTCCTCGTCCGCCTTGTAGGCGCCGCAGACGCCCTGGTACTGGACGGACTCCAGCGCCTTCGTGAGGGCCTCCGGCTCGGTCGAGCCGGCCTTCTCCACGGCGGCGGCGAAGACCCGGAAGCCGTCGTACCCCTGGGCGAGCTGCGGGTTGGTCGGCCCGGGGCCGTACTTCGCCTTGTACGCCGCGACGTACGCCTTGGCCTCCGGGGTGCCGGACAGGTCGGGGTCGCAGGCGATCACGTAGTGGTAGCCCCTGAGCTCGGCGGGCGGGTTGAGGTTGCCGCCGAGGATGGAGCCGCCGCTGTTGTCGCCGAAGTGCGGCGCGGTGAGCCCGTTCTGCCCGCGCTGCCGCAGGTACAGCGAGTTGATCGTGGGGAAGCTCCAGGACACGGTGGCGTCCACGCCGCGGAAGGCGAGGACGGCCTCGGTGAGGTCGGTCGCCGTCTGCGGGACGCGCCGCTCCACGATGTTCGTGACGCCGCCCGCGGTGAGGCCCGCGCGCAGCAGCCGGGCGGCCTCGTCCGAGCCGGGGTCGGTGCTGGCCAGCACCCCGACCTTCTTCGGCTTGGTGTTCTTGACGATGTAGTCGGTGAGCGCGTGCGTCTGCATCGCCTCGGTCGGCCCGTACCGGAAGATGTTGTCGACCTTCAGCGTCGTCTTGCCGAGCGTGTGCGACTGCGCGAAGTGCATCGTCGGGATCCCCGCCGACTTGAGCAGCGGCGCGGCGGCCTTCACCTGCGCGGTGGTGGCGAGCCCGATGATCGCGGCGGGCTTCTCGGTGAGCGCCTTCTTCACCGCGGTGACGCCCTGCTGCGGGGTGAGGCCCCCGTCGTAGGCCTTGTACTCGACCTTCCGGCCGTCGATGCCGCCCTTGGCGTTGATGTGCTCGACCGCCAGGTCGATGGCGTAGTGCCGGTCCTTGGTGGCGTACTCCCCGGACTCCGCGCCCATCCAGGCGATCCGGATCGGCTCGTCCGAGCCGGAACCGGAGCCTGAGTCGCCGCAGCCGGCCGCCGCCGCGACGGCCAGGACGGCGGCCGCGGCGACGGCGGCGGGCGTGATCGTTCTCCTGTGCGACATGCCCGTGGTCTCCTCTGTGCGATGGGGCAGGGGGTGAGGGAGCCGGTCCAGGCGGAAGCCGGTTCAGGCGGCGGTGCCGGGGTTCAGGCGGCGATGCCGTAGCGCTCCAGGCCGAAGGCCCGGATCGCGTTGCCGCGCAGCAGCTTGTAGATCTCCGCGTCGTCCAGGCCCGCCTTGTCGCAGATGCGGGCCGCGACGCCGGCCGAGTCGGGGTAGGTGCTGTCCGCGTGCGGGTAGTCGGTCTCGAAGCAGATCTGGTCCATGCCGATCACGTCGCGGTTGGCGAGACCGGTCTCGTCGTCGAAGATGCAGCCGTACACCCGGCCGCGGATGTAGCTGGTCGGAGGCTCGGGCAGGTCGGTGCCGAACGAGTTGTCCGAGCGCTCGTGCCAGAGCTTGTCGGCGCGTTCCATGACGTACGGCATCCAGCCGACCTGCCCTTCGGAGTAGGCGAGGGTCAGGCCGGGGAAGCGCGCGAGGGTCCCGGAGAAGACGAAGTCGAGCATCGAGCCCATCGCGTTCTGGAACGTCAGCGTGGAGCTGATGATGAACGGGGCGTCCGGCGACGTCCCCGGCATGCTGGACGACGACCCGATGTGCAGGCACACCACGGTCCCGGTCTCCTCGCAGGCCGCGAAGAACGGGTCCCACGCGCCCGAGTGGATGGACGGCAGGCCCAGCGGGTGCGGGTTCTCCGAGAACGTCACCGCGTGGCTGCCCTTGGCGGCGCAGCGGCGGACCTCCTCGGCGGCCAGGTCCGCGTCCCACAGCGGCACCATGGTCAGCGGTATCAGCCGCCCGCGCGCCGGGCCGGCGCACCACTCGTCGATCATCCAGTCGTTGTAGGCGCGGACGCACAGCAGCGCGAGCTCCTTGTCGTCGCGCTCCATGAACGCCTGCCCGCAGAACCGCGGCAGGGTGTTGGGGAAGCAGAGCGACGCCTCCATGTGGTTGGCGTCCATGTCGGCGAGCCGCTCGGCCTGCTTCCAGCAGCCGGGCCGGATGTCGTCGAACGTCACGGCGCCGAACCCGACGTCGTCGAACCCGACCGCCGCCGACAGCTTCATCAGCGGGGTGACGAGGTCGTCGTAGAGCCAGACGTCGGCCCAGTCGCCGTCCGGGTCCTCCTGCCAGCCGCCGGGGATCGCCAGCCTGCCCCTCTGCCGGACGATCCGCGGCCCACGGCCGAGGAAGCGGCGCGGCAGCCGGGAGGTCCAGAGGTCGGGCGGCTCGACGACGTGGTCGTCGACGGAAATGATGCGCGGGATCGTGGTCATTGCATCCTCCAGTCAGGCGGTGGCGACGGTCGCGGTCTCCTTGCCCGATCGCAGTACCGTGCCGGGGAGCGCCCCGGTCGGCGCGCCGTCGCGGATCGTCTCGGCGCCGTTGACGAAGACGTGCCGCACGCCGATCGACTCGGCGATCAGCCGCGGGCTCTCGCCGGGCAGGTCGGGGACGAGCGTCGCCGGTCCGGCGTCGACCGTCTCGGGGTCGAACACCACGATGTCGGCGTGGTTGCCGGGTTCGAGGCGCCCGCGTCCGCGCAGGCCGAACAGCCTTGCGGGGACGTCGGTCAGCAGCTGCACGGCCCGTTCCAGCGAGACGAGCTTGCGGCCGCGCAGCGAGTCGGCCAGGAACCGGGTGAAGTACGGCGATCCGCACATCCGGTCGAGGTGCGCGCCCGCGTCGGAGCCGCCGAGCATCACGTCGGGGTGCTCCCACACCAGGCTCCGCAGCGCCCAGTCGTTGTCGGTGTCGCTGGTCGGCTGCGGCCACAGGACGGTGCGCAGGCCGTCCTTGCAGACGATGTCCGCGAGCGTGGTGAACGGGTCCTCGCCGCGCTCGGCGGCCATCTCGTCGACGCGGCGTCCGACCGTCTCGGCGAGGTCGGGGTGGAACGCGTCGCCGATGACGTAGTTGCCGAACTCGGCGAGGCGGGCGAACGAGCTGGTCCGCGCCTTCGCCAGCATGTCCTCGCGTACCCGCGGGTCGCTGAGCCGGGCGACGCGCTCCTCGACGCTGCCGCGCAGCACCTCGTCCCAGCCGGGGATCAGCCAGAGCGCGCAGAACGTCCCGAAGCTCATGTTCATCGGGACGAGGATCGGCATGGTCAGCGCGACGACCCGTCCGCCCAGCTCGCGGGCCCGCGCGGCGGCCCGGAGCTGGTGCGCGATCTTGGTGGCGTCGTCGGCGGAGACGCTGAGGACGTTCCAGTTGAGCGGGCGGCCGGCGGTCGCGCTCATCGTCGCGAACAGCTCGATCTCCTCGTCGCTGAACCGGTCGAGGCAGCCCTGCACCATCCCCTCCAGGGTGGTGCCGGGGTACTCGCCCACGATCCGGCAGAGGCTGATCAGCTCCTCGGGCGTGGCCCAGCGGCTGGCGACCGGCTCCCCGTCGCCGTCCTTGTGCGTGGACGAGCGCGTCGTGGACAGCCCGAGCCCGCCCGCCTCCAGCGACCGGCGCAGCACCGCCTCCATCTCGGCGACCTCGCGCCCGGTCGCCTCCCGCCCGATCGCGTCCGGGCCCATCACGTAGCGGCGCAGGGCACAGTGCCCGACGAGGAAGCCCGCGTTGACGCCGAGGTTGCCGTCCAGGCCGGTGAGGAACTCCTCGAAGCTCTCCCACGTCCAGTCGACGCCCTCTTCCAGCGCGGCGAGCGGCATGCCCTCGACCTGGGCCATCATCCGGCGCAGGTAGTCGCCGTCGCCCTTGTGCAGCGGGGCGAGCGTGAAGCCGCAGTTGCCGCCGATGACGCTGGTGACGCCGTGCCAGCTGGACGGCGTCGCGAACGGGTCCCACCACAGCTGGGCGTCGTAGTGGGTGTGCGGGTCGATGAAGCCGGGGCAGACCACGAGGCCGTCGGCGTCCACGGTCTCGCGCGCCGGCTCGTCGAGTTCTCCGACCGCGGCGACGCGCCCGTCGCGGACGCCCACGTCGGCGCGCACCGGCCGTCCGCCGCCGCCGTCGACCACCGTCGCTCCGGTGATGGCAAGGTCGAGCATCGCTCCTCCTTGGTCGCTCCGGCCGTTGAGTGACGAGTATGTATCGGTCCAGGGCCGCTGACAAGACATGAATGTCAACTACCTTCAGCACAGCTCTCCAACGCCGTATATCAAGGTGATTTCAATGTCCAGACTGGTTTTGGGACGGGCCCGGACCTACCCTCTTCCGGCTGGAGACAAGACGCGAATGTCATGTTGGGGAGGGAACCCGATGGAGAGCATCGAGGCGACCGTCCGGCGGCTCGCCGCCGAGTCCGGCGCCGGCCAGGTGATCCTGCGGTACGCCCGCGGCCTCGACCGGCGCGACTTCGACATGGTCTGGGACTGCTTCCATCCCGACGCGCACGTCGAGGGCACGTCGTTCGGCGGGCCGCTGCGGTCCTACCTGCCACGCCTGCTCGACGGGGTCCGGAGCTATCCGCGCACCATGCACTTCATGGGCAACCAGCTCCGCGAGGTGGACGGCGACGACCTCGTCCGGACGGAGACGTACTGCATCGCGCACCACTTCGCCGACGCCGAGGGCCGCCGGGAGGCGCTGGTCATGGGCGTCCGCTACCTGGACGAACTCCGGCTCGACGGCGGCCGCTGGCGGATCACGGACCGGCGGGTGCACGCCGACTGGAGCCGCGGCGCCGCCGGGCCCACACAACCAGACGACCGGTAGTTGCATCTACCAACCGTCTGGTAGACATCCGACGGTCGGCGGGCTACCATCCGGATCATCGACGCGCCCGCCCGACCGAGGAGGCCCGCAGTGGAGTTCGCCTTCAGCGCGGAGGAGGAGCGGTGGCGGCGGGAGGTCCGGGCCTTCCTCGACGCGGAGCTCCCCGCCGACAAGGAGTTCAACCACGAGTTCACCGAGGACGAGGAGCTCTGGGAGTTCGCCCGCGAGTTCACGAAGAAGGTCGGCAAGAAGGGCTGGATCGGGCTCACCTGGCCGCGCGAGTACGGCGGGCTCGGGCGGCCGCTGGCCGAGCGGCTGATCATGGCGGAGGAGTTCGCCCGCCGCGACGCCCCGTTCGTCAACATGATCGGCTACGGGCTGGCCGCCGGGACGCTGCTGATCGGCGGCACCGAGGAGCAGAAGCACCGCTTCCTGCCGGAGATCGCCCGCTTCGACACCTTCTGGGCCGAGGGGCTGACCGAGCCGGGCTCGGGCTCCGACCTCGCCTCGCTCACCACCCGCGCCGTCCGCGACGGCGACGACTGGATCGTCAACGGGCAGAAGACGTACACGACCTGGGGCCACCGCGCCGACGTGATGTACCTCGCCGCCCGCACCGACCCGGACGCGCCGCGCCACCGCGGCATCAGCATCTTCTGCCTGGACCTCTCGCTGCCCGGCGTGTCGTTCTCCCGCCTCGACAACCTCGGCGGCGGCCGGCAGAACCACACCTACCTCGACGACGTCCGGATCCCCGGCGACATGCTGATCGGCGAGGTCGGCAAGGGCTGGTCCTACATCATGAGCGCCTTCTACGCCGCGGGCGGCGTCTCCGCCCGGCACTGCGAGATCCAGCGCATGCTCGACACGGTCGTCGCGTACTGCGAGACGACCGTCCGGCGCGGACGGCCGCTGATCGACGACCCGATCGTCCGGTCCAAGCTCGCGGAGCTGGCGATGATGGCCGAGACCGAGCGGCTGCTGGCCTACGAGTCCCTCGGCGACGCCTTGAACGGACGCACCCCTGCCTTCGCGGGGGCGCTGGGACACGTCGTCCACAAGGAGAACCAGCCGCGGTTCGCGCAGCTGATCAACCAGATCGTCGGGCCGCTCAGCCAGCTGCGCACCGGCAGCCGGTGGGCGCCGATGGACGGCGACGCCGAGGCCTGGTACCGCGCCTCGTACGCCAACCACGCGGGCGGCACCTCGCAGGTCAAGCGGATGGTGCTGGCCACCCGCGGCCTCGGCCTCCCCCGCTGATCCGTCTCCCCGACAGGAGGATCCCCGCATGGACGTCGCCCCGGAGGAACGCCAGGTCGAGCTCGCCGCGGTAGCCCGGCGGCTGTTCGCCGCACGCTGCCCGGCGCAGACCGTCCGGGACCTGGAGGAGAGCGAGGAGGGCCACTCCCCCGGCCTGTGGCGCGAGATGGCGCGGCTCGGCTGGCTGGGCCTCAGCCATCCCGGCAGCGGCTCGGGCGTCGCCGACCTCGTGGCCCTCTACACGGAGATGGGCCGCGCCCTGGTGCCCGGCCCGCATCTCCCGTCAGCGGTGGTCTCCGCGCACGCCCTGCTCGCGGCGGGCGGACGCGACGAGCTCGTCGCCGCCATGACCGAGGGCGAGACGATCGTCGTCCCGGCCCTGGCGGAGGAGTCGGGCGAGTACGCCCCGGACGCTCTCACCGTCCGCGCCGACCCCACCGGGACGGGGCATCGCCTGAGCGGCACCAAGCTGCTGGTCCCGTTCGCGCACGTCGCGTCCTGGCTGCTGGTCGCGGCGCAGGCGCCCGAAGGCGTGACGCTGTTCCTGGTAGACCCGTCCGACTGCGCCGTGGAACGATTGCCCAACATCGCGGGCCAACCGCTGTTCGCGGTCACCTTCGACGGCGTCGAGGCGCCCGCCGGCGCGCTGGTCGGCGAGCCGGGACGGGGACACGACCTGCTCGCCCCCGCGCTGGACCGGGCCGCCGTGCTGCGCTCCGCCGAGATCGCCGGCGCGGGCGAGGCCCTGCTGGAGATCACGGTCCGCTACGCGCGGGAGCGCGAGCAGTTCGGCGAGGCCATCGGTCGGTTCCAGGCCGTGCAGTACCTGTGCTCCGACATCGCCATCGACGGCCACCTCACCGCGCTGCTGGCCCGCCAGGCCGCGTGGGCGCTGGACCAGGGCCGCCCGGCGCGCCGCGAGGTCGCCGCCGCCAAGGCGTACGGCAGCCGCGCCGCCCAGCGCATCGTGCACTGCGCGCACGAGGTGCACGCCGGGATGGCGTTCATGCTGGAGTCCGACGTGCAGCTGTTCACCCGGCGCGCGAAGCACTGGGAGTTCGGCTTCGGGACCGCGGACGACCACGACGACGACCTGGTGACCGCGCTCCAGGACGCACGGGTCACCGCCTCATGACCTCCTATGACGGGACCCGGTTGCTGGCGGGCCGGACGGTGGTGGTCTCGGGGGT
>NZ_SMKT01000120.1 GCF_004348735.1 Actinomadura sp. KC06
GGACAAGGGGTTGTTGACGGGTTTGTCGAGGATGACCTTGTTTGGGTCTACTTGGTGGGCCATGTCGTGATGAGAATGATCGGCAAGCTTTCACTCTCCGACGGGACGTGCCCCCCATGAACCTGCGCGACGAGATCGAGACCCTCATACGGGCCTGGGACGCCTACGAGATCGGACACGGTGGATCACCGATCGTCGATTTCGACTGCGCCCCGGGGCGTAACGCCTCCGAGCCGGCCTCCGACCGGCTGAGCGTCTACCGCCGGTTCGCCGAGCTGCGCGCGGACGCGACTGGAGTACTGGCGGATCGGCTTGACGCTGATCTGGCCTATCTCGGAGCGCTCATCGGGGAACGCCGTCCGCTCAACGACTACGTGCGGGCGACGCAGGGGTGCGACACGGCGGGGTGGCCTGACGAGTACCTGGAGGAACGCGCTGAGCAGGCACGGGCCGCGTGCGCCGATCTCGGCATCGGCTGGGGCGCTCGCACCAACGCCGAGTTGCGAGAGGCCGAGGGGCTCCTTGACGTCAGCGAGGCTCCGGACGCGATCCGCCAGGCCACCGAGGAGTTGGAGCCTGTCGTCCGCGAGGCGACCGGCAGCACCGCGCCCTACCGCCTGACGATCGAGACCGCCGAGGTGGACGCCTACTGGGCGTACTGGCTGGACGGCGCCGGACAGGACGTCCGCCTACGCCTCAACCTCCCGAACGTCGAGTTCACCCAGACGGGCGCCCGGCAGTTCGCTCTGCACGAGGTACTCGGGCACGGCCTGCAGAGCGCCAGCTACACCGCGCAGGCGGAGGCAGAGGACGTTCCCTGGGTACGGCTGTTCAGCATTCACGCGCCGTTGCAGGTCATGTCCGAGGGCATCGCCCAAGCGTGGCCGCTGTTCCTGCTGCCCGAGGACAAGGTGCTGATCGCCCGCAGCCGGCTTTCCCACTACAGCCAGCTGATCCTCGCGGAGGTGCACCGGGCCCTCAACGACGGCGCGCCCGTCGGCGAGTGCGCCGACTACGTGAGGACCGCCGTTCCATGGTGGACGGACAAGCACGTCGCCCGCTACCTCACCGACCGCGGAGCCGACGTTCAGCACCGTAGTTATATGTGGTCCTATCCGGCCGGGTTCGATTGGTTCGCGGCCCTCGCCGAGGCCGATGTGGATGTTTCGCGAAAAGTTCTCCAGGCCGCCTACCGCGCCCCTCTCACCCCGACCGACCTCGCCAATCTATGGCCGGAGGGACCGGCTGTGGGCGGTCCGGGAAGCCCTATTCAGTTGGGGAAGCCTCCGGTTTTCTGAAGTAGTGTCGTGGCCCTCATTTGGCGGGGATCGCCCGCGCGTGGGCGGGCTGGGATTTACGGTTGAGTGCATGAGGTTGCCGACGTATCAGCGGAGTGTTCCCGGGCCGAGGGCTGGGGTGGAGGCCGCTCGGTGGTGGGGGCGGATGGCCCGGGATCCGCTCGGGACGTACGGCGCGCTTGCCCGGACGTACGGGGACGCAGTTCAGGTTCCGTTCGGCGTGCGGCGGGCGTTCTTTCTGCTGTCCCGGCCTGAGCACGCGGAGCACGTTCTGGTGGCCAACCAGGACAACTATGTGAAGGCATTCACGTACCGTCCGCTGCGGGTTTTCCTCGGGGACGGGCTGCTCACGAGCGAGGGAGAAACGTGGCGGCGGCATCGGCGGCTCGTCCAACCGGTGTTCGCGCAGCGGCATATCGTCGCGTTCGCGCCGCAGATGGTGGAGATCACCCGCGGGGCCGTCCAGCGGTGGCCTGACGGCGTGCTCCTCGACGCGGCGGAGCAGTTGCGGCGGCTCACATTGGACGTGGTCGGACGGGCGCTGTTCGGCAGCAAACTGGCCGGTGAAGCCGCCAGGACCGGGCGGTCGCTGGAGGCGCTCCAGCGGGCGGCCGTGGTCGGGACGTTCCTGCCGGGCGTCGTGGCGCGGCGCGGGGTGTACGCGCGAATGCCGTGGTTGAAGGACGGCATCGCGCATCTCGAAGGCATGGTCGAGACGGTGGTCAAAGGGTCCGGAGGAGAACTGCTGGATCTGTTGAAAGAGGGCGGCGGCCTTTCCGAGGAGGAATTGCGCGACGAGGTTCTGACGCTCCTGCTGGCCGGGCACGAGACCACGGCCGCTTCACTGGCGTGGACGTTCGTGCTGCTTTCCCGGTATCCGGCGGCACGGGAGCGGCTGGAGAACGAGGTCGACGAGGTGCTCGGTGGACGGGATCCGCAAGTGGCGGACGTCGATCGGCTCCCTTGGACGCGGGCCGTTCTCTCCGAGGCCATGCGTCTCTACCCTCCGGCGTGGACGATCGAACGCGATGCGGTCGAGGACGACGACGTCGCGGGAGTGCGGATCCCGGCCGGGTCGACGCTGGCGATTCCGCCATATCTGCTGCACCGGAACGTGGAATTCTGGCCCAATCCCGAAGGCTTCCACCCGGAGCGGTTCATGGGCGAAACGGACCGTCCCAGATATGCGTATCTACCGTTCGGGGGCGGCAGGCGTATTTGTGTTGGGGCCGGTTTCGCGATGCTGGAGGCGACGTTGCTGCTCGCGACGATCAGCCGTACGCACCGGCTCGATCTGGCGCCCGGAATGACCGTTCCCGGGCGGGCGGAGGTCACTTACCGTCCGGCCGGGCCCGTCCCGATGCGCGTGTCACGCAGATAGTCCCTCACTTGCGCGGGAGGAGCAGCGCGGGGACGATCGCCAGTGCCCCGATGACCAGGGCGACCCAGAAGGCATGGCCGAAGGCGGTTGCCAGCAGGGGCGCCACCTGGACGCGCGCCTTGTCCGGCAACGGGGCCAGTGCCGCCCCGCCGAGCCCCGGGGACTGCGCGGTGATCTCGTGCTGCAGGATCACCGCCAGCGCCGTGGTCCCCACGGACGCACCCATCCGCTGAAGGGTGTTGATCGCGCTGGTCGCACGCGGGATCAGCGGACCGGGCAGGGCCTCGTAGGCGGCCGCCATCGACGGCATGATCGTCGCGCCCAGGCCGAGGCCGATCACGAACAGCGCGGCGGCCAGCAGCAGAGGTGAGGTGTCCGCGTGGACCTGCGTGTACGCGGCCGTGCCCAGCAGCCCCAGGACGATCCCGGTGGGGACGACGATCCCGGCGCCGAGCCGGTCGGTCAGCCGTCCGGCCAGGGGCATGGCGACCGCGGCGCCCGCGGCCTGCGGGACGAGCAGCAGCCCGGTGGCCAGCGCACCATGACCTCGGACGATCTGCCAGTACAACGGCAGCAGCACGAGAACGCCGAACAGCGCGACCGCGACCACCACGTTCGTGACCGCCGCGGCGGCGAAGGCGCGGTTCCGGAAGAGCGAGATGTCGATCAGCGCCTGCCGGGTGCGGGCGTGCAGCACGTACAGCCCGATAAGCACGGCCGCCGCGCCCAGGATGGCCCAGGTGCGGGGCGCGTCCAGGGCACCGGGACGTCCCGCCTCGGTGGTGCCGTAGACGAACACGGTCACGCCGGTGCAGAGCAGGAGCAGGCCGCGGACGTCCAGGCGCGTCGGACGGGAGGGTGAGCGCGGCAGCAGGCGGAGGGCGGCGAGGACGGCGATCACGCCGAGGGGGAGGTTGGCGAGGAAGATCCACCGCCAGCCGGCCGTCGAGATGATCAGGCCGCCGACGACCGGTCCGGCGACGGAGCCGAGCAGCATCGGCATGCCGATGAAGCCCATCACGCGGCCCATCCGCGCGGGCCCGGCTGCCTGCGCCAGGATCGTCTGCGCCACCGGGATGATCATCCCGCCGCCGATGCCCTGCACCACGCGGAACGCGATCAGGCTCGGCATCGACCAGGCGGCGCCCGCCAGCAGGGAGCCGGCGAGGAACAGCAGCAGCGCGGTGATCCACACGCGCCGGGCGCCGAACCGCTCGGTGGCCCAGCCGGTGACCGGGATGACGCCCGCCAGGCCCAGCATGTAACCGGTCAGGGCCCATTGGACGGTCGCGATGGACGCGCCGAAGTCCTCGGCGAGCGTACGGGTGGCGACGTTGACGGCGGTCGTGTCGATGATCGACATGATCGCGCCGAGCACCACCACCGCGCCGATCGCGACGAGTCTCCGGTCGAGCCGCTGCGCGGGAGCCGTGGACGGGACGGTGGCGGTCATTTCGGTTACCTCGCATTTCCGGCGTTCTCCGGTGGTTCAGGCGGGCTTGATGTTGTGGTTGCGGTGGAACACGTTCTGCGGGTCGTAGGTCCGCTTCACCTCGCGCAGGCGCCGGAAGTTCTCCGGGGTGTAGGCGGACGCCGTCCGGGACGTGTCGTGCAGGAAGTTCAGGAACGATCCGCCGGTCGCGTACGCGGCCAGTGGCGCGGCGTCCGCGGCGGAGCCGTCGATGGTGAGCGAGTAGGGGACGTCGCGGTGGCCGACCGGTCCGGCGTCCGCGGCGGGACGCGCCATCGCACCGCCCCAGTGCCTGATCTCGATGCCGGACGCGCCGCTGCCCGCGATGGCGGCGATCAGCGGGTCGGGCAGATCGGCGGCCAGGTGGAAGTGGCGGGGCGGGGTGCCGCCGAGGGACTCGGTCGCGGCGTACGGCATCGTCCGGAAGTCGTGGTGCAGCGGCGTGCCGCCGGCCCGGCACAGTGACCGGAGGGCCCGCGCGCCGTCGTCCGCCGCACCCGCGTAGACGCCGCGGACGATGACGACGCGGCCGTGCTCGGCGTGGTCCGTCGCGGCGATGGAGACGCTCAGCTCGTCGGGACGGGCGCCGGCCTCGTCCCGGAAGCGGGTGAGCACGTCGCCGGTCCGGTCGGCGGGAAACACGGCCGTCCCCGCGTAAACCGTGGACACCGGGTGGAGCCGGAACTCCAGCGAGGTGACGACGCCGAAGTTGCCGCCGCCGCCGCGCAGCGCCCAGAAGAGGTCGGCGTTCCGGTCGGCGTCGGCGGTCAGCGCGCGTCCGTCGGCGGTGACGACCCCGGCGCGCAGCAGGTGGTCGGCGGCGAACCCGTAGCGGCGCGACAGCCAGCCGACGCCGCCGCCGAGCGTGTATCCGGCGACGCCGACGGACGCGTGCGAGCCCGACAGCGGCGCCAGCCCGAGCGGCGCGGCGGCGGCGATGACGTCGCTCCAGCGGGCGCCGGGCCCGACGCGGGCGATGCGGCGGGACGGGTCGATCAGCACGCGCGCCATGCGGGACGTCTTCAGCAGCAGCCCCTCGTCCGGCGGGACGAGGGTGCCGTGCCCGGTGGCCTGGACGGTGAGCGGCAGCCCCCGGTCGCGGGCCGTGAGGATCGCGGTCCGGACGTCCTGGGTTCCCGTGGCCTCGATGACGAGGAGGTCGTCGGTGCGGGTCGCGGTCGTGGCATTCATGATCTCTTCCTTCACTTACGGAGGTTTTCTCTCCACTTACTCGCACCGTAGCACCGAGCCGGAGGATCTGTCTCCACTTATTTCAAGATCTTTCCAGCGCCCGGGGCGGCGTGCGTTCTGAGGACAACGCTATAGTCACAGATCTTGATAGTCAAGATTCGTGACCAAATACAATTGGAGGGTAATCCTCCGAATAGGGGCTACGCTGACCTCATGGGCCAGCAGCCGAACACCGCCGAACGCCCGCTCCGCGCGGATGCCCGCGACAACCGCAACCGGATCCTCGCCGCCGCCGCCGAGGTGTTCGTCGAGCAGGGCCCGGCCGCGCCGCTGGAGGACATCTCCCGGCGCGCGGGCACCGGCATCGCGACGCTGTACCGGCGGTTCCCCGACCGCAAGGCGCTGACCAGGGCCGTCGCGCTCGACGCCCTGCAGCGCACGGCCGACGAGGCCCGGCGGGCACGGGACGAGGAGCCGACCGCGTTCGCCGCCCTCGTCCGCTACATGCACCGCGTCCTGGACATCCGGATCGGCGCGGTGTTCCCCGTCCTGCTCAACGAGATCCCGTTCGACGACGCGGAGGTCGCGGCCGTCCGGGACGGCGGCGTCGCCGTCATGCAGGGGCTCGTCGCCACGGCCCAAGAGGACGGCGACCTGCGCGACGACGTCACGCACGCGGACATCGGGATGCTGCTCGTGCGGCTGTCCCGTCCGCTCCCCGGCCCGATGCCCCGCGACCTCGCCGAGCAGCTCGCGCACCGGCATCTCGACCTGCTCATCGACGGCCTGCGCGCCGCCGCGTCCGCCGGACGTCCGGAAGGGCTCGGCGGCCCGGCCCTGACGTTCGACGACCTTCAGTCAATGGGCGACGAAAGGCCCTCCCCAAACGACTAGCCCGACCGCGAATCACCGCCTCCGACACGGCGTGGCCTGCGGCGATGTGACTGCACGTCCTGAATGGGCACAGGGACGGCATGAACATCACAGGCATCATCACCGCGATAGTCATCGGCGCGATCATCGGCGCCCTGGGGCGGCTGCTCCTGCCCGGCCGCCAGCCCATCGGCGTGATCCTGACCGTGCTCGTCGGCATCGCGGCCGCGATCGCCGGGACGGCCATCGCGCAGTCGGTCGGCGTGGACACGACCAACGGGATCGACTGGATCGAACTGGTCTTCCAGGTCGGCCTCGCCATGCTCGGCGTCGCGCTGGTCGCTGGATTCAAGGCCCGCCGCAAGCAACAACGCCGCTCACCCCGCTAAGCCGAGCCGCCCGGCGGAGGCCCAGTGGTGGTCGGCGAGGAGGCCGATCGCCGCGATCGGCCGTCCTGTAGACGACGGCGGGACGCGCGGCGAAGGCGCGTCACTGCCTCCTGCCGACGCGCGCCACGGCAGTGGCAACCCAGCAAGGAGCGATCATGAACGAGGGCATCAAGACGATCATCTACCCCGTCCAGGACCTGGAGAAGGCCAAGACCCTGTTCGGCCGCCTGCTGGGCGTAGAGCCCACCGCCGACGCGCCGTACTACGTGGGCTACGACATCGGTGACCAGCACGTCGGCCTAGACCCGAACGGCCACCGTCACGGGCAGAACGGCCCGACCGCCTACCACGACGTCGACGACATCGAGGGCACGATGAAGGCGCTCCTGGAGGCCGGAGCGGAGGCGGTCCAGGACATCAAGAGCGTCGGCGGCGGCAAGCGCACCGCCGTCCTGAAGGACCCGGACGGCAACATCATCGGCCTCACCCAGAACCCCTAACACCCCAGGGCCGGACGGCACCCACCCCCATCCACGCCGCCCGGCCCACTCATGCACACTGTCCGCTCCATCGGGCCTGCCGGACTGTCCGCCATCAGAGCTCGACACTCAGTGGCCGGAGTCCGCCATTTTCCAACGCGACCGATGTGACGCCCGCCTTCCGGTGACATGCTCGGACCCCAGCCGGCTCCCGGCTGTGATCTCACGATCACAGTGGCCAACCATGCATGTCATCCGGCATGAGACATGTCCGGTCGATACGGGGAGTGGCGCGTGCAGCAGATGCTCAAAGGGGCCAACGTCGAGCTGGCCGGCCAGGGGTTCCAGGACATGGGGCCGTCGTGGGCGCCCCTGCGCAACGCCATCACGGCCGGGACGCTGCGTCCCGGTGACAGGCACGCGGATCGCGTGGCCGAGAGCTGGGAGAAGCTCATCAAGCAGCTGTGCCTGCGGTTGAGCGGCGAGACAGGGCTGAACGTCGCACCGGTGACGCGGCGGAGGCGGAGCGGCGCCGCAGGACACCGGGCGGACGTCGTGGCGTCCCTGATCGCGTCCGGGCGGATGGGCGCGGAGGTGCGGATGCCGGACGCGGCGGGGCCGGTCCGCGTCGAGGCGGACCTGAGGACGGGGCAGATCGAGACGACGGCCGAAGTGCCCGCGGCCGTCCGGGCCCGTGCGCTCACGCGGGTGCAGTCGCTCCTGCGGCGGCTGGCGGACGCGCCGCAGGAGCTGCGCGTCGAGGCGCTGACGGACGGACGCGCCGAGGGCCCGTGCGACCTGCTCAAGAACCTGCGGAGCGAGCCGGGCCTGCTCGTCCCGGGAGGCGGCGAGGAGATCACTTCGTTCCGGCTGACGCTGCCGACCGGCATGGGCGCCAAGCGGGGGACGGACGAGACGGGATTCGTCCGTAGCGTGGACGTCGCCGTGGACCGGTTCCACCGGCAGGTGCTTCAGGCGGTCGGCACGGAGATGGGCTGAGGTGCCTGGAGGTATGCATCTCGGCAAATGGGGGTTGGGGCGGGTGAAGATTTGATCTCATAGAGCGATCACGGAAGTGCGGAGAGTCACGTCCGGTCTAGGGGAGGCCAGATGGTGGGGGACTCGAAGGTCACGGGACGCGAACGGGACGAGCGGGGCGAGCGGGGGGCTCCTGCGGGGCAGTATGCGCCGATCGCGGGCTATGAGGCTTTTCGGTTGCTGAGGAGGAGATATCGGCGGGTCGCGGCGATCGTCGGGGCCATGTTTCTCGGGTGGTATTTCGCTTATGTCGGGCTGTCCGCGTTCGCCCGGGAGTTCATGGCGCGGCCGGTGGCGGGGCATGTCAACGTCGCGCTGCTGCTCGGCTTGCTGCAGTTCGTTTCGACGTTCGTGCTGGCGGGCGTGTACGTCGCGTACGCGCGGCGGCGGCTCGATCCGCTGGCCGGTGAGCTGCGGTGACGGGGTCCGCGCTGGTGTTCGGGCTGTTCGTCGTGTTCATCATGATCACTTTGGGGATCACGGTCTGGGCGCGGGCGAACACGCGCGGCGCCGACGACTTCTACGCGGGCGGACGGACGTTCTCCGGCGCGCAGAACGGGATCGCGCTCGGGGGCGACTACATGTCGGCCGCGTCGTTCCTCGGCATCGCCGGGATCATCGCGCTGTCCGGATATGACGGGTTCCTGTACTCGATCGGCTTCCTGGTGGCGTGGCTGCTGGCGTTGCTGCTCGCCGAGCTGATGCGCAACGCGGGCCGGTTCACGATGGGGGACGTCCTGTCGCGGCGGGTGCGGCGGCAGGCGCCGGTGCGGCGGGCGGCGGCCGTGTCCACCGTCACCGTGTCGGTGTTCTACCTGCTGGCGCAGATGGTCGGGGCGGGCGCCCTGGTGTCGCTGCTGCTCGGCATCCACCGGGGCGAGCGGTTCCTCGGCATGTCCGCGGACGCCGCCGAGACGGTCACGATCGTCGTGGTGGGCGCGCTGATGATCTTCTACGTGGCGTACGGCGGGATGAAGGGCACCACCTGGGTGCAGATCATCAAGTCGGGCCTGCTGACGGCCGGCGCCGCCGTGCTGGCCGCGCTGGTGCTCGGCAGGTTCGGGTTCGACGTCAGCGCCGTCCTCGGCTCGGCGGCGGACGCGAGCGGGAAGGACGAGGCGTTCCTGCGCCCCGGCCTCCGCTACGGCCAGGACGTCCCCGGCGACGCCTACCGGACGATCGTCAACAAGCTCGACTTCATCAGCCTCGCGCTCGCGCTGGTGCTCGGCGCGGCGGGCCTGCCGCACATCGTCACCCGGTTCTTCACCGTCCCGGACGGCCCGGCCGCCCGCAGGTCGGTGTCGTGGTCGATCGGGCTCGTCGGTGTCTTCTACCTGATGACGCCGCTGCTGGGCTTCGGCGCGGCCGTCCTGGTCGGGCGGGACGAGATCGTCGCGCAGGACCCGTCCGGCAACACCGCCGTCCCGCAGCTCGCCCACGCCGCGGGGGAGCAGCTCGGCGGGCACGTCGCCGGCGACGTCCTGCTCGCGTTCGTCGGCGCGGTGGCGTTCGCGACGATCCTCGCCGTCGTGTCGGGGCTGGTGCTGGCGTCGTCCACGTCGCTGGCGCACGACTACTTCGGGCAGGTGCTGATGCTCGGCCGCCCGCGCGAGTCGCAGGAGGTGGCGGTCGCGCGGTTCGCGGCGTTCCTCGTCGGCGCGCTGGCCATCGTCCTCGCGGTCGTCGCGCGGAACCTGAACGTGGCGTTCCTGGTGGCGCTGGCGTTCTCGATGGCGGCCGCCGCCAACCTCCCGGCCATCGTCCTGTCGCTGTTCTGGCGGCGGTTCAACTCCGCGGGCGTCGTCGCCGGCATCTACGGCGGGCTGATCAGCTCGCTGGTGCTGGTGCTCTTCTCGCCCGTCGTGTCGGGGAAGACCGACCCGGCGACGGGCGAGAGCCTGTCGCTGTTCCCCGCGAACATCGACTTCCACCTGTTCCCGCTGGAGAACCCCGGCATCGTCGCGATCCCGCTCGGGTTCGCGTGCGCGGTCGCCGGGACCCTGTTCGGACGGGAGAAGGCCGACCGGGAACGCTACGACGATCTTTCCGTGCGGGCGCTCACCGGGGCGGGCGCGCCCTGACGTCGTGGTGTGACGGAGAGTGAGAAGCATGCTGTCCGGGAGCGTGCCCTAATGTGCCGAGTGCCCCGGCCGGGACGGGTTTCGCGTGGCACAATGTCAACCCGCCGTGGAGCGCGGCAAAATGCCGGGGAGGGGAGGTGCGGCGGCGTGTCCGAAGCCGGCCGACGCCGTCCGGCACATGCCCGGCCGGCCGTGTCACCCCACCGGCCCGGCGACCGGGCGAACGCGTCAACCCACCGGCTCGCCGCCCGAGCGACCGCGTCACCGCACCGGTTCGCCGCGCGGGCGACCGCGGCCCTCTCCGTGCTGGCGCTCGGCGCCGCCGTGGCCGTGCCGGTGGCGACCGCCCCCGGCGGGCTCGCGGCGCAGCGGACGGTCCGCGGTGCGTCCGCCACGGCGCCGATGGGTGCGGCGGCCGACCAGATCCGCTCCCGCGAATGGCATCTCGAAGTGCTGCGCGCCACGAAGGCGTGGAAGTACTCCAAGGGACGCGGCGTCACCGTCGCCGTCCTCGACACCGGCGTCGACCAGCGCCATCCCGACCTCACCGGACAGGTCGTCAACGGCCCCGACCTCACCGGCGGCGTGCGGCGTCCGGGCACCCGCTACTGGGGGCTGCACGGGACGTCGATGGCGAGCATCATCTCCGGCCACGGCCACGGGGCCGGGCTGTCGCAAGGGATGATGGGCGTCGCGCCGCAGAGCCGCGTCCTGTCCGTCCGCGTGACGCTGGAGAACGACGACCCGCTGCGCCGCGACGGCGAGCAGCAGGCGGGCGGCGCCGAGCGCGACGCCGTCGCGCAGGGCATCCGGTACGCGGTCGACCACGGCGCGAACATCATCAACATGTCCCTCGGCGGCGGCCGGCAGTTCTACGACGGCACCGCCTCGCAGGAGAGCGCGATCAAGTACGCGCTGGGCAAGGGCGTCATCCTGATCGCGTCGGCGGGCAACGACGGCTCCGGCGCCAACCGCAAGAACTTCCCCGCCGCCTACCCGGGAGTGATCGCGGTCGGCGCGCTCGACCGCAAGCTGCGCCTCTGGAAGGACAGCAACCGGCGGTCCAACGCCACGATCTGCGCGCCCGGCGTCGACATCGTCAGCGCCGACGCGCGGAACGGCTACGTCGTCGGGACGGGCACGAGCGCCTCGTCGGCGATGGTCGCCGGGGTCGCCGCGCTCGTGCGGTCCCGGTACCCGAGGCTGAGCCCCGCCGAGGTGCGGCAGGCCCTGATCCAGGGCTCGCCGGCGCGACCCGGCCACCCGACCGGGTCGCCCACTTGCCGCGGGACGGTCGACGCCCTCCGGACGCTCATCGCCGCGCACGCGATCAACAAGACGTCCAGCGGGCCGGTGGAGTCGCCGCCGGCGTCTCCGTCCCCTGAGCCGGCCGCGGAGTCGTCCGGGGAGGGGACGGGGCTGCTGCTTCCGCTCGTCCTGGGCGGCGGCGGGCTGCTGGTCGTCCTCGGGCTCGTGCTCGGCTGGCGGCAGCGGCGGCGTCCGGACGACGACGGCCCCGACACCGATGCCGTTCCGGACTACGGTCTGCCGTCCGCGCCGCCGGTTCCGCGCGAACCCGCGGCCGTCGTCCCTTACGGTGCGCCCTCGTTCGCCTCAACGGCCGGGGAGTCGGCAGAGATCGCAGCGGACATCGCGCCGGAGATCGCGCCGGTCAGCGTCCCGCTCTGGCAGAGCACCGAGGTGCACCCTCGCCCGTCCATCCCGGACATCCCACCGGCGGATCCGTCGCCCTTCGACGCGCCCTCGCCCGCGCACATTGACGCGTCCCCGCCTGCGCCCGTGCCTGTGGACGCGCCGCCGTCCGACCCCGTGGACGGCTCGTGGGACCTCCTGTCCTGGGACACCGAGGCCTCGTCCTGGGATACGGAAGCTTCGCCCTGGGACGCGGAATCGTGGGATTCGGACAGCCCGTCCGACCTCGGCCCGCCGCCTCCCGAGCCGCCGTCGAAGGAGCCGCCGATCCTGTCGAGCGAGCTGCGTCCGTTCGACCCCGGCGAGTTCTTCGCGAACGGCCTGAACGGGCACACCGCCAACGGCCACAACGGCGAGCACCTGAACGGAACCAACGGCTCGTTCAGGCGCGATGACCCCCTCTCCGACGACGATTGGGAAGCGTTCCGGCGGAGTTCTCTCGACAGCCCAGAACCGTCTGACGGCAGCTTCACCGCTCCCCTCTCCGCCGTCCCGCCAGAGGACTCGCCCGTACGTCCCGGGGACGAGGAGTCCACCGGCGCGTTCCCCGCCCTCCCGTCCGACGAGGAACCGGCGCCCGGCCCCGTCCAGCCGACGGACCCCGCCGACTGGCCCGCTGACTGGCAGGCCGACGAGCCGCGTGGACGCCACTCGCGGCGCTCGCCCTCCTCCGACGACGAGGAGTACCGGCCGCCCTGGTGGTGACCTGACGAACGCCCACGGGTGAACAACCTCAGCCCGCGCTACTACGCCGGGCGTATCGCGGGAGCCTCCGGCCAGACGATGCACGCCCCCGTACCGGTCGCCGAGCATCGACTCATCCGAACAACACAGGAAGGGTCGATGAACCATGTTGACGACATTGGCGACACAGGTGACGGCGGCGACGGCGATGCACCCGGGCGGCGGCCCCTGGAACGACGGCGGGGACCCTCCCGCCTTCTGGCCGGTGTTCCCGATCACGTTCGGCCTGTTCTGGCTGGCCGTGCTGGGGACGGCGTTCTACCTGATCCGCCGCCGCATGAACACCAACGCCACGGCGGCAGCGGCGGCGGCGGACCCGCTGGCCAAGGCGCAGTCGGTCCTGGCCGAGCGCTTCGCCCGCGGCGAGATCGACGAGGACGAGTACCTCATGCGCATCTCCACCCTCCGCAACGGAACCTGACCCGAATCCGCCCCGAGGCCGGCACCGCGACGCAGCGACGCCCAACGTCGCAGCACCCCCGCGGTGTCCGGCCTCCCGTCATGTGGGCTGGGGAGGGGACAGGGGATGCTCTGCGGGGGTGTTGGTGGGCTAGTCGGTGGCGGCGGCCGCTTTGAAGATCTCGTCGATGCCGTCCGAGTACCTCGGCACCCGGACGGCGGCGTCCGCGAAACGGGAGAGGAGCCGGGCGAACTCGGCTCGTTCGTCCGTGGACCATCCGGTCATGAGCTCGTCGAGGTAGGCGCGGCGGAACCGGTCGGCGACCTGCTTGACGCGGCGTCCCGCCTCGGTCAGCGCGAGGTTGGCGCGGCGCGCGTCGACGGGGGAGGGGCGCCGGGACAGGAGTCCGGCGTCGATGGCGTGGCCCACCAGCCGGCTCGCCGTGGACGGGTCGATCTCCAGCCGCTCCGCGACTGCGCCGACGGTGATCTCGAAGGACGGCCCGTCCGCGGCGTCCGCGTCTTCGGCGGCGGTGGTCAGGGCGGCGACGGCGTTCACCACCATCAGGTTGGAGATCTGCAGCGGCCGCTCGCCGGGCGTCTGCGCGCGGATCCGCTTCATGAGGTCGGGCTTGGCCCAGACGCGGCGCAGATGGAACAGCGCCGCCCCGATGTCCGTGAGGACGGGGTCGGTGAGCTGCTCGTCGTGCGGCTCCGTCCCCGGTTCCTTGACGACGCTCTCGCCGACAGATGTGTGCTGGGCGATGGGACGGCCCGTGGCGGAGGTGTCCGTCGGCATGCAAGGTCTCCGTTTCGTCCCCGCCATGGCGGAGGCCGGACGCTGCGAATCCCCACTGTAACGCATGTAGTGTGCATATGTTCAGGGACTGTTGGGACGGACGTTCGCCCTGTGACACACGGCGTTGAAGATCCCCAGGTGAAGGGGGATGTGATGCACTGAACCACCGGCCGCCGTTCCCCGGGAACCGCCGGAACTTGTCGGCGCGGACGCGTAACATGACACCCGCCCGAACCCGGACGACCCGGGATCAGTAACCACAGAGGGGACCTGATGCGAGCGGCGAACGCCCCCGGTGACCCCCGCGGTGACGTCCCCCCACAGGACGGAAGCATGGACGATGCCCCTGCCGTACAACCCGTGACCGACGAAGAAGGCGTGGCCGACGATGCCGCCTTCCCCCCGGATCTGCTCTCCGAGCGCGACCGCCGCATCCTCGCCTTCGAGCGGCAGTGGTGGAAGTACGCCGGAGCCAAGGAGCAGGCCATCCGCGAGAAGTTCGACATGTCCGCGACGCGGTACTACCAGCTCCTGAACATCCTGATCGACCGACCCGAGGCGCTGGAGTGCGACCCCATGCTCGTCAAGCGCCTCCGCCGGATGCGGACGCAGCGGCAGCGCAGCCGGGCGGCGCGGCGGCTCGGCATCCGCCCCTGACCAGCCCTGACCCGGTCCCCTGACCGGCACCGGACCTTCCTGAACCCTCGCGGTCCTCGGACGGCGCGCCCCGGCACGCCACCCGGCGCGCCCCTGGCGCGTCACCCGATGCGCCACCCGGCGCGTCACTGGCGACACCCAGCGCGTCCCTGGCGACACGCCAAGCGAAGAAGGTTCACTGGTCCTGTGAACTCTCCCGGCTCTATGACGGCCGCCGGAACCGGCGGCCTCGACGCGATCCGCAAGACCCCGGCCGAGGCCGTGCTCGGCTTCGACTTCGACGGCACGCTCGCGCCGATCGTCGACGACCCGGCCTCGGCCCGGGCCCATCCGGGCGCGGCCCCGGCGCTGGCGCGGCTGGCTCCGCGGGTGGGCGCCGTGGTGATCGTCACCGGACGCCCGGCCGCCGTGGCCGTCGAGTACGGCGGCTTCGAGGGCATCGACGGGCTGGTCGTCCTCGGCCAGTACGGGCTCGAACGCTGGGAGTCCGGGGTCCTGACCGAGCCCGATCCGCCGCCCGGCGTCGCCGAGGCGCGCGCCAAGCTGCCCGGCGTGCTGGCGGCGGCGGGCGCCCCGCCCGAGACCCTCATTGAGGACAAGGGGCAGGCGCTCGCCGTCCACACCCGCCGCTGCGCCGAGCCGGAGGTCGCGCTCGAACGGCTGCGGAGCATCCTCGCCGCGCTCGCCGAACGCACCGGGCTCACCCTGGAGCCGGGACGCCTCGTCCTCGAACTGCGCCCGCCCGGCATGGACAAGGGGATGGCGCTGCGCACGTTCATCGCCGAGCGCGGGGGGCGTCCGTCCGCCGTCCTGTTCGCCGGGGACGACCTCGGCGACCTCGCCGCGTTCGACGCCGTCGAGTCGCTGCGCGCTGAGGGCGTGCCCGGTGTGCTGGTCTGCAGCGGATCCACCGAGGTCACGGCCCTGGCCGAACGGGCGGACCTGGTGGTGGACGGGCCGTCCGGCGTCGTCGACCTCCTGGAGACGCTCGCCGACTCGTTCTGACCCGGACCGCTGACTCCTCCCGTTTGTTGGACGAGTGACAAGAGCCGCGTGTCGATTCGTCGGATTTCGCGCGACCTCTGGGGCGGGCGTGGACCGTACGTCCAATTGAGTCAAAATATGGTGTATTGCGGCATATGTGGTTCACGGGGGACCGCGCACGACCACGGGGAGGTTGACGGTGGACACGGAATCGGGAGTCCCGCGCCGTCCGGGCGACATCAGGAACACGCCTCCCCATGGCGTCCCCGCCCCCAAGGCCACGCCCAGAGAGGGCACACCGATCCACCCCGTCGGCTCGCCGCAGCTGTCGCCGGGTGGGCCGATTCCGCTGGGCGCTCCGTCCCGTCCCATCGTCCACCCGCCGTCCGCCTCGCAAGCGTCTCCGACCCCGCACAAGCAAGGCCCGCAGCCGACCGACACGTTCGTGGCAGGCCGTCCACCTGAGCCGCCTGAACGTGGCGGCGACGCACTGTGGGCGGGTGTCCCCGAGGCCCAGAACGCCTTCATGGAGCCGGACGAGCCGCTGTCCACGACGGGGCCGATGGGCGTCCGGGAAACGAGCGGCGTGCAGGTGCGGCTCGGATCGCGACGGCGCGCCCGGCAGGGCAAGACGCGCCGGACCGGTGGACGGCGAGGCGGGCGAGGCGGGCTCGTCGCGGCGGGCGTTCTCGTCCTGGCGGGACTGATCACGGTCGGGCTCGTCCTGACCCGCGGCTCCGGGGACGGCGACACCGCGAACCGGCCGGCGGCAGGAGCGCCGGGCCCGGACGTGCCGCTGCCCCGCGCCGGGAAGGCCATCGAAGTCGGCACGGCCGACGGGGCCAAGTACAGGATCGCGGCGGTGAGCAGCGGCGTGGCTGACGGCGTGGTGACGACGTTCCAGTCACCGCCGTCCGGGACGTCGTTCGCCTACGTCGAGTACCTCCTGACGAACCCGACGAACCAGAAGGTGCTGCTCGACTTCCCCGGCGACGTGTTCGTCAAGCGCGCCCTGGTCGCGCCGGACGCGCAGGGACGCTGCATGCCGCAGGCCGGCGTTCCCGAGGACATGTGCACTCCGCCGACCAAGAGCCGGGTCGTCCGGCGGCTGACGGGCGGCGAACCGATCCCCGGCGAGGGCGGCGACACGTACATGCCGCCGGGCGCGACGTACATGGTGCGCGCCACGGTGGACGTCCCCGTCCAGCGTGAGATCAGCCGCAAGGACATGGGGCTGTACGTGTGGAAGCAGCTCTACATGGCCGACCAGCTGGCGAAACAGGCCCCGTTCCCGCGCTGACGCAGAACCGCCGCGGCTGTGACAGCCGCGGCGGTTCCAGCCGGGCGTATATCCGGGCCCGGTGCGTTCCGATCGGATGGGTTCCGGGCGAGGCGGGCTCGGGTCGGCCCGCGTTCATCCGGCATCGGCTTATTCGGCTTCGGGGTCGTCGGCGAGGATGCCGTAGAGGCGGCGGCGGGAGTCGTTGACGACGTCCAGCGCACGCGCCTTCTGCGCCTCGCTGCCGACCGCCATGACCTGCTGGAGCGCGACCATCAGCTGGCCGATGGCCTCGCGTCCGCGCATGACGTTCTCGCCGGCGGCCTCGGTGACCTCGTCCCAGGGGGCGGTGGTCTGCGCCGACGCCTCCTCGCGGCCCGCGTCGGTGAGCGAGAACAGCCGCTTGCCGCCGTCCTCCTGGCTGGTGACCAGGCCCTCGTCCTCCAGCATCTGGAGGGTCGGGTAGACCGAGCCGGGGCTCGGACGCCAGACGCCGCCGGTGCGCTCGTCCAGCTCCTGGATCATCTCGTAGCCGTGCATGGCGCGCTCGGCTAGCAGGGCGAGCAGGGCCGCCCGGACGTTCCCGCGCCGGGTCCGCCGCCCGCGTCCACCGCGTCCGCGATGGCCGGGACCGGGACCGAATCCGGGCCCGCCGCCCGGGCCGCCGGGGCCCCACGCCCCGAACGGATCTCCGCGGCGCCCGCGCTCCTGGGGTCCCCGGAAGCCGCCGCGCCGTCTCGTCTTGTGCTCGTGCATCGCAGTCTCCTTCGTTAGTGATCGGTTGCGATGCATTAACGATATATCGGAAACAGGTCGCGATGCAACACCTGGACAGCACGAAGAGAGCGCACGGCACTATGGCCGCCGCGATCTGGCAGGTCAGCGAGGGTGAGAGGGGGCCGTCGTCAGGGGCCGGTGACCTTGAGGCTGTCGAGGATGTCCTTCGTCGCTTCGCGGTCGTCGGTCTCCTTGACGCGAATCCACAGCCCGAACTTGCCCGACTTGTCGCGCAGGCCGACCTCGGTGACGGACGGCGTGCCGACCTTGCAGGCGGTGAAGCGCGTGATCGTCCCGCTGAGGGCCTTGTCCGGCGTGGTGTAGTTCTCCGGCTCGGCCTTCGTGCACTGCGGGTGGACGGACACGCTCGGCGGCGGCAACTGACCGGGCCGCACGTCCGTGGTCACGCCGATGAAGACGCCCGGGCCCTTGCCGTCGCCCAGGAACGCCGCCTTGTTCGGCGTCGCGCGGAGCACCGGGCGCGGCTGCGCGTCGGTGAGGTTGACGGTGGACGGCGACCACGTCGACTCCGCCGTCCCCTTCGGCCAGGACTTCGGCACCGCGGCTTTGATCTTGCCCGTGTCGTGGGCTACCGCGACGAAGTCCTTCGGTATCTCGGGCGTCTTCTTCTTGTCCTTGTCGCCGCCTCCGTCGTCGCCGGAGAACAGCACGCCGAGGGTCAGGCCGCCGATCAGCGCGACCACCAGGACGACCACGGTGATGATCAGCGGCGTGACGAACTTCTTCGGAGCGCCTCCGCCGCCGCTTGAGCCGCCGCCGGGCCGCCCGGACGACCCGCCGCCACCCCGGAGCCTGCTCAGCAGACCGGACTTGCCGCCGGGCCCCTGACCCTGACCTTGGACAGGCCCCGGAGGTGCCTGGAACCCGGTAGGAGGCGGGGGAACCTGCTGGCCGCCATAAGGTTGCGGCCCGCCCGGCCCCGGCCCCGGCCCGGGCCCCGGACCCTGGCCTGGTCCCATCGGCTGCATGCCCTGTGGCGTGCCGTTCTGCGGAGACTGCATCGGGAAGACGGCCGTGTTGCCGTCGCTGCTACCGCCGCCCTGCCCGGGACCGGGCGCCGGCACCGGCGCTAGATACGGGGGTTGCATCGGTCCCGCGCGGCCGTTGTCGGGGGCGGTCGCCGGCTCCCCCTGCCCGAACGGCGTGGCGCGTCCGCTCGGCTCGTCCACGACCGTCTGCTCGCCGTCGTCCTGGCGGCCGGGCGGGAGGCGCATCTCGGACGTGCGCGCGTCGTCCTCCGCGGGCTGGTCGAACCGCGTCTGCATGTCCCGCGGCCCGCCGCCCTGCCCCTGACCCTGGCCGGGCCCCTGACCTTGAACGGGTGCCGCGGCCTGGGCGGGGGAAGGCGACTGCGCCGGGCCGGGCGGACGGACGAGCTTCCCGTCGCGGTAGAAGTCCTGGACGGTCGCGTCCGCGTCGATGAGCGGCACCGAAGGCGGCGCCGAAGGCACGTGCGACGGCGCGGCCACGCTGGACGCCGGCGCCGGCGCCGTCGTCGGACGCAGCGTCGACAGCGCCTCGGCGAACGCCTCCGCCGTCGGCCACCGCTTCTCCCGTTCGACCTCGAGAGCCCGCAGCACCACCTGGTCGAACGCGGCCGACACGCCCTCGCGCAGTTCGCTCGGCGGCGACTTGACCGGCGCCGGCCCCGGAGCCCGTCCGGTGAGCATGTGGTACGTCAGCGCGCCGAGACCGTACACGTCGGCGCGGACGTCCAGGCCGCCGCCGAACCTCGCCTGCTCCGGCGACATGTATCCGGGCGTCCCGACCGGCAGCGTGAACGCCCCGGACGCGTGCGCGAGCGCCTTCGCCAGCCCCAGGTCGGCGATCAGCAGCTTCTCGCCGCCGTCCGCCGTCGACTGGAACAGCACGTTGGACGGCTTCAGATCGCGGTGGATCACGCCCAGCGTGTTGATCACCTCGACGCCGTACGCGATCTCCTCGGCCAGCGCGACCGCCTCGCTGACCGGAAGTGGCCGCTCACGCATGCGGTCGCCGAGCGTCCCGCGGTCCGCGTACGACATCACGAAGTAGGGCCGTCCGTCCGGCAGCTCCCCGATGTCGTGCACGCGGACCAGCCGCTCGGAGTCGGCCCGGCGCAGGATGCGGGCCTCCTCCAGGAAACGGTTGCGCACATCGAGATCGTCGATCAGGCTTCCGGACAGGACCTTTATGGCCACCTGGGAGTCCAGGGCATCGTCGTGACCCAGCCATACAGAGGCGAACGCCCCCGAACCCAGGACGCGGTCGATCCGGTAACGGCCTACTGATGGTGGGAAAGACACTCCCGTATCATCCCAACAACGGGGTGAGTGTGCGAACAAGCATTGAGGCGGCATGGCATTCGACGAGAGGACCGAGGAGCTGGCGGTCAAGGCCGCGGCGGGCGACCAGAGCGCCCTCAACGAGCTCCTCCGCAAGATCGAGCCGGACGTCCTGCGGCACAGCTCCCGCTTCCTGCCCTGCCGGCAGGACGCCGAGGAGGCCTGCCAGGACGCGTTGCTGCAGGTCGCGCGGAACATCCACCGGTTCGAGGGCCGGTCGAGGTTCAGCACGTGGCTGCACGTCGTCGTCGCCAACTCCGCCCGCTCCACCTACCGGTCGCTGAAGCGCCGCTCGGTGGAGCAGGCGGGCGAGCTCCCGCAGCAGCGCCCGGACCCCCGCCGGACCAGCGTCATCGCCGGTTCCCGCGTCGACATCCTGGACGCCATGGAGGACCTGGAGGCCCGCAAGCCGGACCTCATCCAGGCCCTCGTCCTGCGGGACGTGTCCCAGCTGGAGTACGCGGAGATCGCCGAGCAGCTCGGGCTGCCGCTCGGCACGGTCAAGTCCCGTATCCACGAGGCGCGCAAGCAGGTCAGGCAGACACTCGGCGACTCCTACAACTAACCCACCCGGCCACCCAACGCACCCGGTCGACCAACCACCCGGCCAACCAGCGCACCCGGCGCGAACGCGCACGTAGGCGGAACACGTCGCCCGACCCCGTCAAACGTCGGTAATCGGACGGCAACGGTGCGTCCATCACCCCGGCCGCCGGCGGGGCGTCTGAGCCACCATGCCGTGCATGTCATCAGGCCCGGACCCCCGCCACGACCGTCCGATCTTCATCCTGGGGTGTCCCCGCTCGGGGACGACGCTGCTCCAGCTGATGCTGCACGCGCATCCCCGCCTCGCGATCCCGGTGGAGACGAAGTTCCTCCTCCCCGCCTATACGGCGAGGTGCGAGTTCGGTGACCTGGAGGTCAGGGAGAACAGACGGGCGCTCGCGGAGTGGATCACGTCCGACAGGTCGACCAAGTTCCACGCGCTCGGCCTGGACGCCGCCGAGGTCGCCGACGAGATCGTCGCCGGGCCGCCCACGCTGGGCTCGGCGATCGGCATCGTGTTCCGCGCGTACGCGCGCCGGTTCGGCAAGCCGCGCTGGGGCGACAAGCGTCCGAGCTACTTCAAGCACGTCGGCGCGCTGCTGCGGATGTTCCCGGACGCGCAGTTCGTCCACCTCGTCCGCGACGGCCGGGACTGCGTCGCCTCGCTCCTGGAGATGCCCTGGTACGACCAGGACGTCCACCACGCCATCTGCATCTGGCGGGAGGCCATCGACCGCGGCCGCCGCCTGGCCGAGCGCCTCGGCGCCGACGCCTACTACGAACTGCAGTACGAGCGTCTCGTCGCGGACCCCGCCGACGAGCTGGGCAGGCTCTGCGGCTTCCTCGGCGAGGAGTACGACCCGGCGATGACGAACCCCGGCGGCGTCGCGAAGAAGACCGTCTCGCCGCGGAAGAAGTGGCACGGACGGACGAAGGACGCCGTCACCACCACCCGCATCGGATCCTGGGCGCAGCGCCTCGACTCCCAGCAGATCAGCCTGGCGGAGGCCGCGTTCGGCGAGCGGCTCGCCGAGTACGGGTACGAGCCGAGCGGCCTGCCCAAGCCGCCCGCGTCCCAGCTCACCCGCCTCGCCAAGGTCAGCACGCACCGCCGCATGGCGCAGAGCAAGGCCGCGCTACGCGAACGCTGGAAACAGCGCCACGAACCGAACCCGGTCGAATGCCTCCTGACCCCGGAACCCGCCCCGGCGCCCGCGTCCTAACGCCGTAGGGCGAGGGTCAGTCGAGGGCGGCGAGTTGGTCGGCGAACCAGCGCTGCGGTGGGAGGGCGGTCGCGGCGGTGGCGAGGCGTCCGCAGCGTTCGGACCGTTCGTTCCGCGGCATCAGCAAGGCCCGGTGCAGGGTCTCGGCGGTCTGGGAGACGTCGAAGGGGTTGACCGTCAGCGCGTCCTCGGAAAGCTCCGCCGCCGCTCCCGCCTCCCTGGACAGGACGAGCGCGCAGCCGCGTTCCGACAGCACGGGCCCTTCCTTCGCGACCAGGTTCATCCCGTCCCTGATCGGGTTGACGAGCAGCACGTCCGCCAGACCGTAGGCGGCGAGCGAACGCGGATAGTCGTCGTTCACCTGGAGGATCAGCGGATCCCAGTCCGCCGTGCCGAACTCCTCGGTGATCTGCTTCGCCGTCCGCTCGACGGCGGCGGTGTACTCCCGGTACTCGGGCAGGTCATAGCGGGACGGGTAGGCGAACGCCAGATGCACCACACGTCCACGCCACTCGGGATGGTTGACGAGCAGTTCGCGGTAGGCGGCGAGCCCACGCACGATGTTCTTGGAGAGTTCCGTCCGGTCGACACGCACGATGAGCTGGCGGCCACCCACCTGTTCGCGCAGCGCGCGCGCCCGTTCCGCGACGTCCTGTTCAGCGGCGCGTTGGCGCAATGCCGTCCCGTCGACACCGAGCCCATGGACGCCTACGCGCGTGACGTGTCCCGACCAGGTGACCGTACGGGCCGCACGGTCGACGCGCGCACCGGGCAGCATTTCGCAGCAGTCGAGGAACGCGGACGCCCACCGTTCGGTGAGGAATCCAGCGTGGTCGGCGCCGAGGATGCCTAGAAGGATCTGCGAGCCGAGGTCGTCCGGAAGCAGCCGGTAGTACTCGGGCGGCGCCCAAGGCGTGTGAGAGAAGTGCACGATTTTCAGGTCGGGACGCCGGTCCCGGAGCATCCGCGGTGCCAGCGACAGGTGGTAGTCCTGGATCGCGGCCTTCGCCCCAGGCGCGGCGTCACGCGCCAGAGCGTCGGCGAACGCCGCGTTGTACGCCTCATAGGACTGCCAGTCGCGGCGGGCGCGAGCGTCGAAATGCGGGCTGCGCGGCGTGTCGTACAGAAGGTGGTGGACGAACCACAGCGTCGAATTGGCAACGGCGTTGTAGGCACGGTGGAACGTCCCCTCGGGAATGTCCAGCATCCGCACTGCCGCGCCACCCGTCTCGTACCCCGCGAGGTCGATACGGCCGTCCGGTGAACGTCGAGCGGCCGTCCGGTCGGCCTCACCCAGGCTCGCGCACACCCACAACACACCCGGAGCGTCCTCGGACGGATCCGCGTCCACCCCTGCGCCGCGCTCTGCCCCCCGATCCCGGGACGCACCCGTGACGGCGGCGAGCCCCGACACCAGCCCGCCGCCCCCACGCCGCATGGTGAGCTCCCCACCGTCCGACAGCGAGAACGACACCGGGCCCCGGTTCGATGCCACCAGCACTTGGCTCATACCGGCAGGGTCTCAGTTGACGTCGAGGCACATCAAAGCGACCCACACGCCGCCCCCGCCACACGCGCACGCCCGGTCTGTGGCGATTAGCGGACAAAGCGGCGGGTACCCGTGCGAGATGAGCAGGTCCGAGACAACGAAGACCGTGCTCGTCGCCGGTGCCGCGAACCTCATCCTCGCGATTACCAAGCTCATCGCCGGGCTCCTGGCCGGGTCCAGCGCGATGCTCGCGGAAGGCGCGCACTCCGTGGCGGACACCCTCAACCAGAGTTTCCTCCTCGCCTCCCTTCGCCGCAGCGAACGTCCCCCCGACCGGCGCCACCCGTTCGGATACGGCAACGAGCGGTACGTCTGGTCGCTGCTCGCCGCGTTCGGGATCTTCGTGGCCGGAGCCGGGTTCTCCGTCTTCGAGGGCATCCTGACGATGACGGGCCACGGCGGCACCGGGACGAGCGTCTGGCTCGCCTACGCCGTCCTCGTGCTCGCCTTCGTCCTGGAGGGGACGTCCTGGATCCGCGCCTACCACCAGGCGCGCAAGGAGACCCGCGCCAACGGCCGCGACATCGTCGACCACGTCCGCCGCTCGCCCGACATCACGTTCAAGACCGCGCTGTTCGAGGACACCGCCGCGATGATCGGCCTCGCGCTCGCCGCCGCCGGGCTGACGCTCCGCGAGATCACCGGCTCCGACTTCTGGGACGGTCTCGCGTCCGTCCTGATCGGCCTGCTCCTCGCCGGCCTGGCGTTCTCGATCGGACGCGAGAGCGTGGGCCTGCTCATCGGCCGTGCCGCCGACCCCGCCGAGCAGCGCCGCATCCGCGCCGAGATCACCGGCGCTCCCGGCGTGACCGGTGTCGGCGAGCTGCTCACCATGCACTTCGGCCCCGAGCAGATCCTCGTCGCCGCCAAGGTCCACTTCTCCGACGACATCAGCGCCGACCAGGCCGAGGACATCGCCGGGGACATCGACCGGCGGCTCAGGGAGCAGATCCCGGCCGTCCGCCACGTGTTCCTCGACCCCACCCAGCACCCCGCCGACGACTCCGCCGTCCGGACGGCCGAACCCGTCCACCGCACCGAGGAACACGCGTGATCAAGAAGGCGGCGGGGTAACGTCCCAATCGGCGGACCCACCTGTCTGGCATCCGGTCAGATCAGGTAAAGTCACGCATACGAGCCACTCGGCGCTCGTGGTTCACAACTGAATATCGCTCATCCAGAGGGGTGGAGGGACCGGCCCGACGAAGCCCCGGCAACCACCCGGCTCAGGCGCGCTCGCGATCCTGCGAGGCCGGCCGGGAGATGGTGCCAACTCCGGCCTGCGACCAAGGTGGCGCAGGAAAGATGGGAAGAAAGGCCTCGCACCCATGGCCGTCACGCCTGCCACTGACCTCGGACCAGCCACCGCTCTCGTCTGCCGCGAATGCGGCACGTCCCGCGACCTCGGGCCTCACTACGCCTGCGAAGAGTGTTTCGGCCCCCTGGAGATCGCCTACGACTTCGGGGGAGTCACCCGCGCGAGCATCGAGTCCGGGCCCCGCAACATCTGGCGGTACAAGGGCCTGCTGCCCGTCCCCGCCACGATCACGGACACACCCAACACCGAGCCGGGATTCACCCGCCTGGTCCGCGCCGACAACCTCGCCGAGAGCCTCGGCCTGCAGAGCCTGTGGGTGAAGGACGACAGCGGCAACCCGACCCACTCGTTCAAGGACCGCGTCGTCGCCGTTGCGCTCGCCGCCGCCCGCGAGCTCGGCTTCAAGGTGCTGGCCTGCCCGTCCACCGGCAACCTCGCCAACGCCGTCGCCGCGGCCGCGGCCCGCGCCGGGATCCGCAGCGCCGTGTTCGTCCCGTCCGACCTCGAAGCGCAGAAGATCATCACCACGGCCGTCTACGCCGGGACGTTCGTGACCGTCGACGGCAACTACGACGACGTCAACCGGCTGGCCTCGGAGATCGCCGGGGAGCAGGACGACTGGGCGTTCGTCAACGTCAACGTCCGGCCCTACTACGCGGAGGGCTCCAAGACCCTCGGCTACGAGATCGCCGAGCAGCTCGGCTGGCGGCTGCCGGACCAGATCGTCGTCCCGGTCGCGTCCGGCTCCCAGCTCACCAAGATCGACAAGGCGTTCCAGGAACTGATCAAACTGGGCCTCGTCGAGGACAAGCCCTACCGCGTCTTCGGCGCCCAGGCCACCGGCTGCGCCCCGGTCGCCGACGCGTTCAAGGCAGGTCACGACGTCATCCGCCCCGTGAAGCCCGACACGATCGCCAAGTCCCTCGCGATCGGCAACCCCGCCGACGGCCCGTACGTCCTGGACGTCACCCGCCGCACCAACGGCTCCGTCGAGGACGTCTCCGACGACGAGGTGGTCGAGGGCATCCGGCTGCTCGCCCGCACCGAGGGCATCTTCGGCGAGACCGCGGGCGGCGTCACGGTCGCGACCCTCCGTAAACTCATCGCGACCGGCGCCCTCGACCCGTCCGCCGAAACCGTGATCATCAACTCGGGGGACGGCCTGAAGACCCTGGACGCCGTCGCACCCGTCGTCGCGCCGTCCGCGAACATCGCCCCGTCCCTGGAAGCGTTCCGCGCCGCGGGCCTCGCCTGAAAGGAGCACCATGAGCAGCGTGTCCGTCCGTATCCCGACGATCCTGCGGACCTACACCGGCGGCGAGTCGGAGGTGAAGGCCGAGGGCGCCACCCTGCGCGCGGTCGTCGCCGACCTTGAGGCCAGCTACGCCGGCATCTCCGCCCGCATCCTGGACGACGCCGGCAAGATCCGCCGCTTCGTCAACGTCTACGTCGGCGACGAGGACGTCCGCTTCGCCGACGGCCTCGACACCCCGACCCCCGACGGCGCCCAGGTCTCGATCATCCCCGCCGTAGCCGGCGGCTGACCTCGGGGACTCGATCCTGGCGCCCCCGCACCCGGCGCCAGGATCGAGTTCCCCATCGTCATCGAACCGCGGCCTCCACGCGGAACGCGATCCGCACCATATGATCATCGCGTGATACGCCGCTGGGCGCGCTTTCTCGGCCCTTTCCTCGCCGGCCTGTGAACGGCCGCCCACGCGGCGCCGGCTAACGACACAAAGAGCGGAAACTGTTTCCGCGGGCTACGGGACAGACGGAAGCGGCTGAGTTACCCTCCGAACAGGAGGGGAGTATCCCTGCGCGGCGGTGTCGTCAACGCGGCCAGCCTCAGTGCGAGGCCCGGTGCCGTCGGTCGTCCTAGTGGCGGCGGGAGAGACCTCCGGAGCTTGCTTAATGCTGCCCGGAGGATCTGCCATGTACGTAGCCCAGAACGACCTTCAAACGATCGCCTTCCTTCCGGGGTTGGCGGCGTGCCTGGTCGTCCTGCTCCTCTTGGTCCTCATCGCCGTCGTGCTCGTCCCGGCGGTGTGGTCGAGAGATCCGGACCGGAGAAGCGCCGCCTTGACGGTGCTCCGCCTACTGCTACGCCACTGGTCAGAACGCAAACCCACCTCAAAAAAGCAAAAACCCCGCCCCTCACGCCGCCCTTGAACGACCTCCCCCTTCACCCCGCAGCCGCGGGTCGGCTGCCAACCTGGCGGCCTGTGCCGGGCGGGCACTCGGTGGCCGTGCCGCGGAGCACATATGCTCACTGCATCGACGGCGACGAAGAGATCATGAACCGGCGCATCGATGCAGCGCCCCGGGGCCC
>NZ_SMKT01000121.1 GCF_004348735.1 Actinomadura sp. KC06
CCGCAGGCCGGCCCCCGCCGACGACGACCCGTTCGTCGTGGACGGCGTCAACATCCTCACCGGCGAGGACGTCGTGGACGACACGTGGGAGCCGGAGATGCAGGAGCTGACCACGTCCATCGAGCGGCTGGAGCGGTCGCGGCGCGTCGACGACGGCGTGGTCGAGGAGCGCCCCGAGTACGCCCACATCGTCGTGGACGAGGCGCAGGACCTCTCACCCATGCAGTGGCGGATGCTCGGCCGCCGCGGACGCCAGGCCAGCTGGACCATCGTCGAGGACCCGGCCCAGAGCGCCTGGGAGGATCTCGACGCCGCCCGCCGGGCGATGGAGATCGCGCTCGGCGGCGAGCGGCCCGCCTCCGGGTCCCGGGGCCGCGGCCGGGGACGCCGCAGGTCGGGCGGCGCCGCCCGCAAGCCCGCCCCCACCCGCGTCCGGCACGAGTACGAGCTCACCACCAACTACCGCAACTCGACCGAGATCGCCGCCGTGTCCGCACGGGTGCTGGCGGTCGCGCTGCCGGAGGCCCGCCCGGCGCGCGCCGTCCGGACGTCCGGCATCGAGCCGGTGGCGCGGGTCGTCCCGGAACCCGGCCTTCCGGCCGCCGCGCGGGAGGCGGCTGAGGAGCTGCTCGGCCAGGTCGAGGGCACGATCGGCGTCATCGTCCCGCTGCCCCTTGAGGAGTCCGGCGGGCAGGCGTCCCTGTTCGACGAGCCCGGCCCCCGTGAGCCCGCCACCGCCTGGACGGCGTCCGACCGGGACCGGCTCGCCGCGGGGCTGCCGGAACGCGTCCAGGTCCTCGACGTCCTGGAGGCCAAGGGCCTGGAGTTCGACGCGGCGGTGATCGTCGCGCCGGAGACGGTGGCCGCGCAGTCCCCGCGCGGGCTGCGCGTGCTGTACGTGGCCGTGTCCCGGGCGACGCAGCGGCTGACCGTCCTCACCGCCGACCCCGAATGGCGCGGCATGCTCTTCGCGGACTGAGCCCGGCCCCGCGCGGGTTAGGCTGACGCTGGCCCCATTCGCACGGGTGGACGGAGATCGATGAGCGGCCGGAATCCCGCGCCCAGGCGGAGCTACGGCGGCCGGTCAGCCGAGGAGCGCCGCGCCGAACGGCGGGAGCGCCTGCTTGCGGCCGGTCTCGAACTGTTCGGCACGCGCGGCTACGCGGCCACGTCCATCGAACGGCTGTGCGCGACGGCGAGCGTGTCGACCCGCAATTTCTACGAGGAGTTCTCCGGACGCGAGGAACTGCTCACCGCCCTGCACCGCACCATCAACGAACGCGCCTCGCAGGCGCTCGCCACCGCGTTCGCCGAGGCCGCGGACGCCGATCTCGCGAGCCGGGTGGAGCGCGCCGTCCGCGCGTTCGTCACCGTCACCGCCAGCGACCCCCGCTGGGCCCGCATCGCGTTCGTCGAGGTCATCGGGGTGAGCGCGGGCCTGGAGCGGCACCGGCTGAGCTGGCGCGGCCAGTGGGAGGACGCGCTGCTCGCGATGGCCCGCGAGGCCGTCCGGCGCGGCGAGGCCGTCGACCGCGACTACCGCCTCACCATGATCGCGATCATCGGCGCCATCAACAACCTGGTCCACCACTGGTCCGCCCGCGACCAGGACATCCCCCTGGACGACATCACCGCCGAACTGACCCGCTTAATCCTCGCCGCCGTCACCCGCCCCTAGATGATGGGCGGACGTCCCGTGCGGGTCATGCGCCACGCGGTTCGGTAAGAGATGGGACGGCGGGGCCCGGCCGGTTTGCGCCAGCCCTCCGTGAAGCCCTTGAACCACGGTTTGAGGGCGCTCGGCTTGCGTTCCCGGAGAACGGTCATGCCGACCCACACCGCTAGGTAAGTGAGGGCGAGGGGCCACGGGAGGTTGCGGCGCGCCAGCCAGACGCGGTTGCGGGCGTTGTAGCGGTAGAACATGTCATGCCGCGTCGGCAGGACGGCCGGGTGGAACATCACCGCGGACGCGTCGTACACGATGCGGTACCCGGCGTTGAGGATCTGCCAGGCGAGGTCGGTCTCCTCGTGCGCGTAGAAGAAGTCCTCGGGGAGGCCGCCGCCCGCGTCGAACGCGGTGCGGCGGATCGCGCAGGCGCCGCCGAGGAACGTCGTCACGGCGGAGGAACGTTCCGGGTCGCCCGCACGCAGTCGGGGCACGTGGCGGCGCTCGCCGCGCCCGCCCTCGGGATCGCGGACGCGGAACGAGATGACGCCGAGATCGGGCTCGGCGGAGAACCGGTCGCGCAGGTAGGTGCCGAGGCGGGTGGAGCGGTACCAGCCGTCGTCGTCCAGGAAGAGGACGACGTCGCCGCAGGACGCCGCCACGCCCCGGTTGCGCCCGGCGGGGATGCCGACGTTCTTCGGCAGGGCGAGGGCCTTGACGCGCTCGTCGTCGAACGGCGCGACGTCGGCGTGGCCGCCGAGGGGGTCGACGCCGTTGCCGACGAGGACGACCTCGACGTCCACGTGGTCCTGCTCCAGGGCGCTGCGGACCGCGCGGGCCAGCTCGTCCGGCCTGTTCCCCATGGTCAGCACGACGACGGAGAGTTTCACTTCAGCCTCCGCGAGGCCAGGATGCTGACCAGGTGCAGCAGCGTCTGCAGCACGGCGACGGCGGCCACCGCGACCATGAGGGCGCGCACCGCGACGGGCCCGTCGGTGCCGAAGACCCGGTCGACCACGGCGGCGGCGAGGATCAGCAGCGACAGCTCGACCGCGCCGATGATGCGGTGGAAGCGCAGCATGGACGCGGCCTGCCGGGCGAGGGCGATGCCGGTGGAGCGGGGACGCAGCGCCCGGTCGCCGCCGGACGGGTCGGCGGGCAGGCCCGACTTAACCCGCGCGACGACGACGTTGTCGGTCTCCGCCTTGATCAGCGCGGCGCCGAGCGCGGCGACGAGGCCCAGCTCGGCCCAGCCGCCGCTCTCCCAGCCGCCCTGCGCCATGAAGCCGAGCCCGATGAGCAGCGACACCTCGGACAGGTAGTGGCCGATGCGGTCGAGGAACACCCCCGCCACCGACGTCTGCTTCAGGTAGCGGGCGACCTCGCCGTCCACGCAGTCGAGCAGCAGGTAGAGCTGGATGAGGACGGCGCCGGCGAGGGCCGTCCACAGCGGGGACGCGGGCAGCGACACCACGACGCCGGCGGCGACGCCGCTCAGCATCATCAGGTAGGTGAGCTGGTTGGGGCTGAACCCGAGGCGCAGCGCGATCCATGCGAAGTACGGAGACAGGTCGCGCATGTAGAGGCGTCCGGCCCAGTGCTCCTCGTTGCGCCGGTCCTTCAGGCCGGGCGGCTGCCCGTACCGGCGGACGTCGGCGACCGAGGCGCCCTTGCGATGCGGCCGCGGCTCGCCGTCGGCAGGCCCGCCGCCGGGAGGCTCGGCGTCGCCGGGGGGTTCGGGGGTGCGGCTCCGTCCGGGGATCTCAGCCTCCATGGGCCTGGACATACTCTTCCACCGCCTTGAGGGTCGCGCCCTTGTCGAGGCCGAGATATTCCAAGATCGTATAGCGGCCGGGGCGGGTCTGCGGGGCGAAGCAGACGGCCTCGGCGAACTGCTCGACCGACAGCCCGACGTCGCCGGGGAACCGCGGCAGGCCGTGCCGGCCGAGGCACGTGAGGATCTCGGCCAGCCGGTCCGCGCCGGCGCCGAGATGGGTGGCGCGCAGGTGGTAGCAGAACGCGGCGCCGATCCCGGCCAGCTCGCCGTGGTTGGCGGTGCCGGGGAAGAGCTGGTCGATGGCGTGCAGGATCTCGTGGTCGCCGCCGCTCGCCGGGCGCGAGTCGCCGGCGAACGCCATCGCCATCCCCGACAGCACGAGGCTCTCGGCGAGGACGGTCAGGAACCGGTCCGACTCGATCGACTCGGGCTGGTGCAGCAGCGCCTCCGCGGCGGTGCGCGCCACGGTCAGCGCCATCCGGTCGACGCGCTCGCCACATTCCTCGGCGGCGAGCAGCCAGTCGTCCACGGCGGAGAAGTTGCTCACCACGTCGCCGATCCCCGCGCGGACGAGGCGGGGCGGGGCGGCGTGCACGTAGTCGAGGTCGACGACCATCGCCAGCGGCATCACCACGCCGAACGAGCCCTTGCCCTTGTCGTGGACGAGCGAGGCGACCGGGGAGCAGATCCCGTCGTGGGACAGGTTCGTCGCGACCGACACCATCGGGATGCCGGACAGCGTCGCCGCGTACTTGGTGGCGTCGATCGTCCGGCCGCCGCCGATCCCGACGACGGCCTCGTACGACCCGGCGCGCAGCCTGGCGCCCAGGCCGACGGCCGCGTCGACGCTGCCGTCCTCGACCCGGTACACCTCGCAGGCCGACAGGGACGGGCGGACGTGCTCGGCGATCTGGTCGCCCTGCCCGGGGCCGACCGCGATCGCGACCCGTCCCTCGGTGACGATCCGCCGGTCGGCGAGCAGTTCGCCGAGGCCCGCGACGGCGCCGCGCCGCACGTCGATGGACAGCGGCGCGTTCAGCATCCGCGTCAGCAGGGGCATGTGCCTCCTCGCTCGGGTCGTCCCGTGCTTCCGGTCAGTAGCCCTTGGCGATCCTGCGGGCCTTCTCCAGGTCGTCGTGGTTGTCGACCTCGACCCATTCGACGTCGCCGATCGGAGCTACGCCGATGCGCCCGCCCCGGTTCACGTGCTCCTGGTAGCCGTCCTCGTAGTAGAGGTCGGGGTTCCGCTCCCAGGTGGCCTTGAGGGCGTCGGCGAGCGGCTCGGCCGCGGCGGGCTCGATGAGCGTGGCGCCGATGTACTCGCCGTCTGCGGTGGACGGGTCCATGAGCTTGGTGATGGTCTTCAGGCACCCCTCCGCGTCGAGGATGACCTTCATCTCCTCGTCAGCGAGAGTTTTCACATCGTCCACGGCGAGGAGGATGTCCGGCCCGCGGTTGGCCAATAGTGTCTTTTCGACGCTCACCGGATGGACCGTGTCCCCGTTCACCATGAGGACGCCCTTGGAGAAGTGATCCCGAGCCAGCCACATGGAGTAGGCGTTGTTCCACTCCTCGGCCTTGTCGTTGTGGACCAGCGTGATGGACACGCCGTACCGCTCCTCGAGCCCGGCCTTGCGCTCCTCGACCGCTTCCGCGCGGTAGCCGACGACGATGACGACGTCGGTCAGCCCGACCTCGGCGAAGTTGCCGAGCGCGATGTCGAGGACGGTCGTCGCGCCGTCCGCGTTCTCGACCACGGGGACAAGGGCCTTGGGAAGGGTGTCGGTGTACGGCCGCAGCCTCCGGCCCGCGCCCGCCGCCAGCACCATGCCGATCATGCTTTCCCTCTTTCCAGGTCGACCATCACGCCAGGGCCGCGCTCGCGGCCGGTCCGCGTCCACGTGAGGACGCTCTCACTGCCGAACAACACGCCAAGGTAGGCGGCCAGCGCCGCGTACGCGAACGGGAGGAACGCGGACAGGCCCGCGAGGGCCACGAGCAGCATCCGGCCCTCCCAGCCGAGCCCGGCGAGGACGACCCACTCCTGCGGCCGGACCCCCCGGCGGACACGGCACATGGTGTCGTAGTGGTGGAGCGCGAGCACCGCGATCAGCACGTAGACGAGCGGCGCCGACACGGACTGCGCGAACCCCAACACGGCGAGGTAACCATACTCGATCCCGCGGAAGATGGGCGGTGCGAGCCAGTCCAGCCGCCCGCTGTGCGGATGCCCGGAGGACGCGCCGGTCAGCAGCAGGACGACGACCGGGGCGAACAGCGCGGGAGCCGGTCCGCCGTCCGCGCGCAGGGCCAGCAGGACGCCGGTCGCGGCGGCGGCGAGGACGGCGGCCGGCAGCGGCGGGAGCCGTCCGGCGGCCATCCGGCCGAGCGCGCGGTTAGCCGGGCCGTCGTCCCGGAAGGCCCACAGGGTTCTGGTGCTCAGGGCGGCCCTCATCGCACGAGGGACCTTGCCGCGCGTCCGGCCAGGACGACGGTGGCGGCCGCCGAGCACCACGCGAGGAGCACGGCGAACGTCGGCCGGGCACCCGCGACCGCGGCCGTGATCGAGACCAGCGCGAGCCGTTCGCCGGTCGGCAGCCCGAGGCCCCTCCCGACGCGCCGCAGCACGCCGCTCCGCCGAGAAGCGCCCTGGCCGGACGGCTTCCAGCGGGCGGTCCGGGTCGCCGCGTACGACGCGTCCACCATGTCCCGGACGGAGATCAGCGCCACCGCGCCCGTCGCCGCCCACCACAGGTTCGCGCCTGGCAGGGCGACTCCGGCCGCACCGGCCGTCAGGCCCGCGTACACCGCGAACTCCCCGGCCCGGTCGAGGACGCCGTCCGGCCGGAAGGCCCCGAGGACGAGCGACGCGCACAGCAGCAGCGCCCCGGCGATCAGCCCGCCGCGGGTGCCGTCCGAGAACCACACGGCGGCGAGCACCGCGAAGGCCAGAGAGATCGCCGATACGGTGTCCGGCGTGGTGGCGCAGGCGCTGCCGTCGTCCACGGCTTCGACCTCTCGGTCCGGGCGGATGATCGCGGGGTGGTCCGGGACGTGGTCCGGTACCTTGAGCGTGACCGGCCGATCGCGCAGCGGCGCCTGGAGCATCGGGCCTCCGGCCGGTCGGGACAGCTAAGGGCAGGGTGCACAGCGTAGTGGCCCGATGACCGAGTGTCGTGGAAAACCGAGGAGAGATGGCGACGCGGACGGTTGCGGTGGTGCTCGCCGGCGGGGTCGGCGCGCGCATGGGCGCCGGGCGCCCCAAGCAGCTCATGGACATCGGCGGACGGCCGATCCTGGCGCACGCGGTCGGCGCGTTCGACGCCCATCCCGGCATCGGCGAGGTGGTGGTCGTGATGGCGGCGGCGCACCTGCGGGCCGCCGCCGCGATCGCCGCGCCGTTCCGGAAGACGGCGGCCGTCATCGAGGGCGGCGACACCCGGACGGCGTCCACGGTCGCGGCGCTGCGCGTGCTGGACGACCGTCCCGACGACGCGCGGGTGCTGTTCCACGACGCGGCGCGCCCGTTCGTGGACGCCCCGGTGATCGACCGCGTCCTGGACGCGCTGGACGCCCATGACGCCGTCGCTGTGGGCGTGCCCTCGTCCGACACGATCGTGGTGGTCGAGGACGGCCTGGTCGTCTCGATGCCGCCGCGCGAGACGATGAGCCGGTTCCAGACCCCGCAGGGGTTCCGGCTCGGCACGATCCGCAAGGCGTACGAGCTGGCGCTCGCCGACCCGGAGCTGCGGGCCACCGACGACTGCGGGATCGTGCACCGCTACCTGCCGGACGTCCCGATCCGGGTGGTCGCGGGCAGCGAGCGCAACCTCAAGGTCACCCAGCCCCTCGACGCCGTAGTCGCCGAGCATCTCGCCACCGAGGACACCCCTTGATCTTCGAGAGCACCCCCACGGTCATCGGCCACCGCGGCTACGGGTCGGGCGACCTCACGCCACCCGGGGCGGAGACGCCCGTCGCCGAGAACACGCTGCCGTCGATGCTCGCGGCCGTCAAGGCGGGGCTGACCTGGATCGAGATCGACGTGACGCGGACGGCCGACGACGATCTCGTCCTGCGGCACGACCCGACGACGTCCGAGGGCGACCATGTGGTGGATCTGGCGGCCACCGCAACCGGGCTCCCCCGCCTCGTGGACGTCTTCGACGCGCTGCCTCCGGACGTCGCCGTCGACGTGGACGTCAAGACCGTCCTAGAGGACGCGGTCGACGCCCCGTCCCGCCGCACCGGCGCGCTGCTGCTGCCGGTGCTGAAGCGGGAGGCGGAGCGGCGCAGACTGCTCGTCACGTCGTTCGACCCGTCCCTGCTGACGTTCCTGCGGGACGAGCTGCCCGGCGTCCCGCTTGGTCTGCTGACGTGGCTGCGGTTCCCGCTGTGGCACGCCGTCCCGGCCGCGGCAGGCCTGGGGCTGGACGCCGTCGGCGTGCACACCGCGTCCTGCGGCATCGAGCATCCCGACACACGCCTGCGCCCCCTGGAGCACTGCGTGGACGTCGCACACAAAGCCGGCCTGGAGACCATCGTCTGGTGCCCGACCGTCGAGACCGCGCCGGGCTACGCGGCGGCCGGGTTCGACGCGATGGTCGTCAACGATGTCCCCGGCGTGCTCGCGGCGCTCTGATTCTCAGCGGTTGCCGCCGTACATGCGCGTCCAGTCGCCCGGCTCGTCGTCATCGTCCGACCTGCTGCCGCTCCCGGAGGACGGCTTCGGCGGCTCGGACGCGGGCGGCGCGGGCGGCAGCGGCGGCGGGTTGGACGCGGCGGGCGCCTGGCCGTACTGGGGCGTCCCCTGCCAGGGCGGCGAACTCTGCCCCGGAGCCTGCGGGGCCTGAGGCGGCTGGTGGTGCGCTCCCATGTGCTGCGGCGGAGCGCCGTGCATGGGAGGAGGCCCCATCGGCGCGGGCGGCGGCGCCCCGTACCGTGGCGCGGCACCTGCACCGGCACGCGCCTGCCAGCGGGACGGCGCGACCGACGCCACCACGAGCGCGACGCCGAGGACCAGGAAGATGCCGAACGGAGCGAGCGTGAAGTATCCGCGGCCGAGATCGTCGGGGAGGATGTCGCGTCCGGCGTGCTCGAAGCTCCAGCGCGGCGCGAGGAGCCACATGAGCCCGACGGCCGTGTACGCGACACCGGGGATCAGCGACGCCAGCGGCGAGGTCCGCGACCCCGCCACGAGGCCGATGAGGACGGCCGCGACGAGCATGACGCCCGCGCCGACCCACCGGTCGCTGCCGTGGAAGGCGAGGATCCGCGCGAACTGGCCCAGCTTCGTCGTCCCGTACATCAGGCAGGCGGCGATGATCGGCGTCACGACCAGGCCGATCAGCGCTCCCAGGCCGTGGCGTGCTCCGTTGGACATGGCCACCCTCCAAACCGGGTCGGCGGCGAGATCCCGCCAAACCTAACCCTGAGACGGGCGGGAAGGCACGCCGGTTCGGAGGTGATTTGAGAATTCCGCCCGTTACTGGACGGATTCGCCGGGTTTGACCGGTGAGGGCTGGCCCAGCCGCGGCGGGCTCGTCAGGAAGCCGACGCCCCAGGTCACGTGCATGGTGGCGTACACGAGCGGCAGGCGCAGCCAGGCGGACGGCGGCAGCCCGCGTCCCTCCACGGCGGCTCCGGCGATCATCGCGGCCGCGTACCCGCCGGGCACGATCCAGCCGGGCCAGAACCCGAACGCGCCCGCGACCGCGCCCGCGGCCATCGCGACCACGGCGATCGGCGGCGCGAGGTAGCGGAAGTTCAGCGTGCCCTGGTGCTCGCGCCCGACGACGCGCCGCCAGCGGCCCGTGTGGAAGTACTGCTTGGCGAGGGCCCGCAGGTTCGGACGCGGGCGGTAGGTGACCCGCATCCGCGGCGTGAAGAACACCCGGCCGCCGGTCTGGCGGATGCGGTGGTTCATCTCCCAGTCCTGCGCGCGGGTGAACGTCTCGTCGTAGCCGCCGACGCGGTCGAGGGCGCTGCGGCGGAACGTCCCGAGGTAGACGGTCTCGACGTCGCCCGCCTCGCCGCCGGTGTGGAAGCGGGCGTTCCCGACGCCCAGCTTGGACGTCATCGCCCGCGCGACGGCCTTCTCGAACGCGGTGACGCCCTCGGCCGCCATGATCCCGCCGACGTTGTCGGCGCCGGTCTCCTCCATCGTCTCGACCCCGGCGCGGACGTAGTCGGCCGGGAGCAGCGAGTGCCCGTCCACCCGGACGATGATCGAGTACTGCGACGCCTTGATCGCGATGTTGAGGCCCTGCGGGGTGCGGCCGGTCGGGTTGGCGACCACCAGGACGCGCGGGTCCTCGGTGGCGAGCTTGCGGGCGATCTCCTCGGTCCGGTCGCGGGACGGCCCGACCGCGAGGACGAGTTCGAGCTCGCCCGGATAGTCCTGGGTCAGGATGCCGCGGACGGCGTCGGCCAGATGCCGCTGCTCGTTGAGGACCGGCATCACCACCGACACGGCGGGCCAGGTGCGTTCACCGGAATCGCTGCGGGGCTTCACGGCGTGCTGGGTTTCTCGTTTCGTTTCCTGCTTCGTGGCGCTCTGGGCATGGGGAGACGGGTTCATATGTGCTCGCGGGGCGCAGAGTGGGCAAGACGGCGCCACGTTACTGCACGGACACGAGGTCCAGGTAGCGAACGGACGGGTGTCCCCCACTTTAGAGTGGTGGGGAATCGCGTCAGAACGACGTCTTCGGGAGGCGGCGGCCGGCATGGCAGACGGGTACGACTCGGGTCCCGGCGCGGGCGACCCGCCGGACGCCGACCCGCTGGAGCGCTATTTCCGGCCGCGTCCGGGCGCGCAGGGGGCGGCGGGCCCCGCGGCGGACGGCGACATCGAGGGCGTGACCATCGAGGGGATGCCCGCGCCGCGCGTCTCGGTGGAGGGCCCGCGCGGCCCGCGCCGGCCGGGCCGCGGGCTGAGCCCGCGGGCGGCGATGAGCGCGCGGCGGCAGAAGCGGTTCCTGACGCTGACCGGGACGATGTCGGTGGTCGTCCTGCTGACCTCCGGCGGCGCGTGGGCGTTCCAGAACTACGTCACCGGCCTGATCGACGAGGTGTCGGTCGGCGGGCTCGGCCGCGGCAAGGACGCCCCGAAGGGCGCGATGACGATCCTGGTCGCCGGGGTCGACCGTCGCGACGGGCTGACACGGGAGCAGCAGAAGGCGGCGAAGCTCGGGCACCAGCCGGGCGAGCGGTCCGACACCATGATGCTGGTCCACATCTCCCGCGACCACGACAGCGTGTCGGTCGTGAACCTGCCGCGCGACTCGTACGTGATGATCCCGGCGCACAAGTCGAACGGGTCGGAGGGGGCGAAGGGGGCGCGGATCCCGGCCCGTCCGGGCAAGCTGACCTGGGCGTACCAGTTCGGCGGGCCCGACCTCACGGTCAGCACCGTCAAGCGCGCGACGGGCGTGTCCATCGACCATTACGTCGAGGTGAACTTCTTCGGGTTCGTGCGGATGGTGGACGCGCTCGGCGGCGTCGACGTGTGCACCGAGGTGCCGATCAACGACCCGAAGAGCGGTCTGCGTCTCCCCGCCGGAAAATCGCACGTGGACGGCCTGAAGGCGCTGTCGTTCACCCGCGCCCGCTACACGCTGTCGGACGGCAGCGACCTCGGCCGCATCGACCGGCAGCAGCAGTTCATGGCGTCGATGATGAAGCAGGCGCTGTCGACGAAGACGCTCAGCGACCCGGTGAAGTCGACGCGGTTCCTGAAGGCGTCGCTGAAGTCGCTGCGCGTCGACTCGGAACTGGCCGACAACCTGCCGGAACTCGCCGAGCAGATGAAGGACCTGAAGACCGACGACCTGACGTTCGCGAAGATCCCGCTCGCCAATCCCGGGTACAACGCCGTCCTGTGGAACTCGCCGGCGCCGCAGTCGGTCGTCCAGTGGAACCAGGACAAGGCGCGCGACCTGTTCACCAGGATCCGGCGGGACCAGCCGCTGGACGAGCACACCAAGAAGCCGACCGCGACGCCGACGCAGAAGCCCGAGGACCGGCTCACGGTGGCGCCGGAGGACATCTCCGTCCGCGTCCTGAACGCGATCGGCACGCCGGGGCTGGCGACGAAGGCGGGCGGGCAGCTGCGGGAGCTGGGCTTCCGCACCACGGTCGTGCCCGGCGTGGCGCGCCGCGGGCTGCAGACGACGCAGATCCAGTACGGCCCGCAGGGCGCGGAGTCGGCGAAGACGCTGGCCGCCGCGATCCCGGACGCCAAGCTGAGACGGATCGACGCGCTCGGGCCGAGGCTGCAGGTCATGGTCGGCGGGAACTGGGACGGCGTGCGGAAGGTCGAGGCCGGCGGCGGCGCGTCGCCGAGCGCCTCCCCCACCTCGGGTATCGACACCGACACCGCCACCCAGAAGCTCTGCGGCTGACCCTGATCTAGAATGTCGTTCTAGACCTGGAGGGAGCCCCATGAGCGACGACGTGCCCGCCGAGACAGTGCCCGCCGAAAAGGCGCCCGGCGAGACGGCCCCTGGCGAGGCGTTCTACGAGCCGCTCGGCGGCGGGCGGTTCGCGAGCACCCCGGCCACGGCGGGACCGTGGTCCCCGGACCTCCAGCACGGCGGACCCGTGGCGGGCCTGATGGGGCGGGCCTTCGAGCGGCACGACCCCGTCCCCGGGACGCGGGTCGCGCGGGTGACGATCGAGATCCTCGGCCCCGTCCCGGTGGCGGTGCTGGACGTCGGGGTCCGCGTCGTCCGGCCCGGCAGGCGCGTCGCGTACCTCGAAGGGGAGATCGGCCATGAGGGCCGTCCCCTGGTCCGCGCCGGCGCGTGGCGGATCATGGAGGCGCCGTCCCACCTGGAGCCCGTCGTCCACGCGCCCGCGCCGCCGCCCCGCCCGGAGATCACTCCCCCGTTCGGGCAGTGGGAGGACCTGCACGTCCACGGCTATCTCGCGGCGATGGAATGGCGTCCCGTCCACGGCTCCTTCGGCGAGCCCGGTCCCGCCGCGGTGTGGGCGCGGTCCCGGATCCCGCTGGTCGCGGGCGAGCACGACACGCCGCTGGTGCGCGCCCTGACGCTGGCCGACAGCGCGTCCGGGGTCGGCAGCCAGCTCGACCTCGGCAAGTGGCTGATCATCAACACGGACATGACGGTGGCCCTGCACCGCGACCCCGTGGGCGAGTGGCTGTACATGGACGCGTCGCTGGACGCGAGCCCAGGCGGAAGCGCTCTGTGCGGCGCGACGATGGCCGATTCGTCCGGGGAATTCGGCCGCGTCCTGCAAACACTTCTTGTGGACGAACGTCCTTTTGCGTAGAAAACCCGCGGCGACACGCCGCATCACTCCGTGTTCTTGATCGAACACTGTGGGTAACAATCGATGTTGACAGAGAGTAGTCACTCGTCAGGAGCTCACAGAATGTCGACAAGGAATTTCGGCCTGCTCACGACGACCGCCGCGCTGGCGCTGACCGCCTCAATCGGCACCGCAAGCGCCGCCCTCGCCGCACCGCCGCCGTCTCCGCCGGACGCGAGCAGCGCGTCCAATCCCGAGCCCGCACCGGATGCGGGAGCACCAGAAACCCAAACGCAACCGAACGACCAGACCCCGCAGGAGGGCCAGGCTCCGCCGGAGGTGCAGGACCAGCCCAACGCGCAGGACCAGCCCAACGCACATCACCAGCCTGAGGCGCAGAACCAGCCGAACGCTCAGGAACAGCCCAACGCGCAGAACCAGCCGCAGGCACAGGACCAGCCAGGCGCGCAGGAGCAGGGGCAGCAGGACGCGCAGGCTGCGCCGAACCTGGACGAAGCCGCGCCGCAGAAGCCCGCCGCCAAGCCCGCCAAGCCGAACAAGCCGGCCAAGAAGCCGGTGGCCAAGGACGGCACCAATCTCCAGGCCTGTGCGGACGCGAGGTGCGAGGTCCAGGTCAAGGACGGCCAGGAGATCGCGCTCGACAAGAAGTACGGCATGGGCCCGATCCGCGTCGACGTCGAGGGAAGCCAGGTGACCTTCTCCGTCAGGAAGGGCAACTCGACGACGAGGACGACCGCCAACGCGGCCCAGCCGGGCTCGATGGCGTTCTTCAACGGCCTGATGCTGAGCCCGCGCATGGCGAAGGACGGCAGCGTCGTCCTCAACATCTCCCACAGCTGACCGGAGAGACCGGGGAAACGAGCACGACAGGGTGGTGGCCGCCGGCCACCACCCTGTCGCTTGTCGCCGTACCATTCGGGCAGGTGCACCGCTCCCGTATACCGGCCAGTACACTGCCGCGGTCGATGCACGGACCCGCCCGCAGCGGGCACTCTTGGAAGAGGCCGCTAGTCGGCGACAGCGAAGCGAGAGGAGCAGGCCTTGTCCTACCGGCTGACGGTCATCGGAACCGGGTATCTCGGCGCCACCCACGCGGCCTGCATGGCGGATCTGGGCTTCGAGGTGCTGGGGCTCGACGTGGACGAGGAGCGCATCGCCCGCCTCGCGGCCGGTGACCTGCCCTTCTACGAGCCCGGGCTGGAGCCGGTGCTGCGCCGGGGGCTGGCGAGCGGGCGGCTGCGGTTCACCTCCTCGTACGCGGAGGCCGCGGAGTTCGGCGACGTCCACTTCCTGTGCGTCGGCACCCCGCAGAAGTCCGGGGAGTACGCGGCCGACCTCTCCTACGTGGACGCCGCGATCGCGTCGCTGGCGCCGCTGCTGCGGCGGCCGTGCCTGATCGTCGGCAAGTCCACCGTGCCGGTCGGGACGGCCGCGCGGCTCGCCGTGACGCTCGCGAAGACGGCCCCGGCCGGGGGCGACGCCGTCCTGGCGTGGAATCCCGAGTTCCTGCGGGAGGGCTTCGCCGTCCAGGACACCCTGCACCCCGACCGGATCGTGGCCGGGCTGCCCGCCGACCAGGGCGCCGCCGAGCACGCCGAGAAGGCGCTGCGCGAGATCTACCGGACGATGATCGCGGCCGGCACCCCGTTCATCACCAGCGACTACGCGACCGCGGAGCTGGTCAAGGTGTCGGCCAACGCGTTCCTCGCCACCAAGATCTCCTTCATCAACGCGATGGCGGAGGTGTGCGAGGCCGCGCACGCCGATGTGACGAAGCTCTCCGAGGCGCTGTCCTACGACGACCGGATCGGCGGGAAGTTCCTCGGCCCGGGCCTCGGGTTCGGCGGCGGCTGCCTGCCGAAGGACATCCGCGCGTTCATGGCGCGGGCCGGCGAGCTCGGCGCCGACCAGGCGCTCTCCTTCCTGCGCGAGGTCGACGAGATCAACATCCGGCGGCGGATCCGGATGGTGGACCTCGCCCGCAAGCTGCTCGGCGGCTCGTTCGCCGGACGGACGGTCGGGGTGCTCGGCGCCGCGTTCAAGCCGAACTCCGACGACGTCCGCGACTCGCCCGCCCTGGACGTGGCCGCGTCGATACGCGCCCAGGGCGCGAAGGTGACGGTGTACGACCCGCAGGCGATGCGGAACGCGCGCCGGGCCCAGCCGACCCTGGAGTACGGCGACTCGGCCCTGTCCGCGGCGCGCGACGCCCATGTCGTGCTGCTGCTGACCGAGTGGGCGGAGTTCCGCGACATGGACCCGTTCGCGCTCGCCGAGGCCGTCGCCGAACGCAACATCGTGGACGGACGCAACGCGCTCGACCCCGAGCGGTGGCGCGCCGCCGGATGGAACTACCGGGCCCTGGGACGTCCCTGAAGGCGTCCCCGAAGGCGTCCTTGAAAGGGAAGCAAAGGGCCGCGACGGCTGTTGTCGTGGACATGTCTGATCCCTTCGCCGACCTGGACGTGATCCGGCGGCTGCTGAACGAGTCGAAGACGTGGGCGTTCGTCGGGCTCGGCGACAACCCCGAACGCGAGGTCTACACCCAGGCCAGGCTGCTGCAGGAGCGCGGCAAGCGGATCATTCCCGTCCATCCGGCGGCGCGGGCGGTGCTCGGCGAGCAGGGGTACGCGTCGCTGGCCGAGGTGCCGGACGTGTCCGAGGTGGACGTCGTCGGCGTCTACCGCCGCGCCGAGCATGCCGGGGAGGCGGTGGACGAGGCGATCGCGGCGGGCGCGAAGGCGGTGTGGCTGCCGCTCCAGGTGATCGACGAGGCGGCGGCGCGGCGGGCGCAGGACGCCGGGCTCGACGTCGTCATGAACCGCTGCCCGGCCGTCGAATGGGCCCTGCGCCGCTGACCTGCGACGCAATCCCACATACCGCTGGGCGGCGCTCAGCTCCTTTCTCGGAGCCGCACGCCCTTCGCCTTGGCCTGGCCGTAGAGGTCCCGCTGGAAGACCTTCATCTTGGCGCGCAGATCCTCGTCGGACGCGGCCAGGATCCGCACGGCGAGCAGCCCCGCGTTGCGGGCGCCGCCGATCGAGACGGTCGCGACGGGCACGCCGGCGGGCATCTGGACGATCGACAGCAGCGAGTCCATCCCGTCGAGGTACTTCAGCGGGACGGGCACGCCGATCACCGGCAGCGGCGTCACCGAGGCCAGCATGCCCGGCAGGTGCGCCGCCCCGCCCGCGCCCGCGATGATCACGCGGAGGCCGCGGGCCGCCGCGTCCTCCCCGTAGGCGATCATGTCGTGCGGCATCCGGTGCGCGGACACGACGTCGGCCTCGTACGGGACGCCGAACTCCGCGAGCGCCCCGGCCGCGTCCTGCATCACCGGCCAGTCCGAGTCGCTGCCCATCACCACGCCGACCAGCGGCTCCGGCTCCGTCACGGCCGTTCCTCCCGCTCCTTCATCCGGGTGCCCCAGCGCAGGTAGGCCGCGGCGTGGCGGGCGCGCTCGCGGACGTCCGCGAGGTCGTCGCCGAGCGCGGTCACATGGCCGATCTTGCGGCCGGGACGCGGCTCCTTGCCGTACATGTGCACCTTGACGGCGGGGTCGTGCGCCATCACGTGGACGTAGCGGGAGTAGACGTCCGGGTCGTCGCCGCCGAGCACGTTGGCCATGACCGTGTACGGGGCGGTGGGCTCGGTGGACCCGAGCGGCAGGTCGAGGACGGCGCGCAGGTGCTGCTCGAACTGCGACGTCCGGGCGCCCTCGATCGTCCAGTGCCCGGAGTTGTGCGGGCGCATCGCCAGCTCGTTGACGAGCAGGCCGTCCGCCGTCTCGAACAGCTCGACCGCGAGGATGCCGACGACGTCCAGCTCGGCGGCGACGGTCAGGGCGAGGCGCTGCGCCTCGGCGGCCACGCCGGCGGGCAGGCCGGGCGCGGGCGAGATCACCTCGGTGCAGATCCCGCCCTCCTGGACGGTCTCCACGACCGGGTACGCCGCGCCCTGCCCGTACGGGGAGCGCGCGACGACCGCGGCCAGCTCCCGCGTGAACGGCACGTGCTCCTCGGCCATCAGGTCGACGTCCTGGGACAGCAGCTCCTGGACCAGCTCGACGGCGGCGCGGTCGAGGGCGTCCAGCACCCAGACGCCCTTGCCGTCGTAGCCGCCGCGGGTGGCCTTGATCACAAGCGGGAACCCGTGGTCGCGGGCGAAGACCTCCAGCAGCTGCAGCGGCGCGGACCTGTGCAGGTGCACGTACGCGGGGCACGGGACGTCCATGGCGGTGAGCCGCTCGCGCATCACGAGCTTGTCCTGCGCGTGGACGAGCGCGGCCGAGCCGGGACGGCACGGGACGCCCGACGACTCCAGCTTCTGGATGTGCGGCCCAGGGACGTGCTCGTGGTCGAAGGTCACGACGTCGCAGCCCCGGGCGAACGAAAGGAGATCGTCGAGGGAGCGGTCGTCGCCGATCCGGGCGTCGGAGACGGCCTTGGCCGCCGAATCGTCCGCCGACCCGGCGAGCACGCGCAGCGACACGCCGAGGCCGATCGCGGCCTGCTGCGTCATCCGGGCCAGCTGGCCGCCGCCTGCCATGCCGACCACAGGCTCCCCATTCCGGCGGGGCCGGTCCGGGGGGTGTGGGGTGTCGCCCCCCCTCGGGCGGTCAGGAGCTGGAATCGTCACGTCAGAAGGTTATCGGGCGGTTCGTACGAACGAACCGTCCGGCCCTCGCGTCGTACCCGTGTGTGGGAACCTCGGTTATGGGCATGGAACGCTCGGACGGCGTGAAACGTTCATGTTCCGACGTCCCACGGGTCGCATGCGTCTATCCTCGTGATGCCTCCGCAGTAGCCGCCGCGCCGGACGTGGCGCAGAGACGATGTCCGGAAGGACGGTTCCCCTTCGTGAGCCTGGTCGCCAAGATCCATAGGCAGTTCGCGCACCTCGTGCGGGAGCTGGCCAAGTTCGGCAGCGTGGGCGCGATCGCGTTCGTCATCACCGTCGTGATCGGCAACGGCCTGCACACCGGCCTCGACGTGGGGCCGCTGACGTCCAACGCCGTGGCGACGGTGTTCGCGACGACGTTCTCGTACCTGGCCAACCGCTACTGGACGTTCCGGCACCGCGACCGCACCGGGCTCGGCCGCGAGTACGTGCTGTTCTTCGGCCTGAACGGCGTCGGGCTGGTCATCACGGAGCTGTTCATCGGGTTCACCCACTACGTCCTCAAGCTGGACGGCCCGGTGTCCTACAACGCCGCGCTCGTCGTCGGGACGGGCGTCGCGACGCTGTTCCGCTTCTGGTCGTACAAGAAGTGGGTGTTCCTGCCGGCGAGCGCGCCGCAGGTCGACCCGGCGTCCGGCCTGCCGGAGGCGCCATCTGCCGACCCCGCCGAGCCCGCCGCGGAGGGGCCGGGCGCGCACCGCGCGAACGGCAGCCGCCCGGCGCCGTCCCCGCGGCTCGGCCACCCCCTCGACCAGACCGCCGAGGACTACGCCGAGCTCTAGGCCCCGCCGGATTCAGGCGGGGCCCATCACGACCCGCTCGGCGGCCAGTCGCGCCTCCGCGGCCTGGCGGAGGAAGACTCCGAACACGGCGGGACGCGACTGGATCAGTTCGAGCCGCCCGCCGTCCACGATCGCGAGTGACCGGGCCAGGTAGAGGCCGAGGCCGGTGCCGCGGCCGCCGCTGACGCTCCGCTCGAAGATCCGGGGCTCCAGCTCGGGCGGGATGCCGGCGCCCTCGTCGCCGACCTCGACGACCACCCCGCTCGCGCCCGGCTTGGTGTGGATGGTCACGGTCCCGGCACCGTGCATCAGCGAGTTGTCCAGGAGCGTCGCGACGATCTGGGACAGGCCCTCCGGGTTGGTCATGCCGACGAGGCCCTGCTCGCCGACGATCCGCACGTCGCGCCCGTCCCGCCGGAAGATGGGCCGCCACTCCTCGACCTGCTGGGCGATGATCTCGTCGATGGGCGCGGCGACGGCGCCGCCGGTGCGGTCGTGCCGGGCGCGGGCGAGCAGCTGCTCGACGACCGCGACGAGCCGTTCGGCCTGCGTGACGGCGGCGGCGCCCTCCTCCCGGACGACGTCGGGATAGTCGGCGGCCTCGATCATCTCTTCCAGCCGCATGGACAGCGCGGTCAGCGGCGTGCGGAGCTGGTGGCTGGCGTCGGAGGCGAACTCGCGGCTGGACGCGACCAGGTCGGCGATGCGGACCGCGCTGCGGTCTAAGACCTCCGCGACCCGGTCGACCTCCGGGACGCCGTAGCGGCGGCGGCGGGGCCGGGCGTTGCCGGTGCCGAGCCGGTCGGCGGTCTCGGCGAGGTCGATCAGCGGCAGGGTCAGCTTGCGGGCCTGGACCATCGCCAGGCCGATGGTGACGGCGACGCCGAGCAGCGCGAGGCTGCCGATGAGCGCCATCAGCCGCAGCGCGTCGGCGCGGACCTCCGCCTCCGGCCGCGACACCCGGACGCGCACCGCGCCCTCCGCCTGCGTGGCGGTGAGGACGGGTCCGCGCCGCGGCGGTCCCGCGGTCAGCGTCCGGCCGTCCGGCAGGGTGATCGAGATGTGCCGGCCAGGGTACTCCCGCGCGATCATCTCGCCGGTGACGGGACGGCGCGTCTCCAGGCTGAAGCCGACGCCGCCCGCGATGGAGGACGCCTCGCGGTACAGCGACCGGCCGGCCTCCTCGTAGACGAGCTTGTGTGCGGCGTAGGCGAGGGGTATGCCGAGCGACAGGATCGCGACCACCGCCACCGCGAGCGTCGACAGGAGGAGTCGGCGCCTCATCAGGGGCTCCTTCGAGGGTGGGGCCGCGGCGCGTGCGGCACGGTTGCCCCGGGGGCCTCTCGGGAAGGCCCCCGGCGTCCCGCACGACCGCGGCGGCCGGTGCTAGTCGCCGCGCTCGAACCGGAAGCCGACGCCCCGCACCGTCGTGATGTAGCGGGGACTGCCGGCGTCGTCGCCGAGCTTGCGGCGCAGCCAGGAAATGTGCATGTCGAGCGTCTTGGTGGAACCCCACCAGTTGGTGTCCCACACTTCGCGCATGATCTGTTCGCGGGTCACGACCTTGCCCGCGTCGCGGACGAGGACGCGCAGCAGGTCGAACTCCTTCGTGGTGAGCTGCAGCTCCTGGTCGCCCATCCAGGCGCGGCGCGACTCGGCGTCGATCCGCACCCCCTGGACGATCGGCGTCTCGGTGCTGCCCCGGCGCAGCAGTGCCCGCACCCGCGCGAGCAGCTCGGCCAGCCGGAACGGCTTGGTCACATAGTCGTCGGCGCCCGCGTCCAGTCCGACGACGGTGTCGACCTCGTCGGCACGGGCGGTCAGGATCAGGATGGGCACGCCATGCCCCTCGGCCCGCACCCTGCGGGCCACCTCAAGGCCGTCCAGCTCGGGAAGGCCGAGATCAAGGACGATCAGGTCCACCCCGCCGCCGAGCGCCCGCTCCAGCGCCTGCGGGCCGTCCGGGCTGACTTCGACGGTGTACCCCTCGCGACGCAGCGCGCGGGCGAGAGGCTCGGAGATGGACGTGTCGTCCTCGGCGAGCAGTACTGAGGTCATGAACCGATCGTATGACCATTCTTGAACATTGCCCGGTCGCCGCCGCGCTCTTGACCTGCGGTTTGCCACTCATAGTACATCCTCGAACACCACATATCCGGCGCAATCCGGATGCATACGGCATTCGGCCGCCCGGGCGTGGCGCGGCGTCAGGCGAACACGGCGGCGGACGCGCCGGGCAACTCGACGAATGCCGTTTCGGAATCGCCGAATTTATCCGCGTCCAGGCGAATGGCCGGATCTGAGGCGAGCAGCAGGCGGGGCCTGGGCGCTCCGGGAGGGGACGCGGGGAGCACCACGGGGAGCCCGCCGAGGTTCGCCGCGACGCACACCCGGCCGCGCCACATCATCAGCCAGCGGGCGGTGTCGTCGTCCACCTCGACGGTCGTCTCGGTCAGGCGCGGGTCGTTCAGATCGGGCCAGGAGCGGCGGAGCGCGAGCAGGGCGCGGTGCCATTCGAGCAGGTCGCGGTGGTGCGGCCGGTCGGGTTCGGTCCAGTCGAGGACGGAGCGCCGGAAGGTTTCCACAGCCTGTGGATCAGGGACCGGGCTCGCCCAGCCGTGCCGCGCGAATTCGCGGCGGCGTCCCTCGCTGACGGCGCGCGCGAGTTCCGCGTCCTGGTGGTCGGTGAAATAGCACCACGGGGTGGACGCGCCCCATTCCTCGCCCATGAACAGCATCGGCGTGAACGGCGCGAGCAGCACGAGCGCCGCGCCCGCCTTGAGCATCGACGGGGATATCCGGGCGGACTCCAGGACGGTTCCGATCCGGTCGCCCGCCGCCCGATTGCCCACCTGGTCGTGGTTCTGCAGGAAACCCAGGAACCGGTGCGCAGGCGTCTTCTGGACGTCGACCGGCCGCCCATGCCGCCGTCCCCTGTACGTCGACCGGCTTCCGTCGTGGACGAAGACGTTCGTCAGCGCCTTCTTGAGCGTCTCAAGGGGCCCGAAGTCGCAGTAGTAGCCCTGCCGCTCGCCGGTCAGCGCGGCGTGCAGCGCGTGGTGGAAATCGTCGCTCCACTGGGCGTCCAGCCCGTATCCGCCCGCTTCCCTGGACGTCACCAGGCGCGGGTCGTTCAGGTCGGATTCGGCGATGAGGAACAGCTCACGTCCAAGGTGCGCCGACAGGCACGCCACAGCGCACGACAGGTCCTCCAGAATGTGGACGGCGCTGTGGTCGGTGATGGCATGGACGGCGTCAAGGCGAAGCCCGTCGAAGTGGTAGTCGCGCAGCCACATCAGCGCGTTCTGCACGACGAACGCGCGGACTTCGTCCGAGCCCTCCTGGTCGAAATTCACCGCCTCGCCCCAGGGGGTGGGATGGACGTCGGTGAAATACGGGCCATAGGCGGCCAGGCGGTTACCGTCCGGGCCGAGGTGGTTGTAGACGACGTCCAGGACGACGGCGAGGCCGCGCGCATGAGCGGCATCTACAAAACGCTTCAACCCGTCAGGACCGCCATACGGCTCGTGCGGCGCCCACAGGTGAACACCGTCGTAACCCCATCCGTGGTGACCGGGAAATGCGGCGACGGGCAAGAGTTCCACCGCGTCTACACCGAGGGCGACGAGATGGTCGAGACGCTCGGCTGCGGCATCGAACGTCCCTTCTGGCGTGAACGTGCCCACGTGCATTTCGTAGAGGACGCTTCCGGGGAGCGGCCGTCCGTGCCAGTGCTGGTCCGTCCAGGCGAACCGTTCGTGGTCGTAGACGCGGCTCGGCCCGTGGACGCCTTCCGGCTGCCGGGGCGAACGCGGGTCGGGGAGCACTTCGTCACTGCCGTCCAGGGCGAAGCCGTAGTCCGTGCCGTGGGCGGCGTCTGGGATATCGGCTCGCCACCAGCCAGAATCTAAGACGTCCATGGGATGGCGCTGAGTGCCATGGGTCACGACGTCCACGCGGTCGGCGCGAGGGGCCCACACCTCGAACCGGGTGCTCACCGGTTCATCTCTCTGGGGACGAGCAGCGCGACGGGCAGGTGCTCGAAGACGCGGGCGGCGTCCAGGATCGGGCCCATGTGCGTGCAGCCGGTGAGGACGTCCCGCCAGCCCTGGCGGCGGACGTCCACCCGCGTCCGGTCCCAGCCGCCGCGCCGCTCCAGGCCGACGGGCAGGCGGGTGGCGAGCGCGACCGCGTCGCCGCGGGCGAACCCGATGACGTGCTCGGCGGCGGGCCCGCGGGAGGCGATCGGCTCGTGCCCGGCGCCCGGCCCGAACCATTCGGGGTGCGAGCGGCGCAGGCGCAGCGTCCGCGACGTCACGAGCAGCTTCTCGTCGTCCACCTCCTTCGGCAGCCGGCCGGTGTCGAGGCGGAACAGGTGCTCGCGGCGGCGCCCGTAGTCGACCGGCCGCCGGTTGTCGGGGTCGACCAGCGACAGGCCCGTCAGCTCGCAGCCCTGGTACACGTCCGGGACGCCCGGCATCGCCAGCTGGACGAGCTTCTGCCCGAGCGTGTTCACGCGCGCGTAGGGAGCGAGCCGCCCGACGAACGAGGTCATGTCGGTGACCAGGTCGGGATCGGCGAGAACGCCCCGCGCGTACTCCAGGACCGCCTCCTCGTAGGCGAGGTCCGCGTCGAGCCACGAAGTGCGTGTCTTGGCCTCGCGCATCGCCTTGACGAGGAACTCTTCAAGGCGTCCCGGGGTGAGCGGCCATGCCCCTACGAGGGTCTGCCAGAGCAGGTATTCGAGGTCCGGTTCCAGTGGGGACGGGACGGCGCCCCAGGTCCGCCAACGTTCCACTTCGTCCGCCCACTCGCCCGGCAGTTCCGACAGCACGGCCAGCCAGGCCCGTACGTCCTCCTCCCGCTTGGTGTCGTGTGTGGACAGCGTCGTCATCGTGAGCGGCCAGTCGCGGGCGAGCCTTATGCAGTGCGAATGGAATTCTTCAGCGCTGACGGAGAACCGGCCTGGGGCGCCGCCGACCTCGTTCAGCGCGGCCATACGGTTCCAGCGGTAAAACGCTGTGTCTTCAACGCCTTTGGCCGCGAGGGGGGCTGACGTCTGCTGGAACCGCACGATGAACTCGGCGTCGGTGCGTTCGCCGCGTCCGAGGGCCAGATCCACGACGGTTTCCAGGTCTGGGTGCAGTTCCTCTGGCAGATGCGCGCGTGCACGGCGAGCGGCCTCGTCCAGGACGTCCACGGCCTGCTGCGGCGCGTCCTCCCCAGGGACGACGTACGCGCGGTAGACGGGCATGGCGACGAGCAGCTCGACCAAGGCCCGTTCCAGGCCGGGCTTCTGCTCGCCCACGACCCTCCGGAGGACGCGCACCAGCCGGTCGATCTCCGGTTTCAGGCCGTGCGAGGCGACATGGACGCGGGCGTCGCGCTCGACCTCGTCGAAGTCGCGCGGGCCGCCCGTCAGCGCCACGTAGTACTCGGTGAGCGGCTTCTCGCCCGCCGGGTCGACGAACAGGCCGCCGATCATGCCGAGCGAGTCGTAGCCGGTGGTGCCCGCGCACGGCCAGTCCGGCGGCAGCCGCTCCGCCCCCTCGGTGATCTTCTCGACCAGCAGCCAGGCGTCCGGGGCCGCGTCCGCCAGCCGCCGCAGGTAGCCGCGCGGGTCGGCGAGGCCGTCCGGATGGTCGACGCGCAGGCCGTGCACCAGGCCCTCCTCGACCAGGTTCAGCAGCAGCGCGTGCGTCCGCTCGAACACCTCCGGGTCCTCCTGGCGGAGCCCGATCAGGCCGTCGATGTCGAAGAACCGCCGGTAGTTGGGCTCTCCTTCGTCCGGCGGGACGATCCGTCCGCCGCCCGCCTCCCAGTCGACGTCGAACCACTTCGCGAACGGCGACCCGGGCCCCTCCGCGAGGACGGCGGCGAGCGGCAGGCTCAGGTCGTGCGGCACCGGGACCGCCATGTGGTTCGGGACGAGGTCCACCAGCACCTTCAGCCCGTGCGCGCGGAACCGGGCCGCCATCGCGCCGAACGCCTCGGACCCGCCCAGCTCGTCCGCCAGCCGGGAATGGTCGACCACGTCGTAGCCGTGCGCCGACCCGGGCGCGGCCTGCAGGATCGGCGACAGGTAGACGTGCGACACGCCAAGGGACGACAGGTAGGGGGCCAGCGCGGCGGCTTCGGCGAATCCGAACCGCCCCTCCGGCGTCCCGCGGAGCTGGAGCCGGTACGTGCCGGACGGCGGCCCCCCGATCTCGTCCTCCGCCGGGACGGCTCTGTTGACATCGGTCAGGTTCTCTTCGGCCAGGTGGTCCTCGGACACGGTCTCCTCATCGGGGGGTTCGTCGCCGGGGAGCGGTTCCTCGGGAGCGGGTTCGGCGTGGATGTCGTCGGCGTGCATGGACATGACCTTCACGTGCATGGGTTCAGCCGCGGCGCAGGACCTGGATCGAGCGGGCGCCGACCTGGACGGCCTCGCGGGCCTTCACGACGGGCGACTCCTCCTCGGCGAGCAAGGGGTCGGCGGTGTCGAGGGTCTTCCTCCACATTTCCCCGTATGCGGCGGGCGGAAGCGTGAACGCCAGGTCTCCGTCGTGCGCGTTGATCAGCAGCAGGAACGAGTCGTCCGCGACCCGCCTGCCCCGCCGGTCGGGCTCGGAGATCGCGTCGCCGTTCAGGAACACGTTCAGGGACTTGTTGAACCCCGCCGACCAGTCCGCGCCCGCCATCTCCGCGCCTCCCGGCGTGAACCAGACGAGGTCGGGCAGCTCCTCCGGCCTCGCGGCGGCGCGGGTCTGCCTCGCGGCGGCGCGGGTCTTCCTCGTCCGCCGGTCGCCGAGGAAGAAGCGCCGCCGCCGGAACACCGGATGCTCGGTCCGCAGCCTGGACAGCCGCCGGACGAAGTCGAGCAGCGTGCCGTGCCCGGCGAGCGTCCAGTCGACCCAGGAGAGCTCGTTGTCCTGGCAGTAGGCGTTGTTGTTGCCGCGCTGCGTCCGGCCGATCTCGTCGCCGTGCAGCAGCATCGGGACGCCCTGCGACAGGAACAGCGTGGTCAGGAGGTTGCGTTTCTGCCGCTCGCGCAGCGCCACGATCTCCGGGTCGCCGGTCGGGCCCTCGCGCCCGCAGTTCCACGACCGGTCGTCGTCGGTCCCGTCGCGGTTGCCCTCGCCGTTGGCGTCGTTGTGCTTGCGGTCGTAGGAGACCAGGTCGTTCAGCGTGAAACCGTCGTGGCACGTCACGAAGTTGATAGAGGCGCTCGGGCGGCGACCGTCGTCGGCGTACAGGTCGGACGAGCCCGTCAGCCTGGACGCGAACTCGGGCATCGCGCCCGGCTCGCCGCGCCAGTAGTCGCGCATCGTGTCGCGGTACTTGCCGTTCCACTCCGTCCACAGCGGCGGGAAGTTGCCGACCTGGTAGCCGCCCTCCCCCACGTCCCACGGCTCGGCGATCAGCTTCACCTGCGACACCACCGGGTCCTGCTGGACGAGGTCGAAGAACGCCGACAGCCGGTCCACCTCGTGCAGGTCGCGGGCCAGCGTCGCGGCCAGGTCGAAGCGGAACCCGTCCACGTGCATGTCCGTCACCCAGTACCGCAGCGAGTCCATGATCAGCTGCAGGACGTGCGGGCTGCGCATCAGCAGGCTGTTCCCCGTGCCCGTCGTGTCGGCGTAGAAGCGCGGGTCGTCGTCGGCGAGCCGGTAGTAGGCGGGGTTGTCGATGCCGCGGAACGACAGCGTCGGACCGCGGTGGTCGCCCTCGGCGGTGTGGTTGTAGACGACGTCCAGGATCACCTCGATCCCGGCCTCGTGCAGCGCCTTCACCATCGCCTTGAACTCCAGCACCTGCTCGCCCCGCCGCCCGGACGACGCGTACTCGTTGTGCGGCGCGAAAAAACCGATCGTGTTGTAGCCCCAGTAGTTGCGCAGGCCGCGGCCGATCAGCGCGTCGTCGTGGACGAACTGGTGGACGGGCATCAGCTCCACCGCCGTCACCCCGATCGAGCGCAGATGATCGACGATCACCGGATGGGCGAGGCCCGCGTACGTGCCGCGCAGCGCGGGCGGGACGTCCGGATGCCGGGCGGTGAGGCCCTTCACATGCGCCTCGTAGATCACCGTCTCGTGGTACGGGATGCGCGGCGGCCGGTCGTCGCCCCAGTCGAAGTACGGGCTGACGACCACCGACCGCATCGTGTGGGCCGCCGAGTCGGCGTCGTTGCGGGACGAGGGGTCGCCGAACTCGTAGCCGAAGCAGGACTCGTCCCAGTCGACGGCCCCCTCCACGGCCAGCGCGTACGGGTCGAGGAGCAGTTTCGCCGGGTTGCAGCGCAGGCCCCGGCGCGGCTCGTACGGGCCGTGCACCCGGAACCCGTAGCGGCGTCCGGGCATGACGCCGGGCAGGTATCCGTGCCAGACGAAGGCGTCCACCTCGGGGAGTGTGAGCCTCGTCTCACGGCCGCCGCCGCTCTCGTCGCTGCCCTCGCCGTCGCCCGGCGGGTCGTCGAACAGGCACAGCTCGACCCGTTCGGCCGCCTCGGAGTAGACGGCGAAGTTCGTGCCCGCCCCGTCGAACCGGGCGCCGAGGGGGTAGGCGTCGCCCGGCCACACCTGAGCCAC
>NZ_SMKT01000122.1 GCF_004348735.1 Actinomadura sp. KC06
CGCCCCCTCCCACCCCCTCTGGGACGCCGACAGCGACCGGAACGACACCACCGCCAGACTCGCCATCGCAGCACCCTCCATCGCAGCCGCCTGTCTCCTCGGATCATCCGTTCACGGTGGAGTTGCCCTCCGGTGCCATCGTGGGATTGTCCTTCGCCGCCGGGGTCGGAACCGCGCTCGTGGTGACTCGGCTGCACCGCAGGCGCCGACACCGCACACCGGCCACCGGTCCCGACTTGGCCCGCGAGGAGCCGCCGCCGTCGCCAACCGTGCGCCGGCTGAGGCGCGCTGACCTTGAGGCACGTGAGTCCGGACGTTCCGACCCTGACCAGGCAGCCGATGACTCCGGACTGCATCTGTTCCCTTTGTCCTCCAGCGGGAACCTCTCACTCGGCGTCCGTGACAATGACGAGCTCACGGTGCCGATCGGTGGACTCCTAGTGGGCTTGAGCGGCCCAGGCGCCGACGCGGCGGCGCGAGCCCTACTGCTGACACTGCTCACCCATTCAGGCGACCACGATGTAGAGATCCTCATCCCGCGCGCCGACGCCGCGCGCCTACTCCAACTCGACACCGACGACATTGCCGCGACCGCCGACCATGTGCGCGCCCTGGACGTGACCCGGGACTTGGGGACCGCTCTGCGACGACTGGAATCCGAACGCATCCACCGCGCCCGTCTACTGGATAGCGCAGACCATGCCACCGACTTGGACGGAATCCGCCATGCCGATCCCACCGAGCCGCTACCGCGGCTGGTACTGATCGGCACACCGCAGGAGGAACACCAGCACCAGCTGGCGGCCGTGTGCAGTTCCGCCAGCGTCTACGACATCGCTGTGGTGCTGCTCGGAGAGCATCCCGCCGGGCCCGCGCTGCACCTCGACAACGGCGGGCACGTCACCACAACCAGCGAAGCCGACGACACCGAGGCCCGCCAGTGGCAAGGGCTTCGGCTCTTCCACGCCACCACCGACGACGCCCACCAGGTGCTCGAAGTCATCCGCACCGCCCACGGCGCCCCCGAACCCGAGCCCGAGCCCGAGCCCGAACAACCAGACCAGACCAGGGCGACACCAGCCCCGACACCGCCGGCCGCGTCCCCACAACCTCCCGCAGGAGAACGGCCTGCACGGCTACGAGTACTCGGTCCACCCGCCCTCACCGTCAACGGCCACGAGCTCGCCACCGGCATCCGCGGCAGCGCCCGCGAGCTCCTCGCCTACCTTGCCCTGCACCCCGACGGCGTGACCCGAGACGCGGTCCTCGAAGCGCTCTGGCCGCAGGTCGACCATCGCCGCGCCGTCATGCGCTTCCACGCGGCCCTCAACGACGTCCGCCGAGAACTGCGCCACGCCACCGGGCTCCGCCACGAGAACTTCATCATCGTCATCGCAGACCGCTACCGCATTGACCCTGATCTCCTGGCCGTCGACCTGTGGTCATTCCAAGCGGCCCTGCATCAGGCAGCTCAGACCGACGACGATCAAATGCGCACCGACCTTCTCCACAAGGCCGCCGAGTTGTACGAAGGCAACCTCGCCGCTGACCATTCCTATGAATGGATCGAACCCGAACGTGAGGCGCTGCGTCGCCAGGCCGTGGAAGCCCTCATCCATCTGGCCGATCTGCACGAACGAAACAACGAACCGGAACGTGCGCTGGCTGCACTTGACCGAGCGCAGAACATCGACCGCTACGCCGAAGAAATCTACCAACACATCATGATTTTGCAGGCCAAGTTGGGACGCCTTGATGCAGTCCGTCGTACTCACCGGCTACTGGAAGCCAACCTGGAAGATCTGAGCATCGACCCTAGCGAAGAGACTCAACAACTGCTCTGGCGCCTACTCCACCCCCGCCGGCAGTCTCGTTCGCGGCACTCTTAGCATTTGTCACGCCCCGTGATGACCCTGCGATCAATCCCGCTTGAGCAAGCGTACAGAAAGGTGGTAAGGGCATCCTCGCACTACGATTCAACTTCCTCGCATTATGCGTTGGTGTGCGTCAACCCAACGCTGGCCCCTCATAGGGGGCCGATGGATCAGCGTGTTCGCAGGCGACTTGGAGTGGCCGAGTAGCATCGTGACGCGAATCAGGGTAACGCGGCCCCACATGTAACGTTCACGCCGCCAGTCCTTAGAGCTTCTCATGCTTCCTTGCCCGCCGGTATCGGCCCGCGCATTCCCCTCGCGTATGAGGCGCAGGGTGAGGGCTGCAGGGGATGATGAACGCAACCTCGGCGGGCAGCCGGCGATGCTGTAGGAAATTGACGAAGATGAGCACTCTTCCTGGGATTTTCCGGATAGATGAGCAGTCGTCGGCTGCGTGGCGTCCGGGGTAGTTGAGAAATTCTCGCGGGTGTGCGGATCGTTGAGAGCCTTGATCTCGGGCCTGCTGGTGATGGAGCGTGAGCCACACTCGTGTTGATACTGCCGAGGTGGCAGAGGCCGCGACTGTGGGTGCAGGAGCTCCGAGTGCCGCTTTGCGGCAGATCCGTGCGCCGCGCGCATCCGCGGCCTGGACCTGGTGGGCCAGTTCCACCAAACGCTGCACCGACGTCCTTGGCCCCACTCGAACCGTGGCGAAGGCACGACTGTTTCAGACCTGATGCGGAAGATCGGGCGTGTCGTGTTCGCCAGCGGCTGGAGCACCGCAAGCTACGGTGAAGGAAAGACGATAATGGCCTATGTGGACGAGACGGACGGCGCAGACCGCACCGAAGCGCTCTTGTGGGCTGCCCCTACAGGGCCGCTTCCCGAACCGCCGATCGACACCAGGGCTCAGGTGCTGCCCATCGGTGACCTGCACTGGCCGGACGCCGAACGCCTGTTCCTCAAGCTGCTGCAGGCGGTCCGGCCGGTCCAGTACGCCAAGCTCTTCGGCGTTCCAGGTCAGGCCCAAGCCGGGATCGATGCCTACGCCCGGCTCCCACTGGACCTGACAGACGGTGAAACCGGCGGCCGGGACTACATCACCCTGCAGTCGCGGCGGGTCGAATCGCTGACCGCAGGCATGATCAAGAAGGCTGTTGACGACCTGCTGAAGGGCGAATGGGCCAAGAAAACGGCGGTCTTCCATTTCGCCACCTCCTTCGACCTGCAGGCCACGAAGCTGGACACCGCGATCCGCGAGCAGACCGAACGTCTGGCCAAACTCGGGATCACCTTCGTTCCGTGGGGTGTGCAGGAGGTCTCCACGCTGTTGAAGGACCACCCTCGCATCGTCGAGGACTTCTTCGGCCGGCCGTGGGTCGAGCGCTTCTGCGGCCTGGAGGCAGCCCAAGCCCTCGCCAACAACCTGCCCCATCAGGACGTCAGAGACCTACGGGCGAAGCTGCGTGACCTCTATCGGGCGGTCTTCTACGCCCAGGGCGGAGTCCACTCGATCGAGAACACCGAACCCGAGCAACAGTTCGTGATCTTGGACGTCGAGCCCAACCGTCAGCAGTCCAACATCTTCGATACCGAACGGCCCGAGGCGACCGATGAAGGTCAGCACCCTGCGCAAGGTCCGGTCGACGGGCAGACCTACATCGCCTCCCGGCTGGGTGCCCGCCGCCAGTCGTTCAGATCCGCCCGCCACCTGCTCAACAGCACAACCCAGTCCACGTCGGCCACAGGCGGCACTATCAGGGCCGACGAGTGGCTGGCCGAAGGTAAGTATTGGCTGCTCATCGGCCGTCCGGGAGCGGGGAAGTCCAGCCTCTTGCGGTTCGCGGCGACGGATCTGCTCTCGTCCCAGCCGCAATCGATCGCGCTACAGCGGGAACACGCTACCGACCTGCCGATCTGGCTGCCGTTCGGGTTCCTGTGCCGCCATCTGGAAGCGTCGACGGAGAACTCGCTCGTCTCGGCGGCCGAAGCCTGGCTGAAGTCGCAGAGCGCCGCACACCTTTGGCCGCTGGTCCAGCGCGCCCTGCACGACGACCGCTTGCTCTTGCTCGTCGACGGCGTCGACGAGTGGAGCGACGTTAGCGCAGCCGAACGCGCCCTCGGGACATTGGAGGCGTTCCTCGGGCGCACCAACGCCTCAGCGATCCTCTCCACGCGCCCGTACGCGGTCGACCGGCTCAACTGGCGGCTCCCGTGGGCACAGGCGGAGATCACGCCGCTTACCGACGATCAGCGCCGCACCATCGCGGCCGGGCTCCTCCGGCCAGTCACACAGCCGGAACCCGTCCCGGCCGTCCGGTCGCCGTGGAGCGCAGGCGTCGAACCGTTCCTCGACCAGCTCGCCGCCACCCCCGAACTTGCCGAGCTCTCCCGGTCTCCCCTCTTCCTGACGCTGCTGGCAACGACCTGGCAGGGCGAGCCCCTGCCGCGGCAACGGTTCAAGATCTACGCCCGGCTCGTCGAGCTCCTCATCGAAAAGCATCCCCAGATGCGGCAACGCGCTTCACATGCGACGGGGACGCTGCTGACAGCCAATGAGGTGACCACCCTGTTCGCCGCCGTGGCCTACCGCCTTCGTATCAAGGGCCCCGCCGGCGCCGTCACCAAGCCGGAGATGCGCAAACTCATCGTCGAGTCGATGACCGACGACGAAGTCCTCGGCTACGAGCAACCTGCCGCCCGCAAGATCGCCAATGAGGTCTTGGCCATGGCGGAAGACGAGTTCGGCCTCATCGTGTCGCACGGCGCCGGTGCCATCGGCTTCCTACACCGGGTCGTGCTCGACCACATGGCCGGCCAGTACCTCGCCACACTGCCCACCGACGCACAGGTCGAGGCCGTGGGGCAGTTCGTCCATGATCCGGCCTGGCGCGATGTGCTCCTCGCACTGCTGACCGCGCAGGTCAGCCCTCACGCAACCGAACCACTGCTCACCGCGGCGCTTGGCACCGGTGACCGGCCGTGGGCAGACGTCGACGGATACGAGCTGCTCGCCGAGGCGCTCGCCGCAGGCGTCAAGGTCACCCCGAGATCTCAGACCGTGTACTCGAATCGCCTCGTCGAACGTGTCGAGACCCACCCGTCGCTGCGTCATCGGGCGAACCTCATCACCGCACTCGTCGGCACGCTCGCGAGCCACTCCGCCCGCACTCACCTGCTTCCGATCATGAAACGGTGGTTCATCGCGCCCCGCCCCGACCCGTCACCGACCATGCGGGCGCTGCGTGACCTTGACATCCCCGACGACGCCGCGGCCGAGTACCTGCTCTGGGGCATCCGGCACCCCGAGGACAACGTAAAGGTCAACGCCGCGCTGGCCCTCGCACACCGGTTCGGCGGCCAGTCACGCCTGCTGGACCGGCTGGTGGCATTCACCGAGACCGGGCCGTCCTCGGCAACACAGGCCGCCGCCATCCTCGCCCTCGGCAACGGCTGGGCGGATGCACGCGATACCACCCGCTTGATCGACTGGGCCCGCCGCCAGCCGTCCATACCGCTCCGGCTGGTCGGTCTGCACTTGCTGCAACGCGGCACCCCGCCCGGAAACGCTGCGCTCTTTCGGCCGGAAGAACGTGCCTGGCTGCTGTCACTGCTCCGCCACGAGGACCACTCCCTGGGGCCGTGGCCCGCATCGGACCTGGTCAACATCGCCGCCACCGGCGACACGCAGGTAGCCGACTTCGCGCTGGAGACCTTGACGACGAATGGACGCACCGGTGGCGACCGAGGGCTTGCGTGGAGCCTCGCCTGCAACGCCTTCGCCGATGACAGTCGCTTCAAGGCATGGGTGGCCGCAAAAGTCGCCGAGCCCGAGGGACGCGGCCTGGCCTTGTATAACGTCGGCATGATTCCGCAGCAGTGGCGTGACGATCCAACGTTCACTCAGGCGCTCTACACGTACGTGGATGCCAAGCTGAAGGAACTGACGGCGTACAGCGTCACCGGTCTCGCCACCACGCTGCCACCCGATGATGCCCGAACGGTGCTGTTGCGTGGGCTGGACACATGGCGGCCCTACGCCGCAGCCCGCACGCTGGTCGAACGGTACGCAGACGACGAGCATGTCCATACAACCCTCGCCAGCCGGCTCCGCGGCGACTACGCGCGCGCTGCGCCCCTGGCCGGCGTTGCCATCGACGTGCTCGGCCCGCAAGAGGGCTTCACCATCTTGGTATCCCTGCTACGCCAGCCAGATGAACGTGGTCGCACGGAAGAACAGGTCGTCGTGGCCGAGGCGACAGCCGACGCCTGGAAGCGGTTTGAGGACGAAGCCCGGGAGCCAGGCTGCGAAGGGGAAGCCGCGCGGGAAATGCTCGCCAGCTATGATCCGGCCGAGCTGGCGGCGCTGTGCACGGCGGTGAATCCCCACCACCTGATGTGGCACGTCCCAGCCGTCATCACCGCCTGGCCCGGGCAACTAGTGGTCCAGGAGTTCGCCGACAAGCTCATCCACGACCCAAAGCCCATCACCTCAGGCATTCCGGACACCATTCCGGTCGCGATTCTCAGGGCGTACTGCGGCAGGACCGACGCCCCCTCCCGCCGAATCCTCGACAAGACCCTGAACCTGCTCAAGCACGTCGAACCAGAGCTGCGCGAAGTCTTGGCCTTCGAACTCGCACGCAGCTCGCTCGCCGCGAACGACCTCATCGACATTATGGCGGAATGGAAGAACGAACCCGACACCGAGGTTCGCCGCAACGCTTTCATCGGGCTCATCCAAGCGATCAAGCGTCACCAGCAAGCCCACGACGACGTAGCTGGTGCCTACACGCTGACCGCCGAAATGGAATGGCTACGCAAGGAGATCAAAGAGGACCTGTGCGCCTACGGCCCTGAACTCGAAGAACGCCGGCAACTGGCATGGATCGGCATGCTCATGCTCGGGGATCTCACGCTCAGCGACGATATCCAGGAAACCATCGGCCACTCAGGGCAGGCGCCCGGCGTCCAACTGGATGTCCTCTACGACGGTGATGTGGACGAAATCCTGGTAGACCTGCTCGCCGAGAATTGGGAACGGTTGCTGGTCCACTTCGGTGGCGATCTCTTCGAGCGCCTGAACAGCACATCTGACCGGCAGCGTCGAACCGCTAGCGAGCAACGCCGCCATGTCATGTCAGCATTGGCAACCGTCGCGTCCCGGTACCCCGCTATCGCCGAGATGCTACGCCGCGAGGCCGACACCGATGCCGCACTACGGCAAGATCGGCACTTTCTCCTGTGGGCAAAGGAAGAGAACAGAGGCGACGAAGGAGTCCTCCGCGCGCTCGTGGCCAAGCTCGGCGGAACGGCACACCGCCGGCAAGACCAAGTCCTCGACTCACTGCTGGACCGAGACAGTTGGCATGTGTCCGACGAGGCGTTCAAGGCCATCCTTACCGAAGACGCGATCGACACCGGGTCAGGCCACATCTACGTTAGCGAACAGCTGGCCCTGTTCGTCCAGCTGTTTCCGGCGGACAGCGTGTCCATCGCTGCCCTTCATGACCTCGAATCGTGGTTCCGAACAGACCGTGCGACTCGTGAGCACCGCGACTGGGATGACACGCTGGCCATCGCGCTTGGTGTAGCTGAACCGCAAGATCTGCCCGCCATCGTGACCCGCGCCCACACCCGCATCCGTATGGGCATGTCCGACCTGTATCTGCCCATGTTCACCAAGCCGCTCATGCGGCGGCTGCGAGTGGACGCCGACGCCGTCGAAGCGTTCAAGGCCGCGCTCAGTGAACCGATGGACATCCGCGAGAACAGCCCCATATTCTCGGGTCCCTGGGACTCAATTGCCGACGCATGTCCCGACTTGCAACCGCTACAACGCACATACCTTTTCGCCATCCTCCTACGCCAAGCGGGTGCCCTACCTCAGCAGGGCGCGGTAGCGGCCAGTGGCGTCCTGGCATCCGCATCACCCGACACCATCGTGCACAATCCGTTCACCAACCATGAAGGTCCACTCTGCCTTGCCGCACTGGACCTCGCCGCTCACTGACAACGCCATCCTGTCGATCCCTCTGAGACGCGGGTGGGTGCACCGCTCAAGTAGGTCGGCCGCTGCTCACTTCGTGCTCAACTACGACGGCGATTGCTCATCTTCGTTGGTTCCCGACAGATGCGCCGAGCCTCCCAACCGCCCTCCCAATAGGCCCGCCAGTTACCCTCCTGACTAAGAATGGGTGCCCCGGTCTTCGCATTTGTCCTGGTGATGGCACCGTAGGCCCACCCATATGCGGCCCCGACTTAACATACTGCCTGCTCTCAGGAGAGGTGAGTGGGTGCTGCTGAGGGTATGGGTGGAGGTTTGATAATCGGCTGTGGAGTTAATCGGATTCGTGGTTTACGGTTATAGGGCTAATTTGATTGTCGGCTAGGGAGAGTTGTCTGTCGGGCTGGCGAAGGCTGCGTGAATTGGCTGGGTCGACCCTTTGATCATGGCGCACGAGAATGGTGCGAATGCGCTCGAATGTCTTGCATTTCCTTGAAATGGGGTGGATACTGGAACTGTCGAGACGGAGCGCAAAAGGGCGCCCGTCGCGAAGCGATCGGAGAGTGATCGTGTCGAATCGCCGCTCGCAGAGAATCCCCGAGAATCGCGCGCGTGGGGAACTGACGGCAGAGGACATGTCACGAGTCACGGCGGATGACTTCGCGGAGTTGGGGCGCATTGCGCGCGCCTACTGCCGCACCGTCGACTACACGCGGTCCCGTAAGCGCATGGACGGTAGCGCAACGATGGTCCGCAACGGCATCGGGAAGTACGGCACCGATGATGTGAGCGATGACACGACCCAAGACGCAGTGTTGATCTTCGCCAAGCGTCTGGCAAAGATCATCACTACGTGCGCCGTGGCTTCCGTGGAAAGCGGAGAGCAGGCATGGAAGTACGTCAAGCGCAACGGTGAGACGATCATCGTCACCCGAAACACGCTCCACTACTGGGCCGTACGGGACGCTGCCGCGCGCAACGGATACCGCCTGGACGTCCCTGCGGACGAGTTGGACGAAACCCCCGGGTTCCAGCTCATGCGCGGAATTCCGCACGCTGACACCGTCGCGTCACTGGCGGTCGTCCCGTACGTGGCTGGCTACAGCGCAACGATCTTCCGCTCCGCTTGGGGTGACGGCTCGGACTTCCCGACCCTGCGTCGGATCATGGACTACGCCAGCCAAGCCGATGATCTCGGCCGTGCGGGCATCCTCACGAAAACGGCGCAGTCCCTGTACGGCGGTCCCCGCAACTCGTCATCGAAGGTTCGGCGCACGTCGGACGCTGCGCGCAAGGAATGGCGCAAGCTGTCCGCGCGTCTGGACGAAACCCGCGACGAAATGATCTATGAGAGCGTTCGGGCCAAGCAAACCAAGTAGAACGCTCTCCGCAGAGTCCCCGAACGGGTACCCGTTCGGGGACTCCGTCTTTCAACGGCCACGGGGTTCAAGGAATTTAAGTCAAGATCGGTATTCGGGGGATTGCTGGCGCCGTATATAAGTGAAGGCGCCGAACGGCACGGCGGACGCAGGAGCAAAGGTGAGAAGATCCCGCGCGCCGTGCCTACCTCATGGGCTCCTCATGGGCCATCTTCGCGCTTGACGAAAATTCCGCCATGATCGGTATTTGGGGATTCTTCGGCGACGTATATAGGTGAAGGCGCTACGGGGGACGACGACACATCGGACCATGCGCATCTGGCGCAACCGAGGTGATTCACATGAGCAAGGTCTCAATACGAACGGACGTCGGCGGACCGTCCGGCTTGCTCGCCAGCCGGGAACCGTTCGAAAGCCACGGCGCTATGAGCGCCGTGGATTATGCGCCGTCTTCTACCGGGCGGCTCCCGGTCGAATGGGTCCGGAGGTACGACGCTGACAATCGCAATCCGGGAATCGTCTACACAGTGCGCTCATGGGCGACCCCGATTGCGTGGATTCTGGCCACTGGCCAGATCATCATCCCTGACGTCTCCTATTCGATCACCACAACGCGGCATCAGAACCTATGCCGCGCGTGGCTCGCATAAGCCCGGCACGGAACGACGGGCCGGGGCTCCACTTGCGGCCCTGGCCCGTACCGCCGCGTCCCGAAGGGAGATTCCCCATGTTCCGTCGCCGTCTCCTGATCACTGAGCCCACCGCGATGGCGGAGTGCGATTGGTGCGACCTTCCGGCCGTCCTATGCGTCCGGGCACACGGCGATGAAAACGAACGCGCCTGCGTCACGCACGCGGCCAACTTGGTCTGTTACCTCTTCGCCGCACGCGCTGTCGAACGTCGGTACCGCCGTGACACTTACGGCCAATGCGGCAACCACCGGCACATCGGCAGACTCCGTGATCGCGCGGCTGGAATCCGGCTCCGCTGCGGAGAATTCTTCACCGCCCTCCGCGCCCGCCGGATCGCTGCAACCCGTCACCCCACGCTGGACCCCTCGATCGGAGGTGATCAATGACGCCTCATGTCACCACACCCGCCCTGACAGGCACCGTCACGGCGGTCACACACTTCCACGTGAGCGACGCTTACGCCGGTTGCCTGCCCGAGACCGAGCCGATCGTGACCGATGATCCGGTGCTGGCCATGGATGCGCTGGCTCACCTCCTGAGCGATTGGGCGGAGGCCACCGAGCCGGACGACTCCGACGCCACCGGTGCGGCTGCGGTCGCGGAAATCTACTGCTCTTGCCCCGGTCATGGTCACAGCGCCGAACATTCTGACGTGTTGGCCCGTCTTGAGCGCGGCGCCGACTTGTCCGAGACCGCGGGGTTGCGGGTTTTCGAGATCGCGGTTTGCGTGCAACTGGACTGTCTGAAGTATTGCCCGGTCAGCGATTGCCGCACCGTCGCCAGCATCACCGAGGTGGATGCCCGGTGTTGGTGCTGCGGCGCCGATTTCGTGCCGTGGGACGGCTGTTCCTGGCTCGGCTGAGCTGACCGCATGGGTCCGGTAGAGGCCCGTCTGATCGTCCCGCAGGTCCCTGGCGAGGGGGTGGGGACCTGCGGGACCCCGGCCGATCGGTGCGCCGACGCTCAGCTCTGGCGCGCGCCGACCTGGACGAAAGGGGGTTCTTGCATGCCCATCAACGATGCGATCACTGATCGGTGGCTGGCGCACGTGCTGAGCCAGCTGGGAAACACTCACTCAGCGGTCGCCGCGAGGCTGCGCGCGACGCAGATCACCGGCCGCCCGGGAGACCCATGCGCGTGCCCCATCGCGCGCTACGTCCTGGCCCGGGTCCGTGAGCACGTGCCGTCCGGCCCGGTGCTGGTCACCGTCACCGACAAGGTGTTCGTCGACATCGATGCGCCAAGCAGTGAGGGCTACCGGTGGGTCAGCGCGACGGTTCCGGAGCCGGTCACCGAATTCATTACGGCCTTCGACTACGACGATCACGACTTGCCGCGCCTTTACAGCGAACTGATCGAGCACGGCTTCGCGTGAGCGCCCGTACCGGTGTGCGCGCGAGCGAACACTTCCCGAGCCGCAGGGCCCGGGGCCTTCGCCGGGGCGCTGTTTGCCGCGAGCCCGGCGAATTCACTCTTTCCGATCCGGTCCCGCAGGTCCCGACAGGGGGGACGGGGCCTGCGGGACCTCCCATCTGCGGGGAGGGATTGCATGACCACGATCGCGGTGAGCATCGATGTCCACCGCCTCGACGATGTGACCTTCACGGTGGACACCGGCGAGTTCCTGGAGGCGATCGGGCCGGTCGACCGCAAGGTCGAGGACGCGCTGAATGAGGCGCTGGACGCCTACGTCGACGAGCACGCCTACTACCAGTCCGAACGGTGGTACAGCCTGCTCCACGAGCGCGATTCGCAGAAGGTGTTGCACCACGCGCTGGCGACCGCGCTTGGCATCGAAGCCGACGAGGTGTCCACCGATTACTCGTTCTGCACCTGCAACTTTGAGAACCATCTGTCCGAAGACTTCGGCGGCACCCTGTGGGATGTCGCCGACGGCCGCCGGTTCCTGACCATTGAATCCGGCGGGCGCGGGTTCATGAAAGCCGCTGTCGAGGTGCGCGCGATCACGTGCGAGGAACCGACCTACGTCATCGCGGTCAACTCCAGCGAGGTCCAGATCGGCTGCACCGCCTGCGACTTCACGCTGGACACCGGACACGACCGCATCATCTGGACCGACCTGACCCGCGCGGACGAGGACGGATGGGCGCGCGACGGGCTGTTCTGCCCGCGCTGCCAAGCCCGGCTGGCCGCCGAGGTGTGGATCTAGCCGGGCATCGACCGGCCGCTCCCGGTGAGCGGCCCATAGGGGCGGAACCCGAAGGGGCGAAAGCCGCTGTCGGGAACGTGGTCCTGGGCGGATGCCCGGAAGGTGGGGTTCGACTCCTCCCGTCCCTACGGCGACGCACCGGCCGACGCAGGGAGGAGGGAATCCGTGAGCGAGTACACCGTGACGCTAGACGTCACCGAGGAGCCGTCGGGCTACGAGTGGACGTACGTCACCCCGGTCGAGAACGCCGCCTGTGCCCATGAGGCCGAGCAGGTCGCCGCTCGCCGACTCCGGGAATCGATGACCGCACGCCACGCCCGCGGTTACCGCGCCACCGTCACCAAGACCGCGCCCGGCATCAACCGCTGGTTCTGGTGAGCCGCATCTCCGGGCGACTTCCGAACCTGATCAGCTACTTCGGCGTCCCGGGCCGACACCGCACAACCAGTTGAGGAAGTGAGCCGCCCATGATCGACCTTCCGCACAGCGGCCTCAGCGTGCCGAACACCGATCTGCATGTCGTCGAGTATCGCGAGGAAATGGGCCTGGCGACCATCTGCATCACCGCCGTGCTGGCCGTGGGGCAGCGCATCGTCGGCACTGCCGAGCACGACGGCGGCGACGATGACCGGACGCGGTTCCGGCCCGCCCCGGACAGCGACTTCTCCTGGCAGGACCTCGAAGGCTTCGCCGTGCAGTGCCGCCGCCACGGCGAGCCGGTAAGCGTCGATGAGGTGCTGGACTGCTTGGTCGATGAATACGAGCTTGCTCGGCGGCTCGCCCTGGCTGAGGAGCGGGGGAAGACCCTGGCCCGCACCGTTCTGCGGGACGGCTACCCCGAGTCCGTGATCGACATCGATCCGCCGGCAACGGCCGCCCACCGCGACGCGTTGGCCGCGCGGCTTGCCGAGACACCCCTGCCCGAAGGAGCCCGCTGGGAGATCTGGGACGGCCAGCGCTGGACCGCCCTGACCGAGCCGACACCGTGACCGCTCAGACCCGCTGCGTCTGGTCCGGTCAGAGCCGGGTGGTCCTGGTCGTGTCGCGCCCTAGTCCCCTGGCCGGGGCAGATGCCAGTACCCCGCTGCGCGGCGAGCCTGCGGAAGTTCCCGCAACCGATCACCATCACACGCGGAGGGAGCCGATGAGCGATCACGAAGTGTTTCAGTTCCTGGCCTTCCGGTGGGACATCACCAAGGCCCAGCAGATCGCGGCCGAGCTACCGGTCCACCGGTTCGACCCACGGCCATGGTTCGGATGGCTCGGTGCGATCGTCCTGGATGAGGATCACATCCCCGCCGTGGACCTAGAGCGCCCGATCATCGCGGTGCGGCTCCGCGAGGCCGACGGCGGGGCAATGATCATCGACGGGTGGCATCGCATCGCCCGCGCCCAGCGCGACGGCGTCACCGAGCTGCCGATCGTGGTCCTGGATGAAGACCAGGAGTACCAGGTGCGGATCTTCGGCGGCGATAAGCACCCCTGCCCGCCATGAACCGTCGCGCCGACTCTGCCAGTGCCCCGCCATGGACCGGCGCCCCGATTCAACCTGGTGAAAGGAGCCTCGTTTGTCCTCCACCACGACCTACCGGGCGCAGCGCGCCCTGACAGGTGACGAGCTGACCGCGATCAGGAACCAGATCCAGGGCGCCGGGAGTCCTGCTGAGATCGTCGCCAGGGTGGTGCGCGCGGTGTTCACCGCCTTGCTGGCGCCGCTGGGCGAGTCGCTGGACGACTACGACCGCGACCGCCAGCTCATCCCCGGCCAGTTCGCCATCCCACAGACGCAATGGGAGGCGATCTGCGACGCGGCGCTGAACCGGGCCGACGCCTTCGCCGCTCGCGCCCTGCTGGCGGTGGAACTGATCGACGTGATGCCGTGCACCTATCCGGACCTGGACGCGCCCGTCCCACCGGTTGAGCGGATCGATCAGCGCCCGTATGAGCATGTGCTGACCGTCGCGCGGGAGGCCACCGACGTCATCGCCGCCGCCAGCGCGCACTGTGACCGGCTCGGCGCCGCTTTCGGCGTCGGCTCGCCGGAATACCGGGAGGCGGTCACCTCCTGGCAGCACGGCCTATCCCGGCTGTTCGCAATGGGCCTGGGAGCCCGGACCTACATCACCCGCGACGGTGAGCTCTCGCTCCTGGTGCGCTGCGACAGCGGATTCGTCTACGGGATCGTCTTCCACCCGGTGCAGCGACGGTGTACCCGGGACGGGTGCCGCGCGGTGATCAACGACGACGGTCGCGCCTGGACCTATCTGCGCGACGACCCGGCCTGCCCCGACGGCAACCACACACCGTCCTACCCGCTGGACGCGCCCCACCCAGGAACCTGGCAATTCCATTCCTGACCGCACGTCGACGCCTACAGCCCGGCGGCGTCCACGCCCCGTATTGCGCCGTACCGGCTGACCGCTAACGCCCCAAGGGCCGAGCCCTCGGGGCGTGCTTGTTCCCCTGGGGCGCCGCTGCCCGTAAGGACAGCCCGCGAGCCCGCCCCTTGCCGGGCTGCCCACGCTGGCCCGCGGCGCCCCAGGCCATTCCCGCAGAAAGGGGAGTCCCGCATGTCCAAAGAAACCTTGCAATGGCTGAACGAGAACACGCTGATCGGGTTCACCGACAAGCGTGGCACGGCCTGGCACTACCGGGCCGACCTGCAAGGCGCCGAACCCAACCACTACCCGGGCGCCATCCCGGTCGAGGACGTCAAGCGCCGGTTGTTCGACTGGGAGGCGGTCTCCAGCCCGGTCTATGTCGAAAGCCCGGTCACCGGCGGCCTGGTCGAGGCGCCCGGACGCCAAGCCATCATGCGCAGCGACACCGGCCACCTGATGGGTCTGTTCACCGACGGGTACGAACCGCACCCCTACGTGGAATGGCTGATCAACACCATCGGCACGCTGCTGGAGGACGACCTGTCGATCGGATCGGCCGGACTGCTCAAGAACGGCGCGGTCGCCTGGGTGTCGGTCGAGGTCCCCGACAACGTCACCACCCCCGAAGGCGTTGAGTTCCGTCCCCACCTGTTCGGCGCCACGTCCTTCGACGGGTCGCTGGCCACCACGTTCAAGCGGGCCGTGACCAGCATCGTGTGCGACAACACGATGGCGGCCGGGCTGGGCGAGGCCGGCCAGCAGGTCAAGATCAAGCACTCGCGGCACTCCAAGCTGCGCATCGGCGAGGCTCGCGAGGCGCTCAACATCGTCTATCAGGTCGCCGACGACTTCGCCGCCGAGGTCGCCGCGCTGTGCAACACCAGCGTCAGCGACGCCGAGTGGAACGCCTTCCTGGACGCCCACGTGCCGATGCCGGATGAGCCGGGCCGCTCGCGAACCATGGCCGAGAACAAGCGCGACTCCCTGGCTCGGCTGTGGAACCACGACAACCGGGTGGCGCCGTGGAAGGGCACCGCCTGGGGCGTAGTGCAGGCGGTCAACACCTACACCCACCACGAGCAGACTGTCCGCGGCGCGGTCCGCGCCGAGCGGAACATGCTCCGTGCTGTCACCGGCGGCGTCGACGAACTGGACCACGCCACCCTGCACACGCTGGCCACCGTGCAGGACGGCCCGGCGCTCCTGGCGGCCTAGCTCCCTGGCCGGAGCGGTCTCGGTGGGGCGCGGGGCCCGAATGCCGCGCCGCGCCCCACCGATCCTTGGCCCGCGTAAACGCAGGCACCGTGATGCGCCGCAGTGTGCGTCGCGAATTGTGCGAGGCGCAGAGATTAACTCTCTGAGAGCGAATGCGCATCTGTATCGACCAACTGTGCAGCGACGGTCGCTGCGGCGTGTCGATCACCCTGAATGCAGCCGACCAAAGAGAGCGATGAGGAGTGACGATATGGACGATTGGGCCAAGGCATATGTGACGATCGATGGTCACGATGTCTTTCCCGCTGAGGTGGCGACCTGGACGTCTTGGAACGGCGCCGCCTGCCCTCGCTTCACCAAGCAGACCGCAGAACGAGTCGTCGAAGCCGTGACCAAAACCAATCAGCGAGAGCCCTACGACGACGCCGAGGAGTTGTTCTGGGACGGCGAGGCGATCATCTGCCGGGTCCCGGGAACCGAAGGCCGCGAAGGGGACGAGCCCGAACGGATCGAGCCCGACCCCGACGGCATGTACGCGATCGGATGGAAGGCATGGACCTGGTCGGAAGTGTGGTGCCAGGGCGACCCTCACTCCGGTGAGCCCGATGACCTGGCCACCCCAGTGGCGATCCTCACCTGGGCCGAGCCCGACCAAACCAGGCCCGGCGCACAGCCCGCCCTGACCGACGCAGCATTCTGCGCTCCCTGCCTGGAACGGGCACGGGCCGCCCACCCGAAGGCCACCGTCACGGCCCTGCCCCCGCTGTAACCCGCGCAATGCACCGCCTGGCAGTGCGGGCAGGGCGAGCCGCGCGTCGCCAAGCCGAACCAAGGCCGATACGGCGACTCCTCGCGAGCACCTGGCCGCAGAAATGTGCGCTGGGTGACGCTCTATATCTCTGCCGCGAAATTGACGCATCAGAAAGAGGGGGACGTGGTGAACGTTACCGTGACGGTTGAGGTTTTCCATAACGTATCGAAGGATGCAGCGGGAAGACCATTGGGCTTTGACGGCTACCAGCAAGGCCATCCTGTGGTGAAGGTGTTCGAGTTTTCAATGGAGGCCAACGAAGGCACCGAGCCGGTTCGCTTCGCTGAGACAGCGTTCCAGATCGGCAACGAGCTCCATGAACTGAGCACGGACTATTACCGCCGCCGCCTTCGCTCGCTGAGCGTCGGAGACCTGGTCAAGATCGGGCTGCTGTGGCTGTCGTGCGAACCAGTCGGCTGGCAGCCCATCACCGATCACACCCCCAACGACATCACCGCCACCCACCAGGGCGAACACGGCACCCAACCGTGGAGATCCTGATCGCGTCGTGACGCAGGACGGGGTCCGCGCGGCCACGAACGGCAACGTACGAAAGGGGGAAGACACTCATGATCCTCGGCTGGCCTGCGGCATCGGGATGGCAGTCCACCAACGGTGACACCATCAAACACCTCGTCGCCTGGCAATGGCAGGCCGGACAGCTGATCTGCGTGTCATGCATGCCGATCGGCACCGGGCTGGAACTGTCGGATCGGTTCCCCGAATGGTCTGACGCGATCGGTGAGGTCTATCCCTGGACCATCCCCGACGGTACCGCCGATGACGACCTGATCTGCGACGTGTGCGGGCAGCCGATCACCGCCCAAAGCGCCTAGCAGACGGTAGGGATCCGGCCCACTACCGCGCCGTGCAGAGGTTGGACGACGCCGATTCTTCCAGCCACGACGGGGAAGCCGACCGCGCTAAAGGGCACCAACTCACGCTAGCTAAACGATGCGGCGCTTCTGCGTGAATGCGGTCACGCTCCTCGAAATGACAGACCCAACCAATTCGCGCCGCGGGATACCGGTGCGGAGCCTTTTGTGTACTCGGGGGAGGGACGGCGTGCTGACATCGGTGCACCTGATGGCCGGTGGTGGAGGTGATCTGGCCGGGTTCGCGCTGGCCGGTTACGACACGCTGGCGGCGGTCAACCATCTCCAGGCCGCAGTGCAAACAGTCCTGCTCAACCGGCCGGTGAACGGCATTGTGGAGGACGTCTCACGGCTGGACATGCTGAGCGTGCCGGGCGCCGATGTGCTGGTCGCCAGCCCGATCTGCACCGAGGCGGCACCTGCCGGCGGTAACGCTGTCCGCAAGCAGCGCCAGCGGCCGTGGGCGGCGACGCGGGCGACGGCGTGGTGCCTGATCCGCTACGCCCAGATCCACCGTCCGGCCGTGATCGTCGGGGAGAACGTCCTGCGGTTCGCGCGCTGGGACCTGTTCGAGCCGTGGCTGAAGGTCTTCGAGGCGATGAACTACACCACCCGGATCGTCCCGGTCAACGCCGCGCACATCTCCTCGCCCGGCAACCCGGCCGCCCCACAAGTCCGCGAACGTCTGGTTTTCGTGCTGGCCAGGCGGGGCATCGAGGTCGACTTGGAGGTGCGCCCGGCGGCTACCTGCCGCGTGTGCGGCCCCGTGCAGGGCGTGCGGTGCTGGAAACCGACCGCGACCAGGATCGCTGGCCACCTGATCGGCGCCTACGACCCCGGCACCGGCAGGCACGGCGCCTACTACTACCTCTGCCCGGCCGGGCATGGCCGCGTCGAACCGGCCACGACCGCGATGGCGCCGGGGATCGACTGGTCGCTGCCGATGCGGCTGGTCGCCGACGGGCACCGGCGCGGACCGTACGCGCCCGCCACCCGAGCCCGGATTCGACACGGCCTGATCCAGTGGGGCGGCCGCCCCTTCGTGGCGATCCTGCGGCGGCACAAGCTGTCGGAATCGCTGGACGGCCCGGTCGCCACAATCACCGCCGCGGGCACCCACCACATGCTGGTCCAGCCCGGTGACGACCGGACCATCGACGGGTGCCGGGTGCGGATGTTCACCACCCCGGAAAAGGCATACGCCCAACGGTTTCCCGACGGCTGGAAATTCGTAACTCGGTTTCCTAAGGCCGACCGGGACAAGGTCCCCCACGGTGCCACGCCAGGTGGGCTACTCACTGGCAACGCCGTTCCCTCGAATATCGCCGAATGGGTGGGCGGACGTATCAGGTACGCCCTCGCCGCTTAACCGCAAATTTCGAGCTCCTATGAGGCATGAAGGAGGGTCCCGGTGCGCACGACCACGCGCAGAGAGGACGACCACGACCAGTCTAGTGCTTTCGTTTCTGATTTGGCCGCTGGCGACAGCTACGCGCCCTGGTACATGGACGGTCCCGGCGCTTGGCAAGAACTGCTGGAAGACCCTGTGCAGCGCGGCGACGAGACTTGTCTCCACCACGTCTGCGATGACGGAGCCTCACCCGCCATCTTCGACGCATCCACGCTGGTTCGCGTCCGGTGAATGCGGGAAGAGGCCGCAGTCCCGACGGCGAGATCACGAGGCGCGCTATCGCCAAGCGGCGAGTGTGGAGCCGGGGTGCTTAATACGCACGTCGGCCACCTGGTGCCGCTCCGCGAAGCGAGTGGTTTCCGGCATGACTTCTTCTGACCCTTAAACGATCTGGTTGGCCTTGCTGGAGGCGATCAACCATGTTTCTGCCGACCTTGAGAACGAGTCTCCGAGCAACATTGAGCCCGCTGCTGCGGATGGTCTGGGACGGCGAACACGTGGCCGGTTGGCGCTGCCGTGCGGCGGTGCGCCTGGCGGGCGCTCACCTGGACCATGTCACCGCCGGGCAGACCGCCGTCGCGGTGTGCGGCTGCGGCGAACCGGTCGCTGAATACACCGGGGACTGGTTCCACGTCCTCAATCCCGAGCTGCGCGGCACCAATGACCACTGGGCCGAGCCGACGCCCGGGACGGTGGTCCGGTACCGGCATTGGCGGCCCCTGGACACGCTGGACCCGCCATGAGCTACGACCGATGGCCGGGCGGGGATGAGGCCGTGGCGGCGTTGCGCGAGGCGTTCGGGACCGCCTACGTCGAGGACACCGGTGGCAGCTCTTCCATCTACGTCCCGATCGAAGGGATGGGCGTTCTGTCGGTCGGGGACATGCACGGGCCGCTGGGCGCCAGCAACCACGGCTGGGGCGTCGAACTGATCGGCCCCGACGGCGACTACGCAGGGCCGGTCTGCAATGTGCCAGACCGCAGCGTGCGCAAGCTCGTTGAAGCGCTGCGCGCGTTCCTGCGCGACGGCACCCGCACCGGGCTGACCCGCTCCGACGTGTTGTGCATGCGCCGCGATCGGCATCACGCCGACACCGGGCATTTCGTCAACCCGGCGCATGCGGGCGATCCCGAGTGCATTGAATGCCAGGAAATCCACCATGGTTTCCAGGCCGACGAACCGTGACGCAGGTCGGCGCACGAACTTCCATGAAAGCCATCCGGGATGCCCGCTCTTTCACCGAGATATCTGGGAGGAGTGTCGATGATCTATAAGAGTCACATGACCGACGACTCGCCGCGGGCGGTCCGGGAAATACTCAAGACACTCGCCCGGCTCGCGGGCGAGCGCGAGAATAACGCGACCCATTCGGCAATCCTGCTGCACGAAACGGAACCCAACCACCAGCACGGGCCGACGGCCGATACGCGGAAGCGGCTGCAGGGCGAGGCCCGCATCGCGCGGGCCAAGGCCGACACCGCGCGTCATCTGCTGATCGAGGCGTGGGTTGCCGCCGGGTACGACGACGAGGGCCGGCAATGGATCTCCCGCACCGAGGCCGAGCGATTCACCGACGCAATGATCCAGATCGCACTGGCCGAACGCTGCGTCCCCGGCCTGCGCCTGGAATTGGATGACGTCTTCACCGGCAGGATCGAGGTGACCTGACATGCCGCGAGAGCCCGATCGGGTCGGCTGCCGTCACCCGGGCTGTGCGGGCGCGATCGACGCGTGGGCGCCCTTGTGGCTCAGTCTGCACGCCGACGGAACCTGGTCGGTATACGGAGTCGGCGACGAAGCCGCCGAGATCATCTGTGACGAGCACGGCCACGACAACCTCACCACGGTCCTGCACAAAAGCCTGACCGCGTTCCTGGACGAACTGCTACCCAACTGCACCTGGCAGGGCGCACGTCCCGCACGGGGAGACATGCCGGATCTGTGAGACCCACCGCCGCGCAGACGAGGGCGTGACGCTAACCGTCAGCGCGCCCCCGGCGGCCCCCACGTCCGGCCCGAGCATGGACCGCGATTCGGGCGACCCCGCGGTGCCCAGCGGCGACGCCGCCGTTTTGGTCGCGGAAACTCGCAGGCCCTGGATGCGCGAGAGCGAGATGAAGCCTCCTGGGGAAGGGGAGCCGCCGATGCACGCATACACCGTCAACGTGTCCGGTGCAGAGCGGCACGACGGCGAGAAGCCCTACACCTACGTCCTGAACGCTGAAAGCATTTATAGAGCAAAGGCAGCGGCGTGGCTGTATCACCTCTGGTTTGCCCACTCAGAGCAGGGCTTGGTCGCCTTCGACGGGACGATTCCGGGGCAGCCGAGCTGGTGGGACGCCCACGCACAAAACGCCGACGTGGTGGTCATCGACTGCCCTGAATTCCCCTGCCACCCGGGAACGCCCTCGCAGTGCACGGATCGCTGCCACCGCGACGCCACTGTGAAACCGACCTCGTGTCGCTGCCCATTCGCGTGGCACTGGATCTACCACACGCCACAAACACGCCCACCTGTCGGCGCGATCGACCGACTCAAGCACCTCGGCTACGACTTTCCCGCCGCACCACCAGAAGAGACCACCTGGTGAATACCCGCTGATCTAAGAAATGCCATTCCCAGGCTGAAAGGAGTGCATTGGCATGCCCAGATGCTCGGCCGAATTGCGGTTCGACCTGACCGCGGTCTTGCGGCTCGCCGAAGACGCTGCAGCGGCCAGCGAGCACACCACCCGTTGGGAACCCGGTCCGACTCTGAACCACCCGGGATTCGACGTCGACGCCGGTGCTTGCCTCATCCTGGTCCGCGACGACGGCGTCTACCTGATGTCCACCGACAAGAACGCACCAAGGGACACCGGCGGTCGGGTCCCACGCTGTTACGCCCGCGGTTTCGATCCCGGATCCGGAGACTGGTGGAGCCGATGGAACCGCACCGGGCTGCCCGGCGACGACTTCGCCGAATACCTGGAAGTGGTCGAGTCAGGTCTGCTTGATGAGCTGCGCGCAGCCGCCGAGGACGGCTACCGCTGGTTCGTCATCACCTTGAGCGAAAGCAACCTCAGCCTCAGCTACGAGCGCGGCATCCCACCGATGCCCGGCGAGCGAGCCCCCTCAGACGAATAGGCGAATCACGATCCCGGACACGCACGGCAGTTTGGGGGGATTGGTATGCCCATCGTGATCAGACACACCCGTGAAGACGGCACTTTGATCGATGGATCAGAAAAGGGCGACGGCGTCTATGAGGTCCTGCGCGGCTTGCGGTGCGGATGGCGGTGGATGCCCTCAATCGGCAGGATCGGACTGCGGTCCAGCCGGTTCAAGGCGGCCAAGCGATACGAGATCGAGCAGGCCGCGCGGGCACTGCGGGCGGCGGGCCACGACGTCCAAGTCGACATCGACGATGCGACGCTGCCTGCGACCGGCTTCGCCGAGCAGGAGGCCGAGCGGACCCAACGCGCCGACCAGCGCGCGGACTGCTACGCCGACTACGCGAGCAACGCGGCGGCACGCAGCGAGGCCGCGTACGCCCGCTACCGCCAGTCCGCCGACCACTGGCCCCTAGGTCAACCGCTGATCTCCGATTCGGCGCGTGCCGCGCACCGGCGGATGATGGGCGCGCACGACACCTCCGTGGCCGAGCACGACAAGGCCGAGTACTGGGCGGGACGGCAGCGAGCCGCCCAAGCCCACCAAGGCCACCGGGAGGCGCTGCCGACCGTGCTGCGCCGGATCGAGCGGCTAGAACGGCAGCGCCGGCGACTGGTGCGGTGGCTGGAGGGCCAGTACCGGTGGAGCGACGACGACGGCGGGCCTGCGCTCCTGCGCTGCGGCGGGGAGATCTACCGCAAGGTCGCCCCCGCCCCGGCCGATGCCGCGCGGTGGACGGCCGACCTTATCCAGCTCGACGGGGAGCTGGGCTACTGGCACGAGGTGGTCGCCGACAAACAAAAAGCCGGGCAGAAGGTCTGGAGCAAAGACGACTTCAGCGTGGGTGACTTCGTGAAACGGCACGGCACCTGGTTCGAGGTCATCCGGGTCAACAACAAGTCGGTCACAGTGCCGTGGATGATCGGCGGAGTCACCCGCGGGATCTACACCGTGGCCGACGCCCGGCGGCAATTCCCGCAGGACAAGAAGGTCAGCACCGACACGGTTCCCTATGACAAGGTCGAGGGCCGCGCATCAGCCCAAGAGATCCGCGAGGCGATAGCGCGCACCGAGACCAAGAACCGTTATTTCAAGCCCGGCCACTAGCCACGAAACCAGGGAGACGCGGCGACTCGCCATCTTCGTGCTCGTGCTAATAGGCGCCCGTGAGCCATATCGCAATTCCGTTGCGCTGGTACGGGCGCCTGAGAACCGGCCATTCCGCCGACGCTCGATTCTGCTCGGTGCCCTCGTCGCTCCACCTCTACGACGAAAGGATTGACCTGCCATGAGTCTGGCCCGTACTCGCGCGATCGCACTGCGAGGTATCGAGGGCACCGTGGTCGATGTCGAAGCCTCGCTCACCGAGGGGACGCCCGGCTTGCACCTGATCGGGCTCCCGGACGCGGCCCGCAACCAAATCCGCGATCGTGTCCGAGCCGCCATCATCAACTCCGACCAGCACTTTCCACATCGCTATATCGCGGTCAGCCTCTTCCCCATCAGCCTGCCCAAACACGGCAGCGGCTTCGACTTGGCCATCGCCGTCGCCGTCCTGGCGGCCAGCGGAGCCATCCCCGCCGAAGCGTGCGCGAACGCGGCGCTGATCGGGGAGCTGTGCCTGGACGGTCGAGTGCGGTCCGTGCCCGGCGTGCTGCCCGCCGTCCTGGCGGCCGTCGACGCCGGTGCCACCGTGGTCGTCGTGCCCCAGGCCAACGCCGCCGAGGCATCGCTGGTGCCTGGTGTCGACGTGATCGACGTCGCCTCGCTGAACACTCTGATAGCGCAATTGCGCGGCGTGCCACCGACCGACGACGGCGGCAATGCCCAGGACAGCAACCACCACGCAACCGTCTCCAGGCTGCCCGGTCACCTAGATCTGGCTCAGGTGAGAGGGCAAGCCAGCGGGCGCGAGGCGATCGAGGTCGCGGCCGCGGGCGGTCACCACCTCGCTCTTGTCGGCCCCGTCCGCACCGGAGCGACGATGCTCGCCGAGCGGCTGCCGGGTCTGTTGCCCGACCTCGATCACGACACCGCGCTGGAGGTGACCGCCCTCTACTCCCTCGCAGGAGACCTCCCACCCGATGGCCCTCTGATGGCCCGGCCCCCGTTCCAGGCGCCGCACCACACGTTGTCGCGCGCCGCCGTCCTCGGCGGCAGTACCAGTCGCGCTGTTCGTCCGGGAGCGGTATCGCTCGCCCACCGAGGAGTGCTGTTCCTGGAGGACGTGCCTGAGTTCGCCGTCCGGACGCTGGAGTCGCTGGTCCGGCCGCTGGAGGACGGGACGGTCACCGTCAGCGGAAACGGTTTGATCGTGACCTTTCCCGCTCGTACGATCGCGGTGCTGACCGCCCGCCCATGCCCGTGCGGCGCGCGGACCGCGCAGGCGTGCACGTGCCCGCCCGGCGTCCGCGAGCGCTACCTGGCCAGGCTGCCCCGTTCTCTGCTGGACCGGGTCGCCATCAAAAACCGGCTCGCCCCGGCATCGCCAGCCGAGCTTCGCCGTGACCTGGCGTCGGTCGAGTCCAGCAGGCACGTCGCCGACCGAGTCCAGGCCGCCCGTGACCGCGCCGCACGCCGGCTGGCGGGCACGCCATGGCGCACCAACGCCGAAATCCCCGGCCCGGAACTACGACGCCGTTTCGCCCCTCCAAAGGAGGCGACCGCGGTTCTCGATGCCGCACTGACCGGCGGCCGGCTGACTGTCCGCGGCCTCGACCAGGTGCTTCGCCTGGCCTGGACCCTCGCCGACCTCGCCGGTAGCACCGCGCCGAGCCCCGAGGACATCACCACGGCCGTGCACATGTGGAACAGCTTCGACGAACCGCCAGGCAGCTAGATCGAGCAGCCCAGTTCCGTCTTCATTCATCGCTCAGAAAGGGGGTGTGACGACGCATGCGTGAAAGCGGCATGGTCGGAGGGAGATTTTTCGCGTGGTGTCGACTCGCCTACCGGGACGACACCAGCCAGGTGCGGCTCTGCGATGCGAAGTTCGATCGCCCGGCTGAATTCGTGGAACACATGGCGGACGTGCACGGGCGCACGCCACCCCGAACCCCGAAAGCGCGCACATGGCGGCGCCCGCAGCGAACGCGAACGCTGTATGAGCCCAAACAATACGGCGTCGGTGCCTGGGCCACGTTCGCCGAAGCCCGTGACGGTGAGGTCATCCTGCGGCGCGGGCAGGTGTGGTCCCTCGGTCCGCCCGGCGTCGGCAACAGCCGGTGGGTGGTACCCGACGACGGCGGCGACGCGGTCGTGGTGAGGATCAACCAACGCCCGGTCCTCACCGGCCAAACCCTGCTGGACGTCGTCCCCGGGTACAGCATGCATCGGCAGAACCTGCGGCGCGCTGAAAATCTGCGCCGGTTCGGCCGCCTGTTCCCGGTCGTGGTCAGCACACATTGGCAGTACACGAGGTCCGTGGGAAAGACGCTGGTCGAGACGTGGTGCTGGCACGTGGACCCGACGTGCCCGGACGCTGCGGGAAAACGGGCCCCGTCCAAAGAATTCCAGCCCTTCGATATCACCCAGGTCGTTCTGGAATTGATCAGCGGGCGGATCAACGCTTCGACTTCGCGCTTTTGCCGCCGCTGTTTCTGGCTCGACGACATCGAAGACACGGCGGCCCGACCACGCAGCCGCCCACACCCGAGGCCAAGCGCTAGCCCACGTCACTAAACGGCTCAAAGAGCCCAGCGGAGCGCGGTGCGTCGTGGCCCGTGCGCCGAACGCAGACCAGGCACCCACCAGGCGAGTTCGATGTGTGCCATGTCCAAACGGGCCCGCGTCGTTCCGCTGACGACCGAGCCCCACTACCCGCAACAGGCCGCCGAGGCCCGACCGGCGCTTCCGGCCTGCCGTTCTATGGACGCCGCAGCGGTGCCACCACTCTTCCATCAGGCACCTGCCGAGACCGCCCGAAGCGTTCCGTACGGGCGCGACCGTGCACATCCGCCAGCAAACCAACTGCGAACCGACGAAGGAGTACACGCATGTCTCTCACTACCGGCCAGGCCCGGGCCCACAATCTCGGCGCGACCTTCCTGGCTGCTGACCCCTCTGCCAGCACCTATCCCTGCATCGAACTTCCCGACGGTCGCCGGTGCTACTTCTTCTATGACGACGACGGGGTCCTGAACGTGACGGTCGACCTCGATGACGACCACGAGGAGGCGTCGCTCCGGATCACCGTCGGCAATTCGATCATCAACCAGGAAATGGTAGTCCTGCCGGGCTGGGACGAGATGAGCGACCTGGACAAAGGCGCTGCGCTCATGCACGTCGCCAAGCGGCACTACGAAGAAGACGACGAATTCGCCATCGAGCACTACCCGGCCCGCTACCTCGATGATCCCCGCCTCACCAAGCTGAGCCCCAAAACTGCCAGCAACCACGCTGCGCGCGTGGTGGGCGACCTAGAAGAACTCGGCGACAGAATCGGCCAAGACGAGTACGACCGGCTGTTCATGCTCGCCTTCAACGCCTCCCGAGATCGCTGACCCACACCCAGCACGCCCGCGTGCCAGTGCGGTCGGGAGTGCGTGCACTCCGGGCCGTCGCCGTGGCGGTGGCGACCGCAGTACCGGCCACCGCTCACGGTGACCTACACCGCCCCGGACAGGCCGCGGCCTGCGCCATCCACGTCATGGTGCCGCTAACCAATCACAGAGCCCTGCGCCAGATGCTGGCCAAACAACTTTCTCGTGGAATTCCGTGACGTCAGTGTCGAAAATGACTGACTCTGCCCAAACAACTCGCAGGAGGGAGCGAACT
>NZ_SMKT01000123.1 GCF_004348735.1 Actinomadura sp. KC06
GGGGGCGGTGGGGTCGGGGATGACGGGAAGGTCGGTCTTCGTCGGGGCGGCTTCGGTCGGGGCGACGTTGGCGAGTGGGGCGACCTTCAGGTCTTTCATGTGCGGTTGTACGCAGCGGCGCGCGGAGGCGTTCGACGTCCGCGGCGATTTGCTTCGGGAGCGTTCCGCGCGCCGTCGCGCGGAACCGTCAGTCGGCGAGTTCCTGCAGGTAGGCGTCCCGGACGCGGCGGCGGCTGAGTTTGCCGGACGGAGTGCGCGGCAGCGAGGCGCGGAACTCCACCCGGCGCGGATGCTTCGGTTTCGCGAGCCGCGGTTCGCAGTGCGCGAGGAGAGCCGCGGCGAGGCCGGCGCCTGCGCGGGTCTCGTCGGCGGGCTCGACGAGGGCGACGACGACCTGGCCCCATTCGTCGTCGGGGACGCCGATGACGGCCGCGTCGGCGACCCCCGGATGCTGGAGCAGGACGCTCTCGATCTCCGCCGGGTAGACGTTCACGCCGCCGGAGATGATGAGGTCGCTGCGGCGGTCGCTCATGTACAGCCAGCCGTCCTCGTCGACGTGTCCGAGGTCGCCGGCCGTGTAGAAGCCGTCGTGCATGGTGGACGCGGTCTTGGCGGGGTCGCCGTGGTACTCGAACCCGGGATGTCCGCCGGCGTGGATCAGGCCCGTCTCCCCGGCGGGCAGCTCGCCGCCCTCCGCGTCGAGGATCTTGATCTGGACGCCGTCGACCGGGCGTCCGACCGTCCCGGGGCGGGCGAGCCACTCGTCCGGGGCGGCGAGGGTGACCGGGCCGCTCTCCGTCGAGCCGTAGTACTCGTAGAGGACGGGCCCCCACCAGTCCAGCATCCGGCGCTTGGTCTCCACGGGGACGGGCGCGGCGCTGTGGAACACCCGCCGCAACGACGACACGTCGTACCTGGCCCTGACCTCGTCCGGCAGGGCGAGCATGCGGTGGAACATCGTCGGGACCATGAAGGCGTTGGTGACGCCGTGCCGCTGGATCAGTTCGAGGGTGTGCTCCGGCCGGAACCGCGGCGCGACCACGACGGCGTGCCCGAGGTGGAGCGCCATCAGCGCGTGGACGCAGGGCGCCGAATGGTAGAGCGGGCCCACGGCGAGATGGACCTCGTCGCCGGGCTCCAGGCCCAGGTGCCGCATCAGCGTCCGCCGCAGGACGCCGGCGACGGCCTCCGGCGGGGTGTCCAGTAGCGGCCGCCGGACTCCCTTCGGGCGTCCCGTGGTGCCGGACGTGTACAGCATGATCGAACCCGTCCGGCGCTTGCCCGGCGGCTCCGCGCTGCCCGACACGCACAGCCCGGCCATCGAGCGGTAGCCGTCCGCGGGGCCCGCGCTCACGCGCCCCTCCGCGGGGATGCCCGCCTCGTCCGCCGCGCCCGACACCGCATCGGCGAACGCGCTTTCCGTCACGACGGCCTTGGCGCCGCAATCGGCGAGGATGCAGCCGATCTCGGGCCTGGTCAAGTGGCGGCTCACGGGCACGAGATAGAGCCCCGACTGCAGCGCGGCGAGCATGACCGTCAGGAACTCGGGCCGGTTGCCGAGCACGGTCGCCAGCGCGTCTCCGGGACGCAACCCGATATCGTTCAGCGCGTTCGACATCCGGTTCACTTCGGCGTGCAGGCCGCCGTACGAAAGCGGCACGCCGGGCGCCAGTACGGCGGGACGGTCAGGGTCTTGCTGTGCGATCTCGTAGAAGCCGACGCCCTCGACGCGCATGGGGCACTCCTTTGATATGGGTCAGAAGCGGGATGACCTTCGCGTCCATCTGACCTATGCCGTGGTGACCAAGTCAAGATTGTGGACGGTCCACAAATGCGCACCCGGTGGTATCGGCCGGTCCGAGTCGGCCGTTTTCCTGTCCTTTCACGTCCCGGCAAATATCATGGAGAGTCAGAATCGGGGGAACGGACGAGTCGGACCGACGCGCCGATGGGGCCTGCATGACTGAAACCGGCAGCGGCGAGACGCCACCGGGCCGCCAAGGCGACGACGAGAATTCCACTGCCGGTAACGGCGCCTCCGACGGCACGAAGGCCGATCCGCGGCCGCCCGCCGTGATCCTCGGCGTCTGCTCCGGCGTCATCGTCACCGTCGTGATGAAGCACGTCTACGCGGTCGCCTGGCTCAGCACGCTCGTCACCGCCGCCGTCGCGATCGCCGTCATCGTCTTGCTCCTCTGGCTCGTCTCCCGCCGGGAGGTCAAGGACGTCCTCAAACCCGTCGTCACCAAGGCGACGGCGAGGGCGGTGACGGCGGTCGCGTGGGGCGCGGCCGGGGCCGCGGTGATGGCGCTGGTCCTGGTGGCCGCCGTCGCCGTGTACGGGCTGCGGGAGCGCACCAGGTCGTGCGGGCAGCCGCTGGAGCTGCGGGTGCTGACGACGCCCGAGGCACTGACCCCGCTGCGCGCCGCGGCGGCCGAGTTCGCGAACGACAGCGAGGACCGCGGCTGCCGCCAGTACAGCGTCACCGTCGTCCCCGAAGCGGGGCCGGTCCCGCTGTACGACGGGTTCAGGCTGCTGTGGCGCCGCAGCGCGCCCGCGGACGAACGGCACGCCGAGGGCGAGCAACTGTTCGGCCCGCAGCCCGACATCTGGATCCCGTCGTCCACGGCGGAGTACGACTTCATCCCCAAAGGGCCGGGGCAGGTCGCCTCGCCCGTTCAGGCGGGCGGAGGCCGCGCGGCCCCGGGACGCTCCGGCCTCGGCGGATCAACCGCCAGTGGCGCGGGCGATCCGAAGTTCCGGACGCGCGGCTCGGTCGGCACGTCGCCGCTCGTGCTGGCGCTGTTCACCAAGGCGCACGAGTCCGTCGCCGACCCGATCGCGGCGCCGCTCGCCACGAGGACGTCCGACGTGCTGAACCGCCTCAAGGACGAGGACGTTCGGCTGCGCGCCATCGCCCGTCCCGTCCCCGAGACGTCGTCGGCCGCGCTCGCCGTGACGCCCGCGCTCTACGACGCGCTCCCCGGCGACGACGCGGAGGACGAGCGCTTCGCCGAACCCGCGGGCCTCGTCGCCCCGGACGCGGTGTCGCTGCTGTGCCAGTTCCGTGAGCGCGCCGCCGCGCAGGACTCCGAACCCCCCGAAGATCTCGCGGTCGCCGTCCCCGAGCAGGTGCTGCACGACTACGACATGGGGCGCCCGCTCGGCGACCGGTGCGGGGCCGTCGACCCGGACGCCGCCCCGTACGCGAAATGGCGCCTGCACCCGTACTACGCCACCGACCTGCCGACGCTCGACCATCCGTTCGTCCAGGTGCGGTGGCGCGGCCAGGACACCGAGGAGCGGGACGCGGCGGTCACCGGGTTCCGCCGCTGGCTGGACCGTCACCCGCTCACCCGGCAGGGCTTCCGCGACGAGCGCGGCACGATCCCGCCAGCGCTCGAAGGCGACACCCGGCACTTCTACCTGTCGCGGCTCCAGCGGGTCGTGGGCGACCGCGTCATGCCGACCAACGTCGCGTTGACTCCGGCGAAGGGCGTGCAGGAGACGCTCGACCGCATCGGCACGGCCCGTCCGAGGGTTTCGGTGTCGCTGATGCTGGACGTGTCCGCGTCGATGGGCGGCGCGGCCCAGGCGCGGGAGGGCGCGCGCCTCGCCCGCGGCACGTCGTTCCTGCGGAGCCTGGTGTCGCAGCTGCAGAGCAACGACCGCGTCGGCCTTCAGGTGTCGTCACAGACGGCGCCGCCGGACAACGCCGGGACGTTCGGGAACGTCCCGCAGGACACCGCGTCCCCCGACCACAAGAACGCGATCGTCAGCCGTCTGCAGGCGGTCGCGTCCGGCGGCGGCGACCAGCCGCTCAGCGACGCGATCGCGGCTGCCGATCTCGGCACGGGGCGTCCGAACCTCATCCTCGTCACCGACGGGCAGGGCACCCGGACGAATCCGCAGCTCGCCTCGCGAGTGCGATGGCTGTCAGGCGAGTTCCGCGAAAGGCATCCCGACCTGCGGCTGACCATCGTGCTGACGGGCCCGGCGACGTGCCGGTCCTCGCCCGTCAGGGAGATCGCGGCGGCGCTCCGCCCGGCGGACGGGACGGGCTGCGTGGCGCTCACCGGCGCGTCCGAGGTGGAGCAGGCCGCCGAACTCCTGTCCGAGCTGAGATGAGTGTGGAGCGGTGATGAAGTTCCTGCCGGGCGACCGGACGGCCTGGATCAGCGCCGCGTCCGGCGCGGCGCTGGTACTGGCCGCGGGCCTCGCCGCCCTTTTCTGGCCGGACGAGTCGTATCCCGCGATGAAGGCCGACTGCCACCGCGAGGAGCTGTTCGTCGCCGGCGGGACGGACGTCAGCCTGAAGAACCAGCGCCGCGCGCTCATCCGGAAGTGGAACGAAGGACGCTACCCCGACGGCCGCCCGCACCCGCACGCCACGCTCGTCGAGGTGTCGGACTCCACCGACCTGCAGCACAGCCAGATCAAGGCGGTGCAGGAGTCGGGGAGCTGCGCCTACGACGTCCTCATCATGGACAACACGTGGACGGCCCAGTTCGCCGAGGGCGGCTACCTGCGTCCGCTCGACGGGATCGGCGACCTCGGCGACTTCTTCCCCGCCCCGCTGCGGACGGGCGAACGCGACGGGAAGCAGTACGCCGTCCCGTTCAACGTGGACGTCGGGCTCCTCTACTTCCACGAGGGCGAGACACCGCCGACCGCGTGGCCGGGGCTGTTGAGCTCTGACATCGCGCTGCAGCTCGCCGACTACGACGGCCTAACCGTGAACGCGCTTGAGGCGGTGTGGAACGACGGCGGCAAGGGGCTGCTCACCGGCGACGACCGTCCGGGCGTGGAGGAGTTGCGCACCAGGGTGTATCCGGCGCTCGTCCGCCTCACCGCGCGGGCGCGGGGATCGCTCGGCCCGTCGCGGCGGTTCGACGAGCTGAAGAGCATCGATGCGTTCGCGTCGGGGACCCGGCTGATGCGCAACTGGCCGTACGCGTTCTCATCGCTCGCGTCCGAGCCGCGGATGCGGACACCGGACGGCGGTCGGCTGCGGTTCGGGGTGACCGCGCTGCCGGGCCGCACCGTCCTCGGCGGGCAGAACCTCGCCGTGTCGGCGAAGTCCCCGAACCCCGACGCCGCCACGGATCTCGTGCAGTACCTCAGCGGGACCGCCGGGCAGCGGCTCCTGTTCTCTTGCGGCGGCTTCGCGCCCGGACGGTACTCCGCGCTCGGCCTCACTCCCGACCGGCACTCCCCCGCCGACGTGAACGTCCAGGCGTGCTCGGCGCTGACCGGGGAGCCGCCCGGCCCCGGCGAGACGGAATTGCCCGACAAGGCGCAGCTCACCCAGCTCGGACGCGCCGTGGTCACCGCGCTCGGACGTGCCGAGCCGCGCCCTGTGTCGCCCCACTACAGCACGTTCAGCAGCACGTTCCGCGGCTGCGTCCAGAAGATCTTCGACCTGCGGGGCGCGGACGCGGAGTCCTTCGCCCGGGCCGTCGACCGCTCCCTCGACGGCGAGGCCGCGTCCTGCTAGCGCGGGCGTCAGCCCGCGTTCTCGAGGGCGGCGCGGGCCATCGTGTGCAGGAGGGTGCGCATCGCGGCGCGGTCGAGCCCGGCGGCGCTGCGCGGGGTCGAGTTGAGGAGGCCGAACGCGGCGTGGACGGCGGCGCGCGTCCGGCGGTCCGGCAGGGCCGGGTTCAGGCGGCGCAGGACGGCGACCCATTCCTCCACGTAGGCGCGCTGGAGCCGGCGGACGCGGTGCCGCTGCGGCTCGGGCACGTTGTCCAGCTCCCGCTCGTGGACGGTGATCAGCGCCGGGTTGTCCAGCGCGAACGCGATGTGCCACTGGAGCAGCGCGTCCAGGGCCCGTCCCGGATCGGGGTCGGCGGCGCGGCGGACGCCCTCGGCGAGCAGCCGCTCGCTGATGTCGAGGAGCATCTCCGCGAGCACGGCCTCCTTGCCGCGGAAATGCCGGTAGAGGGCGGGCCCGGTGAGGCCGACGGCCCGTCCGAGGTCGCCGATGGACGCCCCGTGGTAGCCGCGCCGCGCGAACAGCTCGGCCGCGGCGGCGAGGATCTCGGCCCGGCGCGGGTTCGGCGGCGGGCCGACCAGCTCCCCGGCCGGGTGGGACGTCATGCGCGCCAGTCTAGACTAGAGTTGTTAACGCCCATTAACATCGGCGTTGTTAACGGTCGTTAACAGGAGGAGACGGGCATGAGCGGACCCGAGATCGGCTCCCGCGCGGACGTCTCGGCCGAGGCGTTCAAGGCGAACGCCGCGCACAACGAGGCCCTGTCCGCCGAGCTGCGCGACCGCGTCGACCGGGCCGGGCGCGGCGGCCCCGAGCGGGCCCGCGAGCGGCATGTCGGGCGCGGCAAGCTGCTCCCCCGCGACCGGGTCGACACGCTCCTCGACCCCGGCTCGGCGTTCCTGGAGCTGTCCCCGCTGGCCGCGAACGGCATGTACGACGACGAGGCGCCCGGCGCCGGCATCATCACCGGCGTCGGGCGCGTCTCCGGCCGCGAATGCCTGATCGTCGCGAACGACGCCACCGTCAAGGGCGGCACCTACTACCCGATCACGGTGAAGAAGCACCTGCGGGCGCAGGAGGTGGCGCTGCACAACCGCCTCCCCTGCGTCTACCTGGTCGACTCCGGCGGCGCGTTCCTCCCCCGGCAGGACGACGTGTTCCCCGACCGCGAGCACTTCGGCCGCATCTTCTACAACCAGGCCACGATGTCCGGGCTCGGGATCCCGCAGATCGCGGCGGTCATGGGGTCGTGCACGGCGGGCGGCGCGTACGTCCCGGCGATGAGCGACGAGGCCGTCATCGTCCGCGGCCAGGGGACGATCTTCCTCGGCGGCCCGCCGCTGGTGAAGGCCGCGACCGGCGAGGTCGTGACGGCGGAGGAGCTGGGCGGCGGCGAGCTGCATTCGCGCACGTCCGGCGTCACCGACCACCTCGCCGACGACGACGCGGACGCGCTGCGGATCGTCCGCGACATCGTGTCCACGCTGGGCCCCCGCGAGCCGCGCCCGTGGGACGTCGCGGCCCCCGAGGAGCCCGCGGCCGACCCGGCGGAGCTGTACGGGGTCGTCCCGCCCGACCCGCGCACCCCCTACGACGTGCGGGAGGTCATCGCCCGCGTCGTGGACGGCAGCCGCTTCCAGGAGTTCAAGAAGGAGTACGGCGCGACGCTCGTCACCGGTTTCGCCCGCATCCACGGGCATCCGGTCGGGATCGTCGCCAACAACGGGATCCTGTTCAGCGAATCGGCGCAGAAGGGCGCGCATTTCATCGAATTGTGCGACCGGCGCAGCGTCCCGCTCGTGTTCCTGCAGAACATCACCGGATTCATGGTCGGCCGCGAATACGAGGCGGGCGGCATCGCCAAGCACGGCGCGAAAATGGTCACGGCCGTCGCGTGCGCGCGCATCCCGAAGTTCACCGTCGTGATCGGCGGATCGTTCGGCGCGGGCAACTACGCGATGTGCGGCCGGGCGTACTCGCCGCGCTTCCTGTGGATGTGGCCGAACGCCCGCATCTCCGTCATGGGCGGCGAGCAGGCGGCGAGCGTCCTCGCGACCGTCCGCCGCGACCAGCTGGAGGCGCGCGGCGAGGAGTGGCCCGCCGGGGACGAGGAGGCGTTCAAGGCGCCGATCCGCGAGCAGTATGAGGCACAGGGCAACCCGTACTACTCGACGGCCCGGCTCTGGGACGACGGGGTGATCGACCCGGTCGACACCCGGCGCGTGCTGGGCCTCGGGCTGTCGGTGGCCGCGAACGCACCGCTGGAGCCGGTCGGCTACGGCGTCTTCCGGATGTGAGGGTGTTGATGTTCGACAGCGTCCTGGTCGCCAACCGCGGGGAGATCGCCGTCCGGGTGTTCCGCACGCTGCGGCGGCTCGGCGTCCGTTCGGTGGCCGTCCACACCGATGCCGACGCGCGGGCCCGGCATGTGCGGGAGGCGGACGAGGCGCTCCGCGTCCCGTCGTATCTCGACATCGACGCCGTGATCGCGGCGGCGCGGGCGTCCGGGGCGGACGCCGTCCATCCGGGGTACGGGTTCCTCGCCGAGAACACGGCGTTCGCGCGGGCGTGCGGCGATGCGGGGCTGGTGTTCATCGGCCCGCCCGCCGAGGCGATCGAGGCGATGGGCGACAAGATCCGCGCGAAGCGGACCGTCGCGGCGGCGGGCGTTCCCGTCGTCCCGGGACGGGACGAACCCGGCCTCTCCGACGCCGAGCTGAAGGCGGCGGCGCTGGAGGTCGGGCTTCCGGTGCTGATCAAGCCGTCCGCCGGGGGCGGCGGCAAGGGCATGCGGCTCGTCCGGGACGCGGCCGATCTGCCGGACGCGATCGCGTCCGCCCGCCGCGAGGCGCGCGGCTCGTTCGGCGACGACACGCTGCTGGCCGAGCGGTTCATCGAGAACCCGCGGCACATCGAGATCCAGGTCTTCGCCGACTCGCACGGGAACGCCGTCCACCTGGGCGAACGCGAATGCAGCCTGCAGCGCCGCCACCAGAAGATCATCGAGGAGGCGCCGTCGCCGCTGCTGGACGCCGCCGCCCGCGAGCGGATGGGCGCCGCCGCCGTCGCCGCCGCGCGGGCCGTCGGCTACGTGGGCGCCGGGACGGTCGAGTACATCGTCTCCGCCGACCGTCCCGACGAGTTCTTCTTCATGGAGATGAACACCCGCCTGCAGGTCGAGCACCCCGTGACCGAGTTCGTCACGGGCCTCGACCTGGTCGAGCTCCAGCTCGACGTCGCCTCGGGCCGGCCGCTGCCGTTCGCCCAGGACGACGTCGCGCTCGACGGCCACGCGATCGAGGCCCGCGTCTACGCCGAAGACCCTTCGCGGGGCTTCCTGCCCACCGGCGGACGCGTCCTCGCCCTGTCCGAGCCCGAGTACGCCCGCGTCGACTCCGGGCTCGACGTCGGGACGGAGGTCGGCGGGTCCTACGACCCGATGCTCGCCAAGGTGATCGTCCACGGCTCCGACCGGGCCGAGGCGCTGCACCGCCTCGACCGGGCGCTGGCCTCGTACACGCTGCTGGGCGTCCCGACGAACGTCGCGTTCCTGCGGCGCCTGCTCGCGCATCCGTCCGTCGTGTCGGGCGAGCTCGACACGGGGCTGGTCGAGCGGTCCCTGGACGAGCTGACCGCGGACGCGTCCGTCCCGCCCGACGTGCTGGCCGCCGCCGCGCTGGAGCGGATGCTGGCCCTCGAAGGCTCGGGCGACGACCCGTGGGACGTCCCGGACGGCTGGCGTCCCGGCGCGCACGCCTGGACGCCGTGGATCATCACCCCGTCCGGCGGCGGGCCGGTGGAGGTCCGCGTCCAGGGGCGGGCCGCGTCCGCCCGCGTCGCGATCGGCGATGACCCACCGGTCACGGCCTCGCTGACCAGGCCGTTCACCCTCACCTACGCTGGAAGGACGACCTCGTTCGAGGCCGCCCGCGACGGGCGCACGCTGTGGCTCGGACGCGCCGGAAGCGCCTGGGCGCTGGCCGAGCACGTCCGCGCCGAGGGCGGCGCGGACGCGGCCGCGGCGGGCGACGGCGTGCTGCGCAGCCCGATGCCGGGGACGGTCCTCGCCGTCAAGGCGGCCGAGGGCGACCGGGTCGCCGAAGGGCAGCCGCTCGTGGTCGTCGAGGCGATGAAGATGGAGCACACCGTCACCGCGCCGCTCGCCGGGGTCGTGGCGAAGCTGCCGGTCCGCGCGGGCGCGCAGGTCGCGCTCGACGCCGTGCTGGCCGTCATCGAGGAGGCATGACGACGATGCGGGTTCCTCTCTCCGGCCTCCCCCGCGAGGTCGCGATCTACGAGGTCGGGCCGCGGGACGGGCTGCAGAACGAGAAGGCGGTCGTCCCCGTGGACGTCAAGTCCGAGTTCGTGACGCGGCTGGCGGACGCGGGCCTGCGCACGATCGAGACGACAAGCTTCGTCCACCCGAAGTGGGTGCCGCAGCTCGCCGACGCCGAGGAGCTGCTGGACGTCCTCCCCCGCTCCCCCGAGCTGCGCTATCCAGTTCTGGTCCCGAACGAGCGGGGCCTCGAAAGGGCCCTCGCCAACGGCGTCACGGAGATCGCGATCTTCGGCAGCGCCACCGAGACGTTCTCCCAGCGCAACCTGAACCGCACCGTGGACGAGTGCCTCGCGATGTTCGCCCCGGTCGTCGCGCGCGCCCGCGCCGAAGGGCTGTGGGTGCGGGCCTACGTGTCGATGGTGTGCGGCGACCCGTGGGAGGGGGACGTGCCGATCGAGCAGGTCGTGTCCGTCGCGTCCCGGATGATGGACCTCGGCTGCTCCCAGCTCAGCCTCGGCGACACCATCGGCGTCGGGACGCCCGGCCAGGTCACCGCGCTGATCGAGGCGCTCGGCGCGGCGGGGATCGGCACCGAGCGGCTCGCCGTCCATTTCCACGACACCTACGGCCAGGCGCTCGCCAACACGCTCGCCGCGCTCCAGGCCGGGGTCACGGTCGTGGACGCGTCCGCCGGCGGCCTCGGCGGCTGCCCGTTCGCCGGGAGCGCCACCGGCAACCTGCCCACCGAGGACCTCGTCTGGATGCTGCACGGGCTCGGCATCGAGACGGGCGTCGACCTCGACAAGCTCGTCGCGACCAGCCGCTGGCTGGCGAGCCGTCTCGGCCGTCCCAGCCCGTCGCGCGTCGTCCAGGCCCTCTCACCCGCAACGGAGACATGATGATCGACTTCACGCTCACCGAGGAGCAGGAAGAGCTGCGGAGCACGGTCGAGCGCTTCGCCCGCGAGAGCGTCGCCCCGGTGATCGGGGACCTGTACGAGCGCGGCGAGTTCCCGTACGAGATCGTCGCGGCGATGGGGAAGATGGGCCTGTTCGGGCTGCCGTTCCCGGAGGAGCACGGCGGGATGGGCGGCGACTACTTCGCCCTCTGCCTGGCTCTTGAGGAGCTGGCCCGCGTCGACTCGTCCGTCGCGATCACGCTCGAGGCGGGGGTGTCGCTGGGCGCGATGCCGATCTACCGGTTCGGGTCGGCGGAGCAGAAGGAGCGGTGGCTGCCGCTGCTCACCTCCGGCGAGCGGCTGGCGGGGTTCGGCCTCACCGAGCCGGGCGGCGGGTCGGACGTGCCAGGCGGGATGCGCACCACCGCCCGGCTGGACGGCGACTCGTGGGTGATCAACGGGTCGAAGGCGTTCATCACCAACTCCGGCACCGACATCACCGCGTTCGTGACCGTCACGGCGTTCACCGGCGACGGCGAGATCTCCACGATCATCGTCCCGAACGGCACGCCCGGGTTCACGGTCGGGCGGAAGTACTCGAAGGTCGGCTGGTCGGCGTCCGACACCCGGGAGCTGTCGTTCGACGACGTGCGCGTCCCGGCGGAGAACCTCGTCGGGGAGCGCGGGCGCGGCTACGCGCAGTTCCTCCGCATCCTGGACGAGGGCCGCATCGCGATCGCCGCGCTGTCGGTCGGCCTGGCCCAGGGCTGCGTGGACGAATGCCTCCGCTACGTGCGCGAACGCGAGGCGTTCGGCAAGGAGATCGGCCGCTACCAGGCCGTCCAGTTCAAGATCGCCGACATGGAGCTGCGCGCCCACACCTCCCGGCTGGCGTACTACGCCGCCGCCGCGAAGCTGCTGGCGGGCGAGCCGTTCAAGAAGGAGGCCGCGATCGCCAAGCTGGTCGCGTCCAACGCCGCGATGGACAACGCGCGCGACGCCACGCAGATCTTCGGCGGGTACGGTTTCATGAACGAGTACGCGGTCGGCCGCTTCTACCGGGACGCGAAGATCCTGGAGGTGGGCGAGGGGACGTCCGAGGTGCAGCGCATGCTGATCGCCCGCGCGCTCGGCCTCCCGCCGTCGTAGCCGCACGCAAACGGTGGTACGACCCGAAACAGGTCGTTGACCTGTACAAACGCGATCGTAGGCAGTCGGATTCATTAGTCCTCAAGGGTGCGGCCGTGACCACATTCTGCTGCGCCGTCCTGAGCGATCCCCGCCCAGGCCCGCTCCGGCCAGCTCCGCACGCGCCGGTCACGGCCGGGGTCGTCAGGGGAACGCGCCGCCGCCCTCAAGGTCGTCCTTGGCCAGCGGCCGCCGCTTGGTCAGGGTGAACGTCAGCGTGTCCGTCAGCTCGACGTCGCCGCGCACGCCCGCGACGCTCGCGGCCAGCGGCGCTCCAAGGGCCACTGGATCAAGGTGTACGTGCCCAACCTCCACCGGTACGGGTATATCGAGGCCGACAAACTTCGATGACCCCCGACCACGATTGAGCCGCGAATAGCAGGCGGCTCAACCCGACCTGAGTCCCGTCCGATCTCGTTGATCGGGCGGGACTTCGCCAACCGCCGTCGCGGCGGTACCAGGTCGTCCAGCGTCCTGGAGCCCAGAAGGTTGCCGACTGGCCATGGGGCCTTAGTCGATGCCCAAGACGTCCCAGGGACGTCTTGCAGTCCTGCAGGACGTCTTGGGACTCCACTTTCGCAGGGTGCGGCCATTCGACCACGGAGTTGGAGCTCTACAACTGGTGGAGAGGCGCTGTTGGGTTTCGGGTTGTCCATGAACTCGTCCAGCTCCGCGAGGGTCATCGTGGCGCGCCGGTAGGGGCGGGTGCACGCGGTGAGCAGGGCCTCGCCCCGGTCGCGCGCCACGCGGGTCCATTCGTCGGCGAGGTGAGCGGACGCGGCCAGGTGCTGGTCATCGCCCCAGCGCAGTTCCACGGCGCGGTCGGTCATCACGATCCGCGCGGTGGCTTGGGGGGACCGGGCCAGGTCTCCGGCGTGTTCCGGATTTGCCGGTTCGATGAGTTGGGCCCGTTGCAGTCCGAATCAATGACTGAGTTGAGTGAGTGGGGCAGGCGCTCAGGCAAAAGGTTTGTCCCGCACGGGAGGCATCCGGCGGCGTCCGGCGCGCGAACTATGGGTGACGGGGCAGCAGCCCGGTCACCTGTCGACCGAAGGACCCGAGATGCCCTTGCCCCTCATCCGTTCCGCCCGCCGCCGACGGCCGGTCATCAACGCCGCAACGCCCCGGTTGGGACGCCGTCGTGGCGCTCGCATCGCCGCAGCACTGGTGCTGGCAACCTCCATTGCCGGTGTCGGTCTGAGCGTCGGCGCGGCGCCCGCCAGCGCCGGTGAGTATTGCTACACCGAATACCTCAAGAGCGTCTGCGTGGAAGACGTGACCGTCACCGCCAAGCGGCCGAACCCCTTCGGACCGGAGATCGACCTGGGGTTCTTCGGCACGATCGCCGTCTTCCTCTTCGGCCCGTCGAAGCCGAAACCGCCCCGGCTGCCCGTACTCGGCGCCTATCAGAGCACCAGCGACATCCTTACCGAGAACACGGCGTGTGCGGATCTCCTCACCGGGCCGAACGCGGTCGTGTACCCGGACGGAACGCGGCGGACCGCATTCACGGACTTCCTGTTCACCCGGTTCGAGGACACCGGCCTGCCCGGGATACTCGACCCCCTCAGCGGTGACTTCGCCTACGCGGCCGCCTCCGGACAGGGGATCGGCAGCGGCGGCACGATCCGGATCTTCGAACCGTTCCTCACCGTGAACGACGTCGGGCTGTTCGGCGGGGCGAGGCTCAACCGGCCACCCACCCGGCTGGACATGCAGCAGCTGATCTTGCTCCACGAGCTCGGCCATCTCACCGGGGTCACCGAGCACAAGCGCAACGAGATCGCGCCGATCAACGCCAAGATCGCGGACGTCTGCCTGAAGATGGTCTCGCACTGACCGCCCGCCCCGGGCGGACCGCCCGTCCCGCCCGGGGCTCCTCGGTAGCGCGCCGTCGAACCGCTGACGGGACTTACCGATCCCGCCCAGCCCACGCACCCCCGGCTGATGCACCACCGCGCGAAGTGTCCGGAAAGGCAGACCTTCCAGCACCGTCGTGCTCCGTGGCCCAGGCGTTACTGATTCGCCGGACGCCGCCATCGGGCTGCCGTGATCACGTGTGACGATGTCCCCGCCTGTGATCAACGCTTCTGCTGCCCGCGCTGCCGCACTCCCCGTGTCAGCGATGCGGGACCGGGCTGGAGCTTTGGCCGCGTTGGCGTCATTTCGTGCCGAGCTGTACGGCTGCCTGTCGCGCTGTTCCCCCAGGTCAGATCCAGCCATTTGCGGATCATTCAGCCGTTCGCGACTCCGTCACCGTGACGCCCTCGCGAACGGCTTTGCGCCGCCGCCACGCCCGCGTCCGGCACCGCGGACTGCAGAAGATCGCCCCCGTCTGCCGCTCGGCGCCGACCACCCATTCGGTTCCGCACTCCGGACACTCCGCCCGGGCCGCCGGCGAACCATCCAGGATCACCGCCACCCGGGCCCGGCTCCGCCGCACCCACCGCCAATGCCGAGCCCGGCACGACGCGCTACAGAAGCGAGCATCCTGCCGCAACCAGCCCGGAAGCGAGTCCCCACATCCAGGACACCGCCGCAACCCGCCCTCGGCCACGCTTCAAGCGGGAGCGTGCCGAGCCAAACCCGCCAACGCCCTCACAAGCGCGAACTTCATTCCCCCAACAAGATCAAAGGTTCGGGAACGGCACTTAGCGGGACGGGGTAGATCTCGTCGGCACGGTGACCGGCGCGCTGGTTCCGCGAGGCCAAAGGAACGCTGGCATGTCGGCGGGCATCGAGTCGCCGAAGGAGGCGATGAGGTTGGTTCCGACGAAGAAGATCAGCATCCAGGTGTTCATGTATTTCATTCCTGCAAGCAGGCGCAGCGCGTCGCGGGTGCGGGCGGAGAAGGCCTCGCTACCGCGGAAGATGTGCGGGATACCGTCGCCGGCGCGGGCTTTGAGGTACATGACGCCACCGGGGTGCGGACGGTGAGGGCGATGAGAAGGGCGTGCAGCAGGTTGAAGTGGTACCAGTGCCCCGCGAACAGGGTCGTCTGCCCGATGGTGGCGGTATAGCCCACATTCCGGCGGCGATGATGATCGCCTCGAGGAGGCAATTGACGATGAACCCGAAGAACACGATGGCCGCCCAGTAATGGAGCCCCGACCAGGCGGGGCGGGTCCTGGTAAGCCAGTTGGCGAGAGCGATCTGGCCCCACACCCACAGGATCAGCACGCCCATGATCAAACCCGAGGGTGCGAGGATCGGCTCGATCTGAAGGTCCGCGTCGGGCCCGTGCCAGCCCGGCAGGTATGGGCCCCAGGATCCGGAGTAGGGCACGCTGCGGTTGTATGTGACGATGATCCGGACGCAGTTGAACAGTGGATCCTGCCAGATCAGCGAGTAGAACCCCGACCAAGACCGCCGCGTCCGGCGTGACGGGACCGCGCGCGCAGGCAGTGGCGAAATATGCGGAAGGCGATTCCGATCACTATTGCCACCGCCGCGACCTGAAAGACCAGGGCCGTGATCTCCCGTGCGGTGGAGATGTGGAAATTCCGGGGTGGTCCGGCGCGCGGCCCGCCGTCGGCGGCCCAGCGAGCGAAGATCTGGATCTGGAACATCAGGTAGAAGGCTCCGGCGGCGGCCCAGACGAGGGCCGGGGTGATCGTGTGGTTCCTGCCGTGCCCTGGTGGGGTGCTCTGGACTGGTCGGTGTGAGGGGTGTCGCTGTGGCCGGATGGGCACCGGAGCGCCTCCTATCAACGGGGGTGACGAGCTGCGCCTGCGCCGCTGCGGCCGAGGGCTTTCGGAAGACGAGCAGGCTGGCCCTCGTCGTGGTCGCCAGCATGCTTGACATCTCGGCGCTAACCCGAACTTGAACGCGACATCGTTTAACAAGCCCGCACGTTCAACACCTCGGTCGCACGCGGGCCTTCTCCTGATCTATCAATACGATGCCCACTAGAGACATGACCTGGCTTCCTTGGTATCGATCGACTTTCACAGGACGCGATTCGGCGACTGGGCCACTCCTTATCAGCGTCGTCAGTGAATTTCGTGCACGCACTGATGCCGGAAAGATTTCAGCCACATGGTGGGAGCAGGTGTAAGCGGATGCCGTCCCTGCTGAGGCAGGTCCTGTGGCGGGTTTGCGGTCAAGGCTTAAGATCCGTATCTGCGCTTTTGCCATGTCGTGCCTTGGGTCGAAATCCTGTTCAAACCGGTTGTCGTAGGAGAAGAGAGGCCGATGGTGGATAGCCAATTCGATGATCTCGCGATGCTGTACGAGCGTTTCTCTGAGCAGCCGTTCCGTCGTGAGTTGGAGTTTCCGTCGGTGCTGGAAGCGGTGGGCGAGGCGGCGGGGCTTCGGGTTCTCGACCTCGGCTGCGGCAGCGGGGTTTACAGCCGGAAGCTGGCCCGGGGCGGCGCAGAGGTGACCGGGCTAGATGTGGCCGGCGGAATGATCGATTACGCCGTCCGTCGTGAACGGGAGGAGCCGCTGGGGGTCGGATATGTGCCGGGGGCGCTGCCTCCCGACCTGTACGAGATCTTCGATGTTGTGCTCGGCGTGTACGTGCTGCCGTACGTCACCACCTACGAAGAACTGGTCGATCTATGCCGGTCGGCGGTGCAGGCGTTGCGGCCAGGCGGCCGGTTCGTCACCTTGCCGATTCATCCGGGGTTCCACCGGGATCCGGCCTACTACGCACCGTACGGGTTCCGGCTGCACGCCTACGAGCCCGAGGACGGGGCGGCGGTCGTGCTCAACCTGTGGGCCGGCCGGTACGAGGCGACCATCACCGCCAGGTACTGGACCGGGCAAACGCTGGAACGTGCGCTCGCCGAGGCCGGGTACACGAGGGTGGACTGGCTCCCACATGTCGTCTCCGAACACGGCGCCCGCGAGTACGGGACCGGCTACTGGCAGCCCTATCTCACTGTCCCGCATGCCGCACTGCTGGATTGCCGCAAGCAGGAGGTGAACCCGTGAGCCGATCCCAGCAACTCGTCGATCGCAGCAAGTTCCTCATCGAGAACGCCCGGTTCATGACGCTGGCGACCAGTGATCCATGCGGCGCCTGGGCTGCGACCGTCAACTACGTACCGCTGCGCGAGCCGCTGCGGCTGCTGTGGTACTCACTGCGCCGCGTGCGCCACTCCCGCAACATCGAGAGCGGCTCCCGGGTGTCAGGCAGCGTCTTCCTGACCGGTCTGCCCGTCGCCGCTGTCTACTACGACCGCAACTTCCCCGATGAGGGCGTCCGTCGCCAATGGCGGCTTCCGCTCGATGAGTTTCAGGGGGCCAGTCCCCGGCGCTTCTACATGATCATTATCGATGCCTCGTGGCTGATCGACATCGACCAGTGGCTGATCGAGAAGAACGACCAGCGGGTAGCGGTGCACCCGCCCGCTCTGTCCGCCGAACCTGTAGAAGGTGCGGCACCATCATGAACGGCGACATTGTGGGGACGAACCTGCCGTCCAGCATGTGGGCCCTGGTCAAGAAGCGTGCCGGGCCGGGGTTGGTCCTTGAGGAAGTACCGGTGCCGCAGCCGTCTCCGGGCGAGGTGCTAGTGAAGGTCTTGCGCACCGGCATTTGTGGCACGGACCTGTACATAGAACGCTGGAACGATTGGGCGGCCCGGACGATCCCCCTGCCGCTGATCCCGGGACACGAGTTCGTGGGGGAGGTGATGTTTGCGGGCCCGGGGACCGGAGGTGTGGAACCGGGACAACTGGTCTCCGCGGAAGGACACGTCGTATGCGGCCAGTGCCGCCATTGCCTGGACGCCAAGGGCCACCTGTGCCTGCATGCTCAGGGGCTGGGGGTCGCCCGACCCGGTGCGTTCGCCCAGTACGTCAGGGTGCCCGCCGCCAGCCTGTGGCGGCACCGGCCCGGCCCCCCTGGACACGGCCGCGTTGTTTGATCCGTTCGGTAACGCGGTGCACGCCGCACAGGCCTTCCCGCTACGGGATCAGACGATCGCCATCAGTGGCGCCGGGCCGATCGGTCTGATGACCATCCCGGTCGCCCTTCACCTTGGGGCCCGCCACGTCGTCGTCACCGAGCCGAGCCACTACCGCCGCGAACTAGCGCACCGTCAGGGCGCCACCCTCGTGCGCGGCGCGGGGCAGGAGAAACTCGCCGCCGCGCTGGCCGAACTCGGCCGCCCGGACGGATTCGATGTGGGCCTGGAAATGTCGGGCAACCCAACCGCATTGCGGGATCTGCTGGCCCGCATGACCCACGGAGGCCGCGTCGCCGTCCTCGGCCTTCCCGATCGCGCCGTCCCCACCGACTGGGCGGACATCGCCCTGCGCATGCTCACCGTCCAGGGCATCAGCGGCCGCCGGATCTTTCACACCTGGCACCAGATGGCCACCCTGCTGGACACCGGTATCGACCCCGCCGCCGTGGTCACTCACCACTTCGATCCCGTCGACCACGACAAGGCGTTCGCCCACGCCGCCCAGGCCAGCGCAGGGAAGACCATCCTGGACTGGGCCGTCACCAGTGAGCGGGTGTCATCGTGACCTACCGCGTCCAGATCGCAACCCGTATGGCCGACGTCGACCCCGGCCACTGGGACGCCCTTATCCACGACACCAAAGAATCGATCTTCTACCACCGGTCTTTCCTGGAAGCCTTCGAGAAGCACCCCCTACACCCGGTGGAGCGCACCGCTTACCTCACGATGCTCACACCCAGCGGCCGGCCCGCCGCGGCCCTTCCCGCCTTCCTCATGCGCGGCACCGACCCGATGCGGGTCCTGGCCACCCACTTCCCCGACATCACCGCCGAGCCCGCCCTCCTCAGCCACGTTTGGCACTGTTACCAGACGACCCTGCCCACACACCCCCGGCACCCCGAGGCCGCCGATGCCGCGATGGCGGCATTCACCGAACTCGCCCAGGAATGGAAGGCGTCGCTGTGCGGCCTGGTCAACATCGATCATCAAGATCCCCTAGCCGCCCGCCTCACCGCCCGCGGCATCCCCGGCACCAACATCGAAACCGGCTGGGGCATGGACATCGCGACCTTCGCCAACCTGGACGCCTACATCACCGGACTGGTGCGCAAACGCCGCACAATCATGCGTCAATACCTCCGCCGCGCCCACGAGGCCGGCGTGCGCACCCGATTCACCCCGGCAGTCGACGGCGATCTGGACGGCTTCGTCCGCCTCGCACGGCACACCGCCGAGAAATTCGACAACGCCGACTACTACCAGCCCGGGCTCTTCCAGGACTTCGTCCTCCACCTAGGCGACCACGCCTGGCTGCTCGAACTGCACTTGGACGGTCAACTGATCGGATCAGCACTGGTCCTGCTCGACGATGCCCGCATCCATTTCTTCGCGACCGGGTTCGATCTCACGGCCAGCCCCCGCTTCAGCCCCTTCTACCTGCTGTTCGCCCGCACCGTCCAGGAAGGCATCACCCGACGGCTCCCCTGGCTCGCGGCCGGACGACGCAACCCGGACTTCAAACGACGCCACAACCTCACTCCTACCGCACTCACAGCACACCTCAAACTCGTCACCACTTGACCCCGAAACGCAAATTCTCGTGCCTCCCAGCCCGGGTTACCCTAACGAACAGGCGCCATCATCCCTGAATGGCGCGTGTGTCGAAACCAGGGAGACGCGACGAAAGGTGCCATTCTCGTGCTTGCCGACGAGCGCGGACTTGTCCAGGACATCGCCGCGTCGGTACCACAGCGCGCTCAGTAGGCGAGACTTACCGATTCCGGACTTAACGATCCCGGCGCCGACGAGCGACTGGCTACAGGTTGCGTGTTGGAGATGGGCGGGAAATGATCGATTGACCTGCACGTCGAAGGAATGCATTCACCGCTCGGTTCTTACTGAAAGGACGGAGTCCGGCGCGCAGGTCGGCCAGCGCTTTCCGGATGCGGGTACTGCGGATCAGGGCGTAGTCGTCCAGGAGGCGATGGCCCACGCTGATCGCTTCCTCCGGTCGGCCCTGCCGCAGTTGGAGTTCGGCCAGACGCGCCAAGGTGATGGCACGCGATCGGCGCTCGTACGCAGACCAGCGCGGGAGCGCTTCCTCCAGTGCCGCCAGGGCAGCCCGATGGTCGCGCAGATGAGCGTGGACAGCCGCCTTCTCGTATGACAGCACGGCACCGTGGTAGGTTCCCACCGGCCGGGTCGACTGGGCAGGAGCGCGGCCCAGCAGGTCTTCGGCCCTTTCGAGGTCACGCATCGCCTGGCGACGCGCCCCCGTCGCCGCACGCGCCACCGCCGTCTGACCCGCCAGCGACGCCTTCGTCAGGACGGCGAGATCCGGTGCGGCCGCGGTCTCCGCCAGCCGCAGCGCCGCCCCGAAATGGCCCAGATGGTGAGCTTGCGCGCTCATAGCTCGAAGGGTCCACGCATATTCGTCGGGCCGGTCAAGGTCGGCGGCCATAACCAGGGAAGTGCGATAAAAACGTTGGGCGGGCCCATGGGACTCGTCATCGAAACTCATGAACCCGCACAGGTGCGCGAGTTGGCTGCAGAGGGACATCAACTCTGCCCGCGGTGCGGCGGCAGTGGTCGACAGGTCCAGCCAAGGCCCTATCAGGTACGCCAGAAACGCCGACGCCGCCGGACGCATGAACCCCGCCCCATAACTCTGGTCCATGCGCGCGAAAAATCGCAGCATATCGGTGGCCAATTGCAACTCCAGCCCAGGTTCATTTCCACCCGCCTCTGACGACACCGCCGCCGACGCGGACCGCGCCCCTTGGGCGTCCAACCAGGTCGGGACGTCCAGGGCGGTCGCCTGGTAGACGCAGACGCGGCGGAAGGCCCGCCTGTTCGAGCCCGCAGCGGCGGCCAGTTCGTTTAACTGAACTGGCAGACTCCGGCTCCACCAGGAGCGGTGGTCCTTGCCGAACCCCGCCTCCTCGCTTGACAACGGCCGCTTCAACCGCCTGGACAACGCTTCGGCGATCAATGCCGGCACCGGGTCGCGAGGGCGCCTCCCCGAACTCCAATGAGTGATCGAAGCCCGCCCGTACGCGAGGTTCAGGCCCGCCTCGGCCCCCACGGCGTTGACGGCTCGGGCCAAGGCATCTCCGGTCCATCCTGCTTCCGCTATCAGGGAACGCAGACGATCATTAGATTCCATGGAAGTGCCGCATCCAAAGCTTTTTCGTCTTCGAGAGCCTCGGCACACACATCGACTGACTACCAATGTTTCTATTGGGTAAGGCTAAGGTCAAATATTGTACCACGTTCTCCCCCAACTTCTGAGGGGTGAGTAGTTATTGCCCTACTGAATCCTTCGTCAGTCGGTGCTGACGCCGCTCGAATTCGTCACCGCGCGGCTTATGGGAGGTTGCCAACCTCCCGTTAACGCAGCAACTGCACGCCCGACCAGACCCGGCCGCGCTGGGCCGCAGCGATCTAAACCGGATCGCCTAGCTAGAGGCCACCGGCCAGACCAGCCACTACTGGCTTAACATGATCTGCCGCACTCCACGTGAGACCCACTCGAATACTCCAGCAGCACTTCGTGATTTTTGGTGGTAGCGTCCGATCTGTGGTTGGTCGGTCGTTGGGTTTGGTATGGGACGGGATCGTGCCGGACAGGTTGCGGGAGATCGCCAAGCCGCTGATCCCGCCGTCGAGGGCGCGTCCGCAGGAGGGGCACGCAGGACACCCCTGATGAGGCGGTGTTCACCGCGATCGTGTATGCGTAGGTCAGTGGTTGTGCGTGGCGGGCGTTGCCGCCCTGTTTCGGGATATCGAAGTCGACCGCTCACCACCGCTTCATGATCTGGTCGCGGGCTGGAGAATGGCGCCGGCTGCACGAGGCTGTGTTCCATCGGCTGGATGATGCCGGCCTGGTCGCCGTCTCGCGCGTCGTGCTGGACTCGGCGCACGTGCGGGCGAAAGGAGGCGAACTTACCGGTCCGAGCCCCGTGGACCGGGGTAGTCCGGGTTCCAAGATGCACGTTCTGTCGGACGCGAACGGACTGCCGCTGGTCGTCGGTAACTCGGCCGGTAACCTCCACGACAGCCAGGGCCTGAAGCCGATGGTGGCTGGTCACGACACGAGACAAGACCCCCACCGCGGCCGTCACCTCAAACTCCAGCGCTTTGCACGCCGAGAAAGCCTACGATCGGCCCGACCTGCGCCAATGGTTACGCGGCCAACGCATCGGCGTGCGTATCGCCCGCAAAGGCATCGAATCCAGCCGATGATTAGGCCGCCGACGGTGGGGTGATGGAACGCACGATGTCCTGGCTGACCGGCTACCGAAGACTCAACCACCGCTACGAACGCGATCCCCGCAACTACCTGGCCTTTCTCGGCCTCGCAGCAGCCCTGTGCTCCTACAAACGCCTGATCCGCCTCACCATGGGACACGGTCTTAGTCAGCTTGGAAAGTCGCGTCCTTCGCGGCGGTCTGCTGAAGCAGGACGCGGAAGTTGAACCAGGCTAGGCGAGGGTCGCCGAAGCCGGTGTGTGCGCTCGCGGCCTGTTCGGGGGTCATGGGATGTATAGGGCCCGCAGCACGGGCGGCGAGTTGCTGACCGGCGCAGCGTTCGAAGCTGATGAACCAGTAGGCGGCTTCTTCGATGCTGGCCCCGACAGTGATGAGGCCGTGGAAGCGTAGGAGCACAGCCCGGTTGGTGGCGAGCGCCCGGGCCATCGCTTCGCCTTGGGAGGGCTCGGTGGTGGGGCCGGCGTAGTCGTCGAAGATGGCGTGGTTTTCGTGGAAGGCGGCGGATTCCTGATCCAGTGGCTCCAGTGGCACGTTCAGCGCGCCGAAGGCACGGCTGTTGGCAGAGTGGCAGTGGATGGCGGCCTGGGCGTCTGGGCGCTGGTGCAGGACCTGTGAGTGGATGGCGTAGGCGCTCGGGTTTACCGGGTGTTCTCCGTGGACGATGCTGCCTTCCGCGTCGACGCAGATCAGGTCGTCCAGCTGTACCCGGCTGAAGGCGACGCCGAAGGGGTTGACCCAGAAACGGTCGGTGTGGCTCGGGTCGCGGATCGACAGGTGGCCGGAAATGCCGTCGTCGAATCCGAGGTGGCCGAAGAGCCGAACGGCAGCGGCCAGCATGTGCTTGTCATGGTCGCGCTGTTGGGCTGACGTGTCGAAAACGGGCGGTTCGGGAATGGGGAGCGCCTTGTCGGTTTGGGAGAGGTATCGCGTCGTCACTGTGGAAGTCCTTGGCTAGGCGGAGACGTGATCGTTTCGATAGATGTCGCGGATGATGCGGTCGGCGCGCATGACCAGTACCGGGACGCCGAAGGTGAACAGGTAGGCGCCGACGGTGATGTCGCCGAGCGCGTGCAATCGGGGATTCGGACCGCGCGGCGTGAGTAACCGGCTGGTCGTGCGCTCCACGCTGAAGCCGCCCAGCGGGTGAGCCCTCGCCCCCTGCCCGTCGAGCAGGGATTGCGCGAGAGGTTGAGCGCCGGTGGGGATCCGGCCGCGTTTGAGACCGATGGCGTTGACAAGCCAGTCCACCGTGACCGTCGTTTTCCCGATTTTCAGGATGAAAGTGCCGTCGGATGCGGCGGACGCGTCCTTGACTCCGGCCAGGACGGCGAGCTGGGAACTGTGCAGCTTCTCCAGGACCATCGCGGCGTTCTCCGGTGGCATTGGGCAGCACAAGGAGAACAGCGCCCTGCCGTAGTAATCGAGTACATGCCGCTTGTCGCGCTCCCGCAGCAGGAACCAGGCGTCCTGCCCCATTTCCGGGATCAGTTTCTGCAGCAGCGGCAGCGCACCTCCAGACCCGTCGAGATGGCGGCTCAGCCGTTCGGCCGGCGGTTCGGCCAGGTCCAGTTCCTTCTCCACCTCTGACAGGTGGTGCCCGTGGGCCGCCAGTTCCTCGCCGACCAGCGCGATGAGCTGGTCAAGGCCGAACGACTCGCCGGGGCCGGCGAGTCGTTCAAGCCGGTCGATGGTCAGAGCGCTGGCCGTCGCCTCTGTCTTCGGTTGCCGGACAGCGGGCAGCACTCCGTTGCGGGACACCAGCGTGATGGGCCCGCGATGGCCCTGCGCGTGCAGGGCCACGACCACGTCCACGGCGGTCAGTCCGCTGCCCAGTACCCCGATGCGATCCTCGGCGGGCACCGGCCGGGCGCTGACCTGGAGCGGATACGGCTCGGCGATGTAATGGGGCGGATTCCCCAGGCTGTACGGATCGGTGGACTCCGCCGCCCCCACGCACAGCACAGCGTGATCGGCCGGGATCGACCGCCCGAGTTCGGTTCGCAGGGCGAGCCTGGTCGTCCACGCATCGTCGATCGAAGCGACCCGGTCGTAGACGATCTCCACGAGCCAGCCTCGTTCAGCGAGCCGCTCCATGGCCATGTCGGCGGTGTGGGTGATGTACTCCCCGATCAGGGCACGCGGCGGATACCAGGTCTCCGGCCTGTCGTCGAGCCGGTCGCCGTAACCGCGAGCGCGCAGCCAGCGCGGCAGGTGCTCAGGGTCATCGGCCGCAAGGGACATGTCCTGCACCGGGACATTGGCCAACATCATCGGCCCGTCTGACGGGAAGGCCACTCCGCGCCACGTCTCCCCGCGCGCTTTGATTACTCGCAGCGCCCCAGGTTGGACGGTTCGTGTTCGATGCTCCAACGTGGCCACCAGGCAGGCGGCGGCCGCGCCCCCACCGATGACCGTAATGGAGGGACCGTAAAACGCCATACAAATTGTCCTTAATGTTCAGTCGAAAGGGCTGGGAATTCGGTCAGCCGCCGACAGGCGAAGGCATGGATGTTTTCGCCGATTGATGTCCATCTCAGACTTTGGGCGGAAGAGCGGCGCCCGTCATGCGACAACGCACGGGACCTCTACCCCGCATTGCGGACGCGAAACAGCTCAGAATTGATTGTGGGGCGACGCAGACATCACTCATCGCTGAGGTTTTATCTTCATCTGCGTCCGCGGCGTCCTGCTCGGTATAAAGCTCCACCAGACGTTGCGACTGGTTTATCCTGCAACATTCGGCACTGGCGCAGAACCATTTGCTAGCGACTCGCTGAGATCACAGGAGCCGGGGTGATGGCCAGACAACTCCTGCAACGCGCGTTGGACTCGCCCTCGCGGTGGAGCGACGCTTGCCCGGCGTCGGCCGGTTCCTGGTCCCGTTCGGCCTGCACCGGATGCTCGCCACCTACGACAAGGTCGCCCGGTAGGCTGGTCTCGTCGACGTTCGCAGGCACCACGCCACGGTCTCGCGGCCGTGACCCGACGCCCCGTTCCCCTCTTTTCGGCGTGGGGCGGAGCGTTTCGTCGCGCTCACCAGCCGTCGTCATTTTCCCGCCATCCGTATTCGGCCTCTTGCACGGCCCCCGGACTGCGCTTTCGCCGTGGCTTCTGGCTCCAGCAACACTTCTGGAATGCCGGCGATCTCGAAGAAACGGCCGTGGCGCTGCCGCGCACGCGCTCGGGGTGTCTCACCTGCAGCGTTACGCAATCATGACCGGGCTCATGACCGAGCGGTGGTGTGCGGCCCGCACCGAGTTGGGACACGCCCGGAGGCGGGAGGCTCGACGCGTCATCGCCGTGGCCGGGATCAGGCTCTCCTGCGCCGGCCTGCTGCGCCGACGCCTGCGCGGCCAGATGCCTCGAGCGCGCAACGGGCAGGCCCTCGGCGGCAACGGGGGCCTAGAGGTTGAGGCGTCACACCTTCGTCCGATCTAGACCGGATCCGTCATGTGAGCAGCTCCTCGTTCGCTTGATCGTCTCCCTCTGCTCTCCCAGACTCGCCGTCGTCGGGCACCCCGGCGCCGGGCGGACTACATCCGTCCGCTCGACACCGCCCACCAGCAACTCGGCACCCCGATCGTCCTGGTATGGGGACAACCTCAACGCCCACCGGTCGGCCCGGATATGCGGCTACATCGCCGCAAGGGACTGGCTGACCGTCTTCCACCTGCCGCCGCATGCACCCGAACTCAATCCCGTCGAGGGTGTGTGGTCACACCTGAAGAAATCTCTGGCCAACCTTGCCAAACACACCATCGACCAGCTCATCAGGCTGATCAAAACCCGCCTCAAATGCATCAGTACGGGCCCGCTCTCCTCGTCGGCCTTCTCGTCCGCACCTACCTGCCGATCGATAACCCCGATGATTTAAAGTTCTCTAGACTCCCGGTACGTTCGGACCGCACGGAATTCACGCGCGTTTAGGACGACGACATTCCTTCGCTGCTGTTAATCACCTTTTCGGGAGCGGCCATATAGGAATATTCCCAATGCAGCTCCAGATGCCTGGTTAGCGCGGTCGCCACCAAAGCCGCCGCCGCGCCCGCAACGAGTTCACGCGCCCGCTCGTCGCCTCAGTCCTGTATGACAAAATCCGGAAGCCCCTGGACGCTTCGAGAGCTCCGGGACATCTCCCGTTGATAGTGATCTCGGCCGGTAGCACGTACGGTCGTCTCGTACCCGACTCTCTTCTGATGCAGGCCATCCTGATGGCGACGAAAATTCCAGCGACGAATAAAGGCAATTACTGGAACACTGTGATCGAATCCTACAAAAGGCCTCAGTCCAACCGTTGGACGGCTGATAGGTATACTGATTCCTGCGGCCTGAGGAGATCTTTCATGAATCTGCTTACTATTTTTGGAAATAGCCATGCGACGACTGGATCGAATTCTTGCCTTAATTGACTGCTTGTGTGCGTGTCGGCTGCAAATGGGAGGCATGTTTCTGCTTCATGAATATCGAATCTGGCGAGCGAAAGATTCGCCCTGTTCAGATCGGCCCGAAAGTTTTCGCAGGTTGGGTACCAGGTTTGGGAACTGGCGAGTGCTCGTGTCATGTAGCGCCGAAAGGGTCGGGTGCGGTAGGCGTCGAAGATCAGCAGCGGGGCGCCGGGTTTGAGCATGGCCGCGATCTTGCGGAGTCCTTCGGCTTTGCGTTGGGGCGGGA
>NZ_SMKT01000124.1 GCF_004348735.1 Actinomadura sp. KC06
CCTCAGCCCGCCCCCCCGGTCTCGCCCGGAGCCTCAGCCCGTGGTTCCGGCCTCCGCCGCCCGGTCCAGCCAGGCGATCACATCGTCGTCGGTGAGCTGGTCGAAGTCGCGGTACCACTGGCCGACCGCGCGGAACTCCCACGGCGCGGCCGGCACCACCATGTCGTCCACCTCGGACTCCAGGTCGCGGACGGTCTCCGCGGCGCCCACCGGCACCGCCAGGACCAGCCGGGACGGCCCGCGCTCGCGCAGCGCCCGGACGGCGGCGCGAGCGGTGCCGCCCGTGGCGAGGCCGTCGTCCACGACGATCACCGGCCGCCCGGACGTCTCCGGCAGCGGCCGCCCGCGCCGGTAGGCCGCCACCCGGCGCTCCAGCTCGGCGCGCTCGGCCGCCACGGTCGCGGCCAGGTCGTCCTCGCGGAGCCCGAGCCGTTGCAGCAGGTCGCCGTCGAACACCGGCGAGCCGCCCTCGGCGATCGCCCCGACCCCGAGCTCCGGCTGCGGCGGGTATCCGATCTTGCGGGTCACCAGGACGTCGAGCGGGGACCCGAGCCGCCGGGCGATCTCGTGCCCGACGGGGACGCCGCCCCGCGGCAGCGCGAGGACGGCCGCGCCGTCCAGCCCCAGCGGGACGAGCCGCTCGGCGAGCACCCGGCCCGCCTCCGTGCGGTCGGCGTAGGGGAGCCGGACGGTCTCGCCCTGCTGGACGTCGTCACGGTCGCGTGCGGGTCTCTTCCAGGACATCGGCGCACCCCCTTCCGGGGTCACCCCTACCCACTCACGCGGCCGTTACAGGCGCGCACACGGTCCTATACGGGCATATATGCCCAGATGGACGCCCGGCTGATCGTCAGGCGCCGGTGAGCCAGCGCAGCGGGTTGTCGCGGAGGACGGCGTCGAGGGTCGCCTCGTCCGCGCCGGCGGCGCGCAGCGCGGGCAGGAACGTGTCGAAGAGGTAGCCGAATCCCCCGCCGCCGTACCGGGTGATCTGCGCCATCCGGGACACGCCGGTGCTCAGCAGCACCCGGGACGCGTGCCCGGCCTCCAGCAGGTCCATCACGCAGCGGACGCGGGCGCCGATCGCCGCGTGGTCGTCGCCGGCGAGGCCGAGCGTCCCGAACGACACGTACGCGCCCGACTCGGCGATCTTGCGGTGCTGGCCGGGGTCGTCCACCCGGTCCTGCTGGCCGACGGCGACGCGGCCCGGGGCCAGCCCGGCGCCCGTCAGGATCTCCAGCTGCGCGAGCCCGGCGCGGCCATAGGTCGCCACGGACAGCCCCGAGTAGCGGGCGGCCCGCGCGGCGGCGCGCAGGCACAGCTCCTCCGCCTCCGTCGGCGCCTCGCCCCACGTGCCGATCTCGCCGATGACGCCGGGCAGCGAGTTGGTCCCGTCCATGCCGAAGCCGACCTCGGCGAGGAGCCGCTCGGCGAGCCGCTCGACGCCCGTGCGCCCGTCCGGCGCCTCGCCCGCCTGCAGGGCCTCGCGGACGAACGACGGGTGGAACGGCTCGGTGAACACGCCCGTCCCGGCGACGACCGCGACCCGCGCCCCGGCGCTGATCCGGGCGAGCGCGGCGGCGTTGCGCCCCATGCCGGAGCACGTCAGGTCGACGACGAGGCCGAGGCCGTGCTCGCGGCGCAGGGCGGCGAGCTCCCGCTGGACGGCCTTCTCCTCGTCCAGCCACCGGCCCGGGTCGGACTCCACCAGCTGGGGACGCGCGGGCCAGCGCAGGTCCATCTGCAGGTGCTCGTGGGACAGCACCGGCCCGGTGATCTCGGACGTCGGGATCGTGCCGGTCACGGTGCGGAGCCGACCGGTGTCCTGTCGGGGGGTCATGTCACGCGAGGCTACGACATGTTTGACCTTTTCAAGACCCTAATGGGCCCTGTTTTTACCTTCGGCGACATCGGTGTCCGGCTCTCGGCCGGGTTCCGTCCGCGCCTCCGGGTCGGCTTCCGGATCGGCCTCCTGTTCGGCCTCCGGGTCGGCGTCCGGAGCGCCGTTCCCGTTGGCGGCGTTCGCGGCCTTGGCCGCCAGCTCGGCCCGCGCCCGCGCGGTGATCTCGCTCGGCCACAGCCGGTCGATCTCGGCGTTCAGCGTCGCCCCGATCAGTACCGCGAGCGCCGCGACGTACAGCCAGGCCAGCACCGCGATCGCGGCGGCCAGCGACCCGTACACCGACACGCCGCTCAGCGAGCCCGCGAGGTAGATCCGGAGCGTGATGCTGCCGACGATCCAGATCAGCAGCGCGAGCGCCGCGCCCGGCACCGCCCGCGACCAGGCCGTCCGCACCGGGACGCTGACGTGGTACAGGGTCGCCAGGAAGACGATCGACAGGCTCACCACGACCGGCCAGTACAGCAGCTGGACGGCCTCGGCGCTCTCCGGCAGCACCTCCCGCACCAGCGTGGGCCCGGCCACCAGCAGCGGGATGACGATCAGCAGGATCAGCAGGCCGATCAGGTAGAGGAAGAACGCGCGCAGCCGGGTGCGGATCACGCCGCGGATGCCGGACAGCCCGTACGCGATGGTGATCGTGTCGACGTAGACGTTCGTCGCCCGCGAGCCAGCCCACAGCGAGATCAGGAAGCTGACCGACACGATGTCGGCGCCGCCGCCCTCGATCACCTCGTTGAGCAGCGGTTCCACGGCGGTCTCGACCGCCGGGCCGGTGAGCACCTGCTGGGCGTGCTCGATCACCCAGGTCCTGATGTCGGCGATGGTCTCGGGCCCGATCGTGCCGCGGAAGTGGCCCATCGTGCCGATCAGCCCGATCACCAGCGGCGGCAGCGACAGCAGCGCGAAGAACGCGGCCTCGGCGGCCAGGCCGGTCACCCGGTAGCGGAACGCGCCCACCGCGGTGCCCTTGATCAGCGTCCAGCCGACCCGCCCGGACGCCGCCACCCCCGCCCGGACGCGTGCAGGCGCGGACGCGGGGCGCTCACGCTCCTCGCGCTCACTGTCGCCGTTACGGTCACGATCGCCGGAATCCGGAGCGTCCGGGCTGTCCGGGGCTTCCAGGACGTTGGGCGCGTCCGGGGCGTCCGAACCGGGATCGGAGTCGGAGTCCCCGGCCGGGGGGACGCCCGCTGGGTCGGAGACGGTGGTCACACCACCCCACCGTAGAGCGTTACGCGTCCGGAACATGCCGCATCACCCATCTCAGTGATCCGCTCCGCGCGTCGCGTTCCGACCGCCTCCCCCGCCACGTCATCTCGAAGGCCTGGCTCCAGTTCCCCGCGCATCCTCTTGCCCATACCCGCTTTGACGGCCCGGAACGTCACCTCGACCATGATCGTCTCCAACGGCCAGGGCACCGTCCTCCAGCCCCCACCCGCCACCAGTCAACGGACGAGCTCCGCTCGAGCACTGTCATTCATCGGTGACAATGGAAGGCGTGATCTGTGAGTCGTGCCGAGAGCGCCGCCACGAGGAGTGCCGTGGCGGGTCCTGGTGCGACTGCCAGCATCAGCGGGGCCCGGCGGAACGTGCCGGCGGGCCTCCCGAGACCGGCGGAGAGACCAGCGACGATGCGGAGCCTCCGGTGAACTGGAGGCGCCAGGGATGACACATCTCACCCGTCCGCGTGCCGGACGTGACTGGACAGCCCGCGAGAGCGCGTGTCAAAGTTCAGGTATGACTGCCGCGGACCCGCTGCTGGCCAAGCGCCGGCACGTCGACTTCCTCCGCGTCCGCAGCGCGATCTGTCGGTGACGCTCCGACCACGCCCCTGCTCAGCCGGGCGCGTGGTGCATCGGCGTCACACCTGACTCCACCCAGCTCAGCGTCGAGCCGGCTGCCCATGACTGCCGGTGCGCTACGCGTCCCTCACACCACAGATGAGGACGCGCGCCGTGCCACCCGCGATCAAGCGCAAGAAGGCCGAGGGCCAGTGGGCCCTGGGCTACCACGAACCTCTCAACAAGAACGAAGAGAACAAGAAGAACGACGACGGCCTCAACGTCCGCCGCCGCATCATCGACATCTACTCCAAGACCGGCTTCGACTCGATCGACCCCGCCGACCTGCGCGGCCGGTTCCGCTGGATGGGCCTGTACACGCAGCGCAAGCCCGGCATCGACGGCGGCAAGACCGGGGCGCTGGAGGACGAGGAGCTCGAAGACCGCTACTTCATGATGCGGGTGCGGATCGACGGCGGGCAGCTGAGCGGCCCGCAGCTGCGCACGATCGCGGACGTCTCCACCCGGTACGCCCGCGGCACCGCCGACATCACCGACCGGCAGAACGTCCAGCTGCACTGGGTGCGGATCGAGGACGTCCCGGCGATCTGGGAGGCGCTCGAAGCGGTCGGGCTGCACACGATGGAGGCGTGCGGGGACGTCCCGCGCGTCATCATCGGCTGCCCGCTCGCCGGGATCGCGGCCGACGAGGTCATCGACGCGACGCCGCAGCTCCGCGACATCCACGACAGGTACATCGGCTCCCCGGAGTTCTCCAACCTGCCGCGCAAGTTCAAGACGGCGATGTCCGGCTGCACGGCGCACTGCACCGTCCACGAGATCAACGACATCGCGTTCGTCGGCGTGGTGAACGAGGCCGGTGAGACCGGCTACCAGCTGTTCGTCGGCGGCGGGCTGTCCACGAACCCGATGTTCGCGCAGAGCCTCGGCGTGTTCGTCAAGCCCGCGCAGGCCACCGAGGTGTGGCACGGCGTCACCTCGATCTTCCGCGACTACGGGTACCGGCGGCTGCGCAGCCGCGCCCGGCTGAAGTTCCTGCTGAAGGACTGGGGCGCCGCGAAGTTCCGCGAGGTGCTGGAGAAGGAGTACCTCGGGTACGCGCTGCCGGACGGCCCCGAGCCCGCCGCCCCGCTCCCGCGCCGCGACCACGTCGGCGTCCACCCGCAGCGGGACGGCGGCTTCTACGTCGGGTTCGCGCCGCGCGTCGGCCGGGTCAGCGGCGAGATGCTGGGCGTCATCGGCGGGCTCGCCGACCGCTACGGCTCCGGCCGGGTGCGGACGACCAACGAGCAGAAGATGGTGATCCTGGACGTCCCGGAGGAGAACACCGAGGCGCTCGTCGAGGAGCTGGCGAGGCACGACCTGCACGCGCGTCCGTCGACGTTCCGCCGGCAGACGATGGCGTGCACGGGCATCGAGTACTGCAAGCTCGCGATCGTCGACACCAAGCAGCGGTCGATGGACCTGATCGACGAGCTGGAGAAGCGGCTCCCAGACTTCGACCAGCCGCTCACCATCAACGTCAACGGCTGCCCCAACGCGTGCGCCCGCATCCAGGTCGCCGACATCGGCCTGAAGGGCCAGCTCGTCGTGGACGAGAACGGCGACCAGGTCGAGGGCTTCCAGATCCACCTGGGCGGGCAGCTCGGCGCGTCCTTCGGCAAGAAGGTCCGCGGGCTGAAGACCACCTCGGCCGGGCTGACCGACTACATCGAGAGGGTCGTCCGCAAGTTCGACGAGCAGCGCACGGACGGCGAGACGTTCGCCGGCTGGGTGCACCGCGCGGAGGAGGCGGACCTCAAGTGAGCGAGCGCATGGCGCCGTTCTACTGCCCCTACTGCGGCGAGGAGAGCCTCGAACCCCGCGAAGAGCAGGGGTCCTGGTTCTGCCCCGACTGCGTCCGTTCCTTCACGTTGAAGTTCCTCGGTGTCGGAGCTCCCCGCACCGCGAGCAAGGAGAACCCTCGGTGACGCTTCTGGAGACCGACAGACCGACCCTTGACCTCGAAGACATCGTCGAGTCGGCGGCCGCGGCGCTGGAGGGCGCGCCCACGCTGGAGGTCATCCGCTGGGCCGTCGCGACGTTCGGCGACCGCATCTGCCTCACCTCGTCCATGTCGGACGCGGCGCTGATCCATCTGGTGTCGAAGGTGAAGCCGGGCATCGACGTGCTGTTCGTCGACACCGGCTACCACTTCGCCGAGACGGTCGGGACGCGGGACGCCGTAGAGGCCGTCTACCCGGTGAACGTCATCAACGTCACCCCGTCCCGGACGGTGGAGGAGCAGGAGGCCGCGCTCGGCCCGCGGCTGTTCGGCCGCAACCCCGACCTGTGCTGCCACCTGCGGAAGGTGGAGCCGCTCGGCCGCGCGCTGGAGGGCTACATGGCGTGGTTCAGCGGCATCCGCCGGGCCGAGACCGCGAGCCGGCGCGACCGGCGGGTCGTCGAGTGGGACCGCAAGCGCGGCATGGTCAAGGTGAACCCGATCCTCGACTGGACGCAGGAGGAGATGGACAACTACATCGAGGACAACGGGGTGCTCGTCAACCCGCTGCACTACGACGGCTATCCCTCGATCGGCTGCGCGCCGTGCACCCGTCCGGTCGCGCCCGGCGAGGACCCGCGCAGCGGCCGCTGGGCCGGGATGGGCAAGACCGAATGCGGCATCCACCTGTGAGCCCTATGAGCCCTATGAGCACTGTGAGCTTTGCGAACCCCGCGACCCGGCCGATGGTGGCGGTGGCGCACGGCAGCCGCGACCCGCGCGCCGCAGCGACCGTCGCCCGCCTGCTCGACGCCGTCCGGGCCCGCCGCCCGGACGTGCCCGTGCACGCCTCGTTCCTGGACCACGCGGCGCCCGCGCCCGACCGCGTCCTGGACGGCCTCGCCCGGGAGGGCGCCGGCGCGGCGGTCGTGCTGCCGCTGCTTCTCACGGCCGCCTACCACAGCAAGACCGACATCCCGGGCGTGCTGAACCGGGTGCGCGGCCTGCATCCGCGGCTGCGCCTGCGCACCGCCGGCACGCTCGGCCCGCATCCGCTGCTCATGGACGCGCTGGAGCGCCGCCTCGCCGACGCGGGCGTCGCCGCCGGCGATCCGGACACGGCCGTCGTGCTGGTCTCGGCGGGCTCCAGCGACGGGTCCGCGAACGCCACCATCGCGCGGCTGGCGCGCGAGTGGCGGGCGCGCGGCTGGCGTGACGTGGTCCCGGCGTACGCGTCGGCGGCCCGTCCGGCTCCTTCCGAGGCGGTCGCGGCGCTGCTCGACGCGGGCGCTCCCCGGGTGGCGGTGGCGTCGTACTTCCTGGCCCCGGGCTACTTCGCCGACAAGGTCCGGACGGAGTCCCTCGCCGCCGGAGCCTTCGCGGTCTCGCCGGTGCTGGGCGCGGCGCCGGAGGTCGCCGAGCTGATCGTCCGCCGTTACGACGAGGCCCTGGAGACGTCCCGCACGGCCGCCGCGGTCTGACAGGGCACCGGCGTCCAACAAGCGCGGCCGGGCCTCGGCGCGCTTGCTCCGCCGAAGCCCGGCACTTCCGTACAGCCGATGAGGCCGGGTCAGCCGCCCGGCGGCGGCGAGCCGTCGTGGGTCATGGGCGGGGCCACCAGCACGATCCTCATCACGTCGTCGGGCGCCTCGGTGATCCGGCCGACGCGGGCGAGGTGGTCGACGACCTCCTGCACCTTGTCGTAGGACGCGGTGGAGCGGCTGTTGTAGAGGGCGCCGGCGAGCTCCTCGTAGTCGTACTGGGTGATCGCGACGCCCTTGCCGAGGACGAAGCAGATCAGCTCGCCGTCGAGCATCTGCCACCAGTCGTCGGCGAGCCCGTCCACCACGGTCCCATTGTTGCCGAGCGAGACCGCCACCGGCGTGCCGCCGCTCAGGAACACCGGCAACTGCCGCGTCAGCCGCGTGAGGAAGGCCCTGATCCGGCTCCAGGGGAACTTCTTGCCCGACTTGCTGGGCGCGTCCTGGCTCTTGTCCCGGACGGCGTGCACGGCGTCCCTGATGAGCTGGTCCGCCGTCCGGGACTTCTCCTCGACCAGCCGTTCGAGCTCGCGGTAGATGTCCTGGCGCAATTCCTGGAACGGCCCCATGTTGTTCTGCCTCAGCACGTCCACGCACAGGTGCGAAAGCGAACGGGGCTCGTGGCCGGCCGCGGGGACGGGCGCGAGCGGCGCGGAAGAGGCGGAAGCATCCGAGGGGGAAACGGGGGACGCCGGGGCGAGGCGCGAATATCCGGCGGCGGTGAGGGCGATCTGCGGATTGTTGTCCCCGGTGCCGGTGGGGACGACGGCCACCAGGCCGCGCTCCTCGGCCAGGGAGACCAGCGTGGACATGAACTTCGGACGGGCCGTGAACGTCCCGGCCTGCTTCCTGAACCGGGGGTCGCGCGCGGAGAGGTGCTTTCGCAGGTCGGTCATCCGCGACTGCCCGGACGACGCGCCTATCGCGTGGACCAGCGTGTTGACCGCGTCTTCGCGTTTCATCCAGGCGTCGTCCCAGTCGAGGCGTTCGCCGCCGGTCGTGGGGGGCGCGAAGGTCCCCAGATGGATGAATTCGACGCCGCCGTGGATGGTGTCGAGCATCTCCACGACGCTCTTCACGCTTCCCCGGAACGACGCCACCGAGATTTCGACGCCGGATTCGTGCGCCTTTCCGACCCGTTCGTGGACGGCGGCCGTGACGGCCGCGTCGTCGACCGTCCCGGGGAGTTCGGTCCAGATATGGCCGTCGGTCCCGTCCGGCCGGGCCTGGCCCGGCACCGCGATGTATTCGACCGCCGTGGGCGGCGGTCCGTCATGGGCGGCGTTGAACGCCTCCAGTATCGCGCCTTCGGTTCCCGCATGCGCGCGCGTCAGATCAATGAGCCTGTACATCTCGTCCTCCGTTTACGCTGGGGACCTCATCATCGAAGAGTGAGGTCCCCAGCGGAAGTAAAGTGAGCGGGCCGCCAGTTGGCTAGCCCCGCTTAAGGAGGGCCCACTTCAGGAAAGCGCCGACGCTGACGCCCAGCAGCAGACTCACGGTCTGCGCGGGAAAGATCGTCGCTGTCAAGGCTGTTCCGGTGAGCACCACCGCACAGATCAGGAACTCGGTCTCTCGGTCCATCATCGCCTCTAACGTGTCGTTCTCGGGCGACTCGAACTGGGACGGCGACTTCCTGGCGGACTTCGACTTCAGACGAGAACTGTGAAACTGGAGGACTGCGACGCAGACTTGCGACTGACGACTGATGACTGGAGAAACTCAAGACTGGGACTCAGGACTGCGACTGCTCGACTGCGACTGCAGGACTAAGACGCGGACTGGTCAACTCAGACTGGTGAGGCAGCGCGAACGCTGCCGCAAGCCGATTGTACCTTCCGGGCGGTCTACGCGCCACCCGCGCGGGACCCGCGCGTGCGCGGGCGGCGGCCGGCGGTCAGGTGCGGTCGCGCCACCAGGAGGCGATGGCGCGGCGGACGGGGGCGTGGTGCGCGTCGTCGACGATCTTGACGTCGCCCATCACGGCGTGCGCGGTGACGCGGACGACGGGGACGCGGGCGCCGGGCAGCGGGTCGCGGACGGCGATCTTGCGGCCGCCGAGGAAGTTGTGGCCGGTCACCTCGACCCGGACGCCGTCCGGCACGATGATCTTGATGTCGCCCATCACGGCGTGCGCGGTGACGCTGACCTCGCCGGCGGGGACCTGGGCGCCGCGCAGGTCGAGCTCGACGTCGCCCATCACCGAGACGGCCTCCAGCGGGCCGTCGATGCGGCCGACGATGCGTTCCTTGCAGTCGCCCATGATGGCGCTGAACTTGCGCTTGACCTGGAGCGGCGCGGGGTTGGCGCCGGGCGCGCCCATGCCGGGCAGGTCGGCGGTGATGTCCTCCAGGTCGCCGCGGGTGACGGCGGCGTAGGCGGCCTCGGTCCGCTCGGTGAGCTCCTCGAAGGTGAGCCGTCCCTCGACGGAGGCGATCCGCAGCCGCTCGACGACGGCCTCCCGCTCGGCGTCGGACGCGCGTATCGCCTCGGGCGACGGGGTCGCCGCGGGCACGCGGATCGCGCCGGGAGCCGCCGTGATCTCGTCACGGGGCTCGGTGGCGGGCCGGTCGGGGTGCAGGTCCTGCCGCCCGTCCCGCGGGCGGCTCGGGGACGGCCGCTCCGGCTGCGGACTGGACTGACTCATGATTCCGAAGGTATGCCCCCGGTGACCGTGGGCAATCCGCCGCGCGGACGAGATCGCCCCACCACTTCAGGAGGATGGACGCCGGACCAGCCTACCGGCATGATCGATCCTTGCCCGAACGGGGTTCTGTATCGTGCGTGACAAGGGCGTGAACGCCGGGTGCGGCAGGGACGTTGGGAGTGGCAGGGGTGACGCACGAGGTGGTCAATCAGGTTCCCCCGCTCGCCGGGCACGACGTGTCCGACGACGCCGTCCTGCTGGACGGGCTGGCGCGGGAGGGCGCCGGGTGGGCGGAGGCCGAGGTGCGCGAGCTCGGCCGGCTGGCGGGCGCCGGGCGGGCGCAGGAGCTGGGACGTCTCGCGAACGAGCACCCGCCCGTCCTGCGCACCCACGACCGGTACGGGAACCGGGTCGACGAGGTCGAGTTCCATCCGGCGTGGCACGAGCTGATGACGGTCGCGGTGACGCACGGGCTGCACGGCTCGGCGTGGACCGATCCACGCGAGGGCGCGCACGTCGCGCGGGCCGCCAAGTTCTACACCTGGCGGGTGGACGCGGGCCACGGCTGCCCGGTTTCGATGACGTACGCGGCCGTCCCGGCGCTGCGGCGGTCCCCCGAGCTGGCGGCGCAATACGAGCCGCTTCTGGCCAGGCGGGAGTACGACTTCGGCCTGCGCGCGCCGCTCACGAAGAACGCGCTGCTCGCCGGGATGTCGATGACGGAGAAGCAGGGCGGGTCGGACGTCCGCGCCAACTCCACGCAGGCCGCGCCCCAGCCGGACGGGATGTACCGGCTCACCGGCCACAAGTGGTTCACCAGCGCCCCGATGTGCGACGTGTTCCTGACGCTGGCGCAGGCGCCGGAGGGGCTCACGTGCTTCCTCGTCCCCCGCGTCCTGCCGGACGGCGCGCTGAATCCGCTGCGGCTGATGCGGCTCAAGGACAAGCTCGGCAACAGGTCCAACGCGTCCGCCGAGGTGGAGTACGAGAACGCGGTCGCGTGGCGGGTCGGGGACGAGGGCCGCGGCGTCCGCACGATCATCGAGATGGTGAACATGACCCGGCTGGACTGCGTGATCGGCGCGGCGTCCGGGATGCGGCACGGCGTGACGGCCGCCGTCCACCACGCGGCGCACCGCAGGGCGTTCGGCGGGTACCTGATCGACCAGCCGCTGATGCGCAACGTCCTCGCCGACCTCGCGATCGAGTCGGAGGCGGCCACGATCACGATGCTGCGGCTCGCGGGCGCCACCGACCGGTCGGTGCGCGGCGACGAGGCCGAGACGGCGTTCAAGCGGCTCGGGCTGGCCGCGAGCAAGTACTGGATCTGCAAGCGGTGGCCCGGGCACGCCGCCGAGGCGCTCGAATGCCTGGGCGGCAACGGCTACGTGGAGGAGTCGGGCATGCCGCGCCTCTTCCGCGAGTCGCCGCTGAACTCGATCTGGGAGGGCTCGGGCAACGTCGCCGCGCTGGACGTGCTGCGCGCCATGGCGAAGGAGCCGCAGACGGTCGAGGCGCTGTTCGCGGAGATCGAGGCGGCGTCCGGCGGCGACGCGCGGCTGGACGCGGCCGTCCGGGACGTCAAGGACACGCTCGCCGACACCGCGACGATCGAGCTCAGGGCGCGCCGGATCGTCGAGCGGCTGGCGCTCACGCTCCAGGGATCGCTGCTGGTCAGGTACGGTCACCCGGCCGTCGCGGACGCGTTCTGCGCGACGCGCCTGGCGGGCGACCACGGCCGCGCGTTCGGCACCCTGCCCGCGGGCGTGGACTTCGGCGCGGTCATCGAGCGGGCGATCCCGAAGCCGTCCGGCGGAGCAGGCGGTCGAGGGTGACGGCGGCCAGGATGAGCAGGCCCTCGATCACCTGCTTGTAGGTGGGGTCCCAGCCGAGCAGGTTGAACCCGTTGGAGATGAGCGTCAGGATCAGCACCCCGGCGAGGCAGCGCCACACGGCGCCCTCGCCGCCGAGGATGCTCGTCCCGCCGATGACGACCGCGGCGATCGCGGTCAGTTCGAGGAGGGAGCCGAGACCGGCCTGGGCGGAGCCGGCGCGGGTCGCCATGACGAGCCCGGCCGTCCCGGCGCAGGCGCCGCTGACGGCGAACACGGCGACCCGGACGGGCGCGATCCTGACCCCCGACAGCCGCGCCGCCTCGGCGTTGCCGCCGACGGCGTAGACGGCCCGGCCGAACGTCGTCGCGGCGAGCAGCACCCAGCAGGCGGCGGCGACGCCCGCGAGGACCAGCGTCGGGACGGTGATCCCGCCGAGCACGGTCGGCAGGCTCAGCGCCTGGAACGCGTCGAGCCGGGCGGCCTGCGGGTACACGATGGCGCCTCCGGTGATCACGACCGCGAGGCCCCGGTAGACGATGCTGAGCGCCAGCGTCGCGATGAAGGAGTGCACGCGCGACAGCGCGACGACGAGCCCGGTGACCGTGCCCATCAGGGTGCCGGTCGCGACGCCCGCCGCGTATCCGGCGGGCACCCCGGCGGACTGGGTGACCAGGACGGCGACGACCGCGCTGACCGCCAGCACGGCGCTCACCGACAGGTCGAACACGCCGCAGACGATGCACAGCGTCATGCCGCACGCCAGCAGGCCGACGACGACGGCCTGGTCGAGCACGTTGACCAGGTTCCCCTTCGTCAGGAACGTACCGGTCGACAGGGACAGCGCGACGGCGAGACCGACGAGCGCCACGACGATCCCATGATCACGGACGGCCGCGTACCTCATCGCAGGCCCGCCGCCGCGAGGACGTCCTCGGCGCTCGCGCCCCTCGGGAACTCGCCCGCGACGCCGCCGTCCCGCATCACCAGGACGCGGTGCGCGAGCCCGAGCACCTCCTCGACCTCCGAGGACGCCATGAGCACGGCCACGCCCCGCGCGGCCAGGCCGGCGATCAGCCGGTGGATCTGGACCTTGGCGGCCACGTCGACGCCGCGGGTCGGCTCGTCCACCAGCAGGACGCGCGGCGACCGGACGAGCCACTTGCCGAACACCGACTTCTGCTGGTTGCCGCCGGACAGCGTCCACGCGGGACGGCCGAGCCCCGCGCCCCGGATGCCGAGCGTCTCCGCCGCGTCCCCCACGGCGCGGCCCTCCGGGCGGCGCCGCACGAACCCGAGGCGGCGCCGTTCCGGCAGGCTGGCCAGCGCCAGGTTCTCGGCGGCGGACCGGACGAGGACGAGCCCCTGGTCGGCCCGCGACTCCGGCACCAGCCCGGCGCCGAGGGCCATCGCCTGGGACGGGCCCCTGCCCGTGACGCGGCGGCCCGTGATCGTGACCTCGCCGCCGTCCGGGCGGTCGGCGCCGAAGACGAGCCGCAGCGTCTCCGTCCGGCCGCTGCCGACGAGCCCGGCCAGCCCGACGATCTCCCCCGCGCGCACGTCCAGGCTGACGCCGCGCACCGCGTTCCCGCGCGACAGGCCGCGCACCGCCAGCACGACGGGCGCGCCGTCCGGAACGGGCGCGGGCTCGGGATACAGCATCTCGACGGGACGCCCGACCATGGCGCGCAGCAGGTCGGGGGCCGTCAGGCCGGCGGCGGGCGCGGTGGTGACGTGCCGTCCGTCCCGCAGGACGGTGACCGTGTCGCAGGAGCCGAGGACCTCGCCCAGCCGGTGCGAGATGAGCACGACCGCGATGCCGTCGCGCTCGGCGAGGTCGCGGGCCAGGCGGAGCAGGCGCTCGGCGGCGGGCCCCGGCAGCAGCGCGGTCGGCTCGTCGAGGGCGATCAGGCGCGCGCCGCGGGCCAGGGCGCGCAGGATCTCGATCTGCTGGCGGTGCACGAGCGGCAGGTCGCCCGCGCGGGCGGACGGATCCAGCGCGAACCCCGTCCGGTCGAGGAGGGCGGCGAGGCGGCGGCGGTCCCCCGCCGGGTCGCGGAGCCCGCGCCGCCGCCCCGGCCCCAGGCCGAGGAAGACGTTGTCGGCCACGCTGAGGCCAGGGACGATCGCGCCTTCCTGGGTGACGAGCGCGAGCCCGCGCCGCAGCGCGTCGCGCGGCGAGCGGACGGCGGCGGGCGCTCCGTCCACGGCGACGCGCCCGGAGTCGGCCCGCACGGCGCCGCACAGGACGCGCGCCAGCGTGCTCTTCCCCGCGCCGTTCTCGCCGACGAGGCCGTGCACGCGCCCGCCGCGCAGGGTCAGCGAGACGTCGTGCAGGACGGTGATCCCGCCGTAGCTCTTGCGGATGCCTTCGAGCGCGACGTCCACGCCGCTACTCGTCGTACTCGCCGGTGACCCCGGACGAGACGATCAGGTCCTTGGTGAGCGTTCCCCCGTTCGGCGCGAGGGACGAGATCTCGGTCGTCACCGGGACGTTCTTGCCGCTCGCCTTCGCCAGCCCCAGCTCGGCGGCCTTGGCCCCGGCGGTCCGGACCGGCAGGTACGGGATGCCGAACCAGCGGCCCTCGCGGACGGCGGTCACCGCCTGCCGGGACGCGCCGTTGCCGACGTACAGGACGTCCTTGCCCTTCGCGACGCCCTCGGCGCCGAACAGGGCCTGCGACGACCCGATGACGACGTCGACGTCGGGGTGGGCCTGGAGCAGGTCCTGCATCGCCTTGCGGCCGGAGTCGCGGGTGTAGCCGCCCTCGACCTGCGCGACGACCTCCACGTCCTTCGCGGCCTTCAGCGAGTCGACGACCGCCTTCGTGCGCGCGTTGTCGAGCGGCAGCGTCTTCAGGCCCTCCAGGTAGGCGACCTTGCAGGGCTTGGCCTTGCTCGCCTGGCAGGCGCCGACGCCGAGGACGCCGAGCTGCCTGCCGTTCTGCACCGGGACGTCCACCAGCGAGATCACGCCCGGCACCTGCGGCTCGGCGGTGTCGTAGCGCGTCCCGACGGGCGTGAACTGGACGACGACCGCGATCCCGCTCCGGACGGCCTGGCGCACGGCGGGCACGACGGCGGTGCCGTCGTTGGCCTGCAGCACGAACACGCCGAACCGCTTGGACGTGATCGCGTCCTGGAGCTGGCGGAGCTGCGTCTGCGCGTCGAAGCCGGAGTCGAAGAACTCCGCCTTCCCGCCCTCCTTCGCCGCCTGCTCCTTCACGCCCTCGAAGGTGGCCTGCGAGAACGAGTTGGCCTTCGCGAACCCGAAGAACGCGATGCTCTTGGCGTCCCCGGACGGGCCGGAGCCGCCGCCGTCGTCCGAATCCGTACAAGCCGCGAGCGCGAGGACGAGACCCGCCGCGACGACCGTGCTCAGCCTTCTCACGGTTTCCGCCCCACTCCCACGTAGAACCATTCCCCGCCGGGACGCTCCCGGTCCAGGTCACCCTCGGGCCGCCATTCGTTGACCGCGGTGACGCCCGGTTCCAGCACCTCGAACCCGTCGAAGAACCTGGAGATCGCGGCGTGGCCGCGGTGGATCAGGGGCGCGGTGGCGGCGTCGTAGACCTCCCTGGCCGCCGCGCCCACGTCCGGATGGGCGTCGTCGGTCAGATGCGACACGATCAGGTGGCTGCCCGGCGCCATCCGCTCGGCGAACGTCCGGACGACGCCCCACGGGTCCTCGTCGTCGGTCAGGCAGTGCAGGACGGCGACGAACAGCACGGCGACCGGCTCCGAGAAGTCGATCAGCCCCAGCACCTCGGGGTGGTCGAGGATCTCGCGCGGTTTGCGGACGTCCTCCTGGACGACGGTCGTCGTCGCGTCGATGGCCTTGAGCGCGCGGGCGTGGGCCAGCACGACGGGGTCGTAGTCGACGTAGACGACGTGTGCGCCGGGGGCCTCCCGCTGGGCGACCTCGTGCACGTTCTCCCGGGTCGGCAGCCCGGTGCCGAGGTCGAGAAACTGCCTGATCCCCTCCCGGGCGGCGAGCCGGACGGCGCGGCCGAGGAACCGGCGGTTGGCGACGCAGATGTCCCGGCTCGGCCCCAGCGCCATGATCTTCTCGGCGGCCTCCCGGTCGGCCGGGTAGTTGTCCTTGCCGCCCAGGTAGTAGTCGTACATCCGGGCGGCGTTGGGAGTGTCCACGTCGAAGTCGTACGGCGTGAATTCCTCTTCTGCCACCAATGGCCCCTTACACGGCGATTGTCACCTGACAAGCGCCGAGTATGGACCGCGGAGATCGCAAAGGCATAACCGAGCCTTGATCATCCGGATTTCCCGGTTTCCGGCGGCCTCATTCGCGAATTTCGGTCAGGGCTTTCGGCCGACCGCGCCGTAGGCGTCGACGGACGGGGCGTCCCCGTCCGGCCGCCACTCGGTGATCGGGACGAGCCCCGGCTCGGCGAGCTCCAGCCCCTCGAAGCACCGCGCGAGCTGCTCGGGCGCGCGCAGGATGTACGGGACGCCGCCGCTCTCGACGAGCTTCTCCGCGCCCTCGACGACCTCCGCGCCGGTGTCGGTCCCGTCCCACATCACCAGGTGGCTGCCGGACGGCGTCGCGTCCATCACCCGCCCGACGATGGAGCGCACCACGGCCAGGTCGGGCTCATAGCCGAGCACGCCCATGAACATCACCGCCACGGGCTCGCGGAAGTCCACGACCTTCCCGGCCTCGGCGACGATCCGGTCCGGGTCGTGGTAGTCGGCGTGCACGTACGTGGTCGTCCCCTCCGCGGTGGTGCTGCCGAGCAATGCGCGGGCGTGCACGAGCACCAGCGGGTCGTTGTCGACGTACACGATCTTGGACTCGGGCGCGACGCCCTGCGCGACCTCGTGCGTGTTCTGCATGGTCGGCAGCCCCGTCCCGATGTCGATGAACTGGCGGACGCCGCGTTCGCGCGCGAGGAACTCCACGGCGCGGATGAGGAACCGCCGCGACTGCCGCGCCATCGTGACGATCTGCGGGTACACCTCGGCCACCGCGTCGCCGGCGGCGCGGTCGGCCGCGTAGTTGTCCTTGCCGCCCATCCAGTAGTTCCAGATCCGCGCAGCGTGCGGGACGTCGGCGTCGACGGCGGAGGGATCCACCACGTCGCGGTCGGCCATGAATCTCCCTTTCCTCGGGGGGTGTGCCGGTCAACGTACTGGCTCCGGCGAAGCCGCCTCCCTTAGGAGAACCCACCGACACCGGAACGAGACGCGGGTGCGACCTCATCCGGTCAGGCTGGACGGCGACCAGTCCGTCCAGCATCGGAGGCCCGCGGTGTCGGTTCGACGGCTCGCCGCGCTCGGCGCGGTGCTGCTGGCGGTCGCCGTGCTCGCCGGATGCGCCGGCGGCCGCGACGGCAGAGGCGGGCCCGCGCCGCCGCAGCGGGCCTGGTTCCGCATCGACGTCCTGCCCGAAGGGGACGCGTTCCTCGACCTGTACGCGGCGGGACGGCTGCGGTCGGACGCCGAAGTCCGCGCCCTGGCCCGGCGGCTCGCCGAAGCGGCGTTCCCCGGCGCGCGGGGCGTCCGGGTGCGTACCGAGGACGATCGCGGCCTGTCGTTCGCGAGTGCCGAGATCGACCGCGCCTACCGGACGGGACGCGACGCCTCCCTGCGGATCGACACGGCCGGCGCGGCGCGGCTGCTCCGCGCGCGAGGGTTCCGCGACACGTCCGTGCAGCTGCGGCTGCCGTCCGTGCCGTCCACGGTGCGGACGGACGGGAGACCGTCCGGCGACCGGACCTGGCGGCTGCGCCCGGACGGCCCGGCGCCGGTGCTGAGCGTCGAGATGCGTCCCAGCCCGGTGCGCTGGCTCGGCGTGCTCGCTCTGCCGGTGCTCGGCGCGGCGGGCGTTGCGCTGGGGTTCTTCGTCCGGCGCCGGATCTTCGCGCTCCCGGCCGCGGGCGCCGCCGTCGCCGCCGCGCTCGCCGCGGTCGTCCTGCCGACCGGGCGGCAGGGCGACAACCTCGGCGTCGCGGGCCTGCTCGGCGGGACGGCGCTGGAGGTCGCCGCCGTCGTGCCGCTCGCGGCCGTGCCGCTCGGGCTGCCCGCCGCGATGCTGCTGGCGGCCGTGGCCGTCCGCGGCCTCACCCGGCCGGACGTCCCCGCAGGCCACGAGGCCAGGCCGCGCGACACGGGAGTGTTCTGGTGACCCGATCCCCGGGAGGCGTCGAGCGGAGCTCGTCCGTTGATTGGCGGTGGGTGGGGGCTGGAGGACGGGAATACCGACCGTCGACAGATCGTAAACTGAAGGTCATGTCCGACGGCCGCTCCACGTGCACCTGTGTCATCTGCAATGACTACGGTGACCGCGACCGCTTGGACAACTTCCAGCTCCGCACCATCGTGCACATCACGGAGTACGGGTGGAGCGTCGTCCTCGTCCATCCCGACGACGCCGGGCCCGGCTGGGCGTACACGATCGGCCTGTGGCACAGCCACGGCGCGCCCGAGCTCGCCATGTTCGGCGGCGACGTGTACGAGATGGAGGAGTCGCTCAACACGCTCGGCCGGCAGACCGCCGACGGGCGCGCCCCGGCCGACGGCGACCGCCGCGACGGCGTCGTCCGCGGGCAGCCCGCCGCGTTCCGCGAGGTCGACCCGCGCTGGTACGACGGCCTGTTCGGCGGCGCCGTGGCGTTCTACCGGCGTCCCCCGCTGCCGATGCTGCAGGTCCTCTGGCCGAACCCGGAGGGCCTGTTCCCCTGGCAGCCCGGCACCGATCTGCCGTTCCGCCACTCGCAGCCGTGGCTGTGGCTCACCCCGAAGCAGCACGCGCGCGGTGTCTGGACACGGCGGCTCTGACCGGCCCCGCCGGGCGCCGTGGGCATACGATCGGCGGAGTGTACGGGACGCTCTCCGAGCCGATCCGGACCCAGCGCCTCGTCCTGGAGCCGCTGGCCGTCCATCACGCCGACGAGATGGCGCCCGTCCTGGACGATCCGCGCCTGCACCGCCACATCGGCGGCGAGCCCCTCACGCTGGACGAGCTGCGCGCCCGCTACGAGCACCTCGTCGCCGGGCCCGCGCCCTACCACCAGGAGTACTGGCTGAACTGGATCGTCCGGCGCGTCCGCGACGGGCAGGCGATCGGGTACGTCCAGGCGACCGTCGCGCCCGCGCCGCCCGGCTTCACGGTGACGCCCGCGTCCGCCGGGTCGACCGTGACGCCCGGGCCGCCGCGCCGCATCGCGTCCGTGGCCTGGGTCATCGGGATGCCGTACCAGGGGTTCGGGTTCGCGACCGAGGCCGCCCGCGCGCTGCTGGACTGGCTGCTGGCGCACGGCGTCCGCGACGTCGTCGCGACCGTCCACCCGGACAACCGGCCGTCCGCCGCCGTCGCGGCCAGGCTCGGCCTGCGGCCGACCTCCGAGACCACCGACGACGGCGAAACCGTCTGGCGCCTCCCGCACCCGGCTCCGTGACACTCTGATGACGCCTCGTGGTGCGCAGGCCGGGACCGGGTAGGCCACAATCGACGTGCCAGGACGAACCGGTCGAGGAGTTGGAGCGCATGCGGGAGGTTTGGCCCGGGGACCCCTATCCGCTGGGCGCCACCTGGGACGGCACGGGCACGAACTTCGCGCTGTTCTCCGAGGTGGCGCACCGCGTCGAGCTGTGCCTGTTCGACGCCGACGGCGACGAGACGCGGCTGGCCCTCCCCGAGGTGGACGGGTTCGTCTGGCACGGCTACCTGCCGGGCATCGGCCCCGGGCAGCGGTACGGGTACCGCGTGCACGGGCCGTTCGACCCGCGCGAGGGCCACCGCTGCAACCCGGCCAAGCTGCTGCTCGACCCGTACGGCAAGGCCGTCGAGGGGGAGGTCCGCTGGCACGAGTCGCTGTTCTCGTACCGGTTCGCCGACCCCGACGTCCTGAACGAGGACGACAGCGCCCCGTACATGCCGAAGAACGTCGTCATCAACCCGTTCTTCGACTGGGCGGACGACCGGCCGCCGCGCGTCCCCTACCACGAGAGCGTCATCTACGAGGCGCACGTCAAGGGCCTGACGAAGCTGCACCCCGGCATCCCGGACGAGCAGCGCGGCACGTACGCGGGCCTCGCGCATCCGGTGATGATCGACCATCTGCTCGACCTCGGCGTGACGGCCGTGGAGCTGATGCCGGTGCACCAGTCGATCCCGGAGCACGCGCTGGTGGCGCGGGGGCTCGGCAACTACTGGGGCTACAACACGATCGGGTTCTTCGCGCCGCACAACGCCTACGGGTCGTCCGGGCAGCGCGGGGAGCAGGTGCTGGAGTTCAAGGCGATGGTCCGCGCCCTGCACGAGGCGGGCATCGAGGTCATCCTGGACGTCGTCTACAACCACACCGCCGAAGGCGACCACCTCGGGCCGACGCTGTCGTTCCGCGGCATCGACAACGCGTCCTATTACCGGCTCCGCGACGACGACAAGCGCTACCACCTCGACTACACCGGCTGCGGCAACTCGCTGAACGTCCGCAACCCGCACGCGCTGCAGCTCATCATGGACTCGCTGCGCTACTGGATCCTGGAGATGCACGTCGACGGGTTCCGCTTCGACCTGGCGTCCGCGCTGGCCCGCGAGCTGCACGACGTCGACCGGCTCGCGACGTTCTTCGACCTCGTCCAGCAGGACCCGGTCGTGTCGCAGGTGAAGCTGATCGCCGAGCCGTGGGACGTCGGCGAGGGCGGCTACCAGGTCGGCAACTTCCCGCCGCTGTGGACGGAGTGGAACGGCAAGTACCGCGACACGGTCCGCGACTTCTGGCGCGGCTCGTACGCGACGATGCCGGAGTTCGCGTCCCGGCTGACCGGCTCGTCCGACCTGTACGAGCACAGCGCGCGGCGGCCGTTCGCGTCCATCAACTTCGTCACCTGCCACGACGGGTTCACGCTGACCGACCTCGTCTCCTACGACCACAAGCACAACGACGCCAACGGCGAGGACAACCGCGACGGCACCGACGACAACCGGTCGTGGAACTGCGGCGTCGAGGGCCCGACCCGCGATCCCGCCGTCCTCGACCTGCGCGCCAGGCAGCGCCGCAACTTCCTGGCGACGCTCTTCCTGTCCCAGGGCGTGCCGATGCTGTCCCACGGCGACGAGCTGGGCCGCACGCAGAAGGGCAACAACAACGCCTACTGCCAGGACAACGAGATCTCCTGGGTCCGCTGGGAGGACTCCGACGACACGGAGTTCGTCCGGATCCTGTCGCGGCTGCGGCGCGACCACCCGGTGTTCCGCCGCCGCCGCTTCTTCACCGGGACGGGCACCGGCGCGGCGGCCGACATCGCGTGGCTGACCCCGGCCGGCGAGAGCATGACCGACGAGGACTGGAACGTCGGGTTCGCCAAGTCCCTCGGCGTGTTCCTCAACGGCGACGCCATCACCGAGCCCGACCCGCGCGGGCGCCGCGTCCGCGACGACTCGTTCCTCCTGCTGATCAACGCGGGCGCCGAACCCGTCGAGTTCACGCTCCCCGGCGGCGAGTACGGCGAGCGCTGGGAGTTCGCCCTCGACACCGCCGAACCCGGCACCGCGGGCGAGCGTCCCCGCGTCAAGGCCCGCGACACCGTCCCCCTCACCGACCGCTCGCTGACCGTCCTCCGCCGGATCCCCTAGGTCCCGGTGAGCTCCATCGCGGTGAGGAAGACGAGGACGAACGTCGTCACCGCCACGCCGCCGTGGACGGCCACGGCGGCGGCCGGGAACGCCTGCTCCGCGCCGCGGGCGTGGCGGCCGCCGCGGCCGACGAGCCAGCGGGTGAACAGCATGAACCCCTGGAGGATGACGACCAGCAGCGCGCCGAACGCCCCCCAGGCGTAAGCGGCGCGGTCGGTGGCCAGATAGACGATCCATATGACGAGACCGGCGACGGCGGCCAGCGGATGGCCGACGACGACCAGGATCGGAAAGCGCGTCACCTTCGTCGAGGCTCCCCCGTGCGCCATCCAGATGATCAGCAGATAACCGCCCGCCACGGCGGCGAGTATCCACGCGGCGAGCGCGGCGAACTCCACCCCCGGCTCCTTCCATGCAATTCTCAAACCCCGTCCCCCGGCCCCAGTGTCGCCCTTTCGCGGGCCCGCCATGACGGATTCGTGCAGATTGGCGCACAGACGGTCAGCATCGGCGTGCAGTAGCTTGGCGTCCTATGCGAGCCCTCATCCCGGACACGGGCGACGTCGACCTCGCCGAGCGCTACGCCTACCCGCCCGGCGGCGGCGCCTGGCTGCGGGCCAACATGGTCGCCAGCCTGGACGGCGCGGCCCAGCGCGACGAGCGCAGCGGCGGCCTCGGCAACCCCGCCGACCAGCACCTGTTCCTGCTGCTGCGCGGGCTGGCCGACGTCGTCATCGTCGGCGCCAACACGGTGCGCGCCGAGGGCTACGGGCCCGTCGAGCCGAGCGAGGGCTGGGACGGCGTCCGGGACGGGCGGCCGCCGGTCCCGCCGCTGGCGATCGTCTCCCGCACCCTCGACCTGGACTTCGACGCGCCGATCTTCACCGCGGCCAAGACCCGGACGATCGTGCTGGCGACCGCGACCGCCGACCCGGCGCGGCTGGAGGCGGCGCGGGAGCGCGCCGACGTGATCATCGCCGGGACGGACTCGCTCGACTTCGCCGCCGCCGTCGAGGCGCTCGCGGCGCGCGGCCACCGGCGCCTCCTCTGCGAAGGCGGCCCGGGCGTCCTCGCGCAGGTGGTGGCGGCCGGGCTGCTGGACGAGCTGTGCCTCACCCTGAGCCCGCTCCTCCTCGCCGGGCATCCGACGCGGATCCTGAACGGGCCGCCGGTGCCCGTCCCGCCGGAGCTGTCCCTCGCCCACGCGCTGCAGGACGACGACTTCCTCTTCCTCCGCTACGTCCGCAGCCGGTAGCGGACGAAGAGCACCCCTTCGTCCAGGTAGAGGGCCGCCGGGTCGAGCGGCACCTCGGCGTCCAGGCCGTGCAGAAGCCGGGTATGGCGGGCGCTGCCGAGAAGCGTCGGGGCGATGTTGAGGCACAACTCGTCGACAAGGGACACACGGATCAGCGCGGTAGCCAGTGCCGGGCCCCCTTCGCAGAGCAGATGCTCATGCCCGAGCCCTTCGCGGAGCACCCGGACGGCGGCGGGCAGGTCGACGTCGTCCTCCCCTTCGGCGACCACCTGGATCGCGCTCGGAACGCGCTTTCGAGCGGCGCGCGATGTGACGACGACGGTCGGTGTCTCGGCCTCGGTGAACAGCGGGAGCGTCCAGTCGAGGTCGGCGGATCGGCTGACCACGACGATGGGCGCGGGCGGCCCACCGCGGCGCGCGCGCAGATCGCGGCGTAGGCGGGCCGGTCCGAGACGTCCCGTCCGGACGGTCGCGGCGCCCACGAGGATCGCGTCGGCGAGGGCTCGCAGCGTCCGGAAGACGCGGAAGTCGGCGTCGCCGCCGAGCGCGTCCGTCCAGCCTTCGGCGTCGGTGACGGAGCCGTCCACGCTCATCACCATGCCGAGCCGCAGGCCCGGCGCGGCGCGGTAGGCGTCGTACGGATCGATGCCGTCGGCGGGTGGTCCGGGCAGCAGACGGCGCATGACCTGCAGGTTATCGGACGGCCTTTTCCGGCCCCCGCCTTGTCCTTTTGTCGGTCCGGGGGCGCACTATAGGGGGATGGACCTGCCGATCAGTCCGCCGCTGTCGCCGATGCTGGCCAAGGCGGTCAAGACCATGCCCAAGGGCGACCTGCTGTACGAGCCGAAGTGGGACGGCTTCCGCTGCGTCGTGTTCCGCGACGGCGACGAGGTGGAGCTGTCGAGCCGGGGCGAGCGGCCGCTGACCCGGTACTTCCCCGAGCTGGTCGAGGCGGTGAAGCGCGAGCTGCCCGAGCGGTGCGTGGTCGACGGCGAGATCGTGGTGCCGCAGGGGACGCGCCTCGACTTCGAGGTCCTCCAGCAGCGGATCCATCCGGCCGCGTCGCGGATCAAGCTGCTGTCGGAGCAGACCCCGGCGTCGTTCATCGCGTTCGATCTGCTGGCGCTCGGCGACGAGTCGCTGATGGAGACGCCGCTCGGCGAGCGGCGGCAGCGGCTCGTCGACACGCTGGCCGGGGTGAGCGCGCCGATCCATGTGACGCCCGCCTCCGACTCCTACGAGCTGGCGCTGCGCTGGTTCGACGAGTTCGAGGGCGCCGGGCTGGACGGCGTCATCGCCAAGCCGCGCGACGTCCCGTACCAGCCCGACAAGCGGGTGCTGTTCAAGGTCAAGCACGAGCGGACCGCCGACTGCGTGGTGGCGGGCTTCCGCTGGCACAAGTCCGGCCCGATCGTGGGGTCGCTGCTGCTCGGCCTCTACAACGACAAGGGGCATCTCCAGCACGTGGGGGTCGCGGCGTCGTTCACGATGAAGCGCCGCGCCGAGCTGGTCGAGGAGCTCCAGCCGTACCGGCTGCAGGACCTCTCCGATCACCCGTGGGCGGAGTGGGCGAGCCAGTCCGAGGCGACCGCCGACCGGATGCCGGGCGCGATCTCCCGCTGGACGGGCAAGAAGGACCTCAGCTGGGTACCGCTGCGTCCCGACCTTGTGGTCGAGGTCGCGTACGAGGCGATGGAGGGCGACCGGTTCCGGCACACGGCCCGCTTCCGCAACTGGCGCCCCGACCGCACCCCCGAGTCGTGCACCTACGAGCAGCTGGAGATCCCGGTCGCGTACGACTTGGCCGACATCCTCTCCGGCGAGGCGACCAGCCCCCGCGTCAACCGCTGACCGGCCCCGCGGCAGGGCGGCCGGGACGCGTGGTGAGCGTCCCGGCCGCGCCGCCCCCCGTGCGGGATGGTCAAGGGCGCTGGGTCTCGTTCTCGACGGTCTGGCGGATCAGGTCGTCGGCCGACTGAGTCCGCGCTCCTTTGGGCGCGTCGTAGGGGCGCAGGTAGGTCTGCTTGACGCCGGGCTGACGGTCCTCGACCACGAACGTCGCCTTGACGGACGCCTTCGCGTCGTGCGTCCGGACGGTCGGGAGCGTCTTGAAGTCGGCCTTCAGCTCGTCCTTGCCGATCTTCGTGATGACGTAGCCGCGCTGGTTGTTGTAGAACCGCAGATGCGGGTTGATCTTGAGGAAGGGGTGGTCGGCGGGGTTGGAGTCGGCCCCGTCGCCGCCGCTGGTGATCGACGAGCACACCAGCTCGGAGCCGACCGTCCTGGAGCCGGGGTCGTCGTAACTGGCCTTCAGGTCGCTCGCCCAGTGGGCGTGGACGTCGCCGGTGAGCACGACGGGGTTGCGGACCTTGGCGTCCAGCCAGCCCTTGGTGATCCGGTCGCGGGACGCGGCGTAGCCGTCCCAGGAGTCCATCGAGGTCTTCTTGACGGGCCCTTCGGTGTTGTCGCGCTGCGCGAAGAACACCTGCTGGCCGAGGACGTCCCACTGGGCGCGGGAACGGCGGAAGCCGTCCAGCAGCCAGCGCTCCTGCCGGTCGCCGGTGATGGAGCGCTTCGGGTCGAGCGCGTCGGGGCAGTCCTTGTAGCCGTCGCCGCAGGCCTGGTCGTCGCGGAACTGGCGGGTGTCGAGCATGTGGAAGCTGGCGAGCCGGCCCCAGGAGACCCGCCGGTAGACCTGGATGTCGGGGCCGCGCGGGATGGAGCGGCGGCGCAGCGGCATGTTCTCGTAGTACGCCTTGAAGGCGGCCACGCGGCGGGCGCGGAACGCCTCGGGCGACGGGGTGTCGGAGTTGTTCTCGGGGACGTCGTCGGCCCAGTTGTTCTCGACCTCGTGGTCGTCGAACACGACGAGCCAGGGCGCGGCCTGGTGCGCGGCCTGCAGGTCGCGGTCGGACTTGTACTGGGCGTGCCGCTGCCGGTAGGTCGCCAGCGTGACGGTCTCGGGGCCCTCGTGGTCGCGGACGTTGCCGCCCGGGATGGTGTAGACGCCCTTCTTGTACTCGTACTGGTAGTCGCCGAGGTGCAGGATCAGGTCGGGGTTCTCTTCGGCGAGCCGCCGGTAGGCGGTGAAGTAGCCGTGCTCGAACTGAGAGCAGGACACGAAGGCCATCGCGAGCGCGGGCCCGTAGGTGGCGGGGTGGGGGGCGGTGCGGGTCCGTCCGACCGGGGAAATGTGGCTGCCGGCGCGGAACCGGTACCAGTACTCGCGGCCGGGGCGCAGGCCGTTCAGCTCGATGTGGACGGAGTGCGCGGAGGCTGCGCGGGCGGCGGCGGTGCCGCGGCGCTCGATGCGGCGGAACCGCTCGTCGGACGCGACCTCCCAGCCGACGGGGACCGTCCGGGACGGCATGCCGCCGAGGCCGTCCTCGGCGAGGGGGTCGAGGGCCAGCCGGGTCCAGAGGACGAACCCGTCCGGCTCGGGGTCGCCGGACGCGACGCCGAGGGTGAACGGGTCGCCGTCGAGGGTGCGGGGTCGTGGGGC